>CAYUEE010000060.1:0-28124 GCA_964443615.1 uncultured bacterium | reverse complement strand
AAAGAGCGTGTAGAAGATACTATCCGTTTTCACACATCACCACACAATGGCTCTCGCGATCTTAATGAAGCCCTCTCTAATCAGACTATCCCAGGATCAAGGGTTACTTATACAGCCAATCTCTATTAAGTAGGTCATCGCGTTTTGCATTAACTCTGTGGCATCCTCCCTGTTTCCGATCAGAGGGATTCGGCTGTCGTTACATTTATGACAGGATCCAGAAGTCATGGGGGCGCCCGCAATAGTCCAAAAACAGTTGGGTATCCTGATGCAACTGTTCAATAGCCCATTGTCGTGTTGACTTGTCCCATTCTGGTCGTCCTTTAATTTCTGCCTTTAGCCATTGACTCGCCAACGTCCGGATCCGTTTGGGCATTCGATTACGCAGTTCTAAAAATCCGGGCACACGTCGCCTCAACATATTTGTTAGCCATCGATCTCGCCGCTTACCCACCGATGCGTAAACAGGCTCATGGGCTCCCTGTAGCTGAATTGAAGGATCCACCCCTAAAAACTCGAAACACTGACGTAAGACACGATCCGGATCACGCCGATAATCTTCAAAAAAGACAATCAAGATTCGATCATCAGAATAATGCTGGCGGTAGGCAGATAGTTGCTTCCAATAGGAGCTTGCATCTAGATACTGAATATCCTCTCGGACGGCTTTCAAAAAGGGTGACATCGTTAATCCCTGACTGTGCATCTCAATCCAATGGGACTCGATGCGTTCAATCGGATGGCGGACCGAGTAAATGAGTTTAACCTCAGGGAGATGATAGCTGATCCGAGGCACTGTGTTAGGGAACGTGTCGACTTGGGCATAGGGAGTGGATCCTTCTCCGATGGCAGCCTTGCCGTTGGCCTTGTCAAACATAGATAGATACCAGTCCCACCCTTTGGCATAAACATGGTCATAGCAAAAAAAGAAGGGTTCCTTCGGATAGGACATAAACACGTCCGGATGGCGCCCTAAAAAAGTACAGATGCTAGTTGTTGCGGCTTTGGGTGCTCCAATAACCAGAAAATTCGGTTCCATAAGCATTCATAATAGGTGAAGTTAATAACCAAGCTCTAGAGTCATAAGCTTAGGCCGAGCGCGGCGGAGTCAAGAGCTGATCTTGTAATGTCTCATACATAGAATCAATTACTTCATCTGGGGCATCCAGGATCCGGTCTAGCTGTTGTAACCCGAATAGGATCCCTCGAGCCCGAGGTAACGTCCAGCTGCGTGATTCTAGATCTTTGAGACCTTCAATCACCAGTCGCCGCCGCAACAGAGCCCGATTACGAGACTTAGAGCGTTGACGATCGCTGCTATACAACCGATGCATCATTAGAGGATTCAGAACGCCTAATGCTGTGACAGTATAAGGTGATAGTCGTCCGCCAGAGGCTTCGGCATGAAAGAGCCAGGCATCAAACGCTTTCGCTAAGGCTCCGTGTCGTGAGGCACGATAGCTCATATCCGAGTCTTCCCCCGCACCGTACCGTTTCATGCGTTCTTCAAAAGGCTCTTTCAAAACAATATCGCGTCGCCAGGTCATAGCATAGCCCCCCATGAGTCGTGGCCAACCCACTTTTAAACTCTGAACTTCAGGGGGGAGAGGATACCGGGGAAAGTCCTCATCGTAGGGGACAAAACGATCATCTGACCTCAGCCATTGTCGCACCACTTGCTTCAAGCCCGTCGTCTTTTTAACTTTAACTGCAGCTGTAGGAGAGGATCCTGTTGTAGGAGAGGATCTATAGGCCTCTTCGGTAACATCAGTATCTGGAGTTTTCCCTTCGCTGGGATCCCGGTCTGCACTCATGGCTGATACCCCTACAATTTTGCCCTGAGTGTCGGCGGTGTAGACTGTCATGATCGCTTCGGCACAAGTGGGATACATCAAAGAGTCATCGTCAATCAAAAATACGATGTCAGTCTGAGCTCGCCGCGCGGCCTGATTACGTTGGGGAGCTGATCCACGGAGCTTAGCAGGTTCGTATATCCATTCAATGGCCGGATAGTGGGGGGCTAGATCAGTCATGATGAGATCTCGTGTGACCTCCCAATCGTCACTTGAGTCCACCACGACAATTTGTTGGGGAGGCCAGGATTGCGTTGCTCCCAATTCTAGGCAGCGAGGTAGGATATGCCGCCGGTTGTAGGTTGCAATAGTCAGTGCCCAAGATAACGCCTTAGCCATCAGTACACGCTTGTCCTTCTGAACTAGTCTGCCCTTACACTACCGTGCAACCTACTGGTGCAGTCTAGAAGTTATTTTGAAGTTCAAAATAGTGGGCTGAGTTAAGTCTGAATGAGCCAGTACTGCCGGCAGGTTAGCCCATCACTTCACGATGACCCACAACGAAGTTTAACTCATATGGGCAAAATACGTAGGCATAATCGGCTCATTGGAGCTAGGCGCTACACACCCTAACCTTACCCTTTGCTGCAGCCAAGCTAAGGCTAGAACCAATAGACTCATTCCCCCTTGATCTCCGAGAGTAGAGCTACACCACCGTTACGCAACAGTAAGGATAAAGCAATGGGACGTGAAACACTCGGATCCATGATGATTCAGGGCATTGGGCTCAATCTAACCGGCCTGTGGTTACTCCTCGGTACTGGCCTTATCCTCGGTCCTCTGGGGTGGACAGGTACTGGTGTGGCGATTACCTTGAAGCTCATCGGGGACGGCCAGTTAATTCGGGCATACTGGCTATGGCGAGCTCAACACGCCCAACCGGTGCCGCCGACTGAGACGCTGGTTTGGAGCACTGAAACTGACGGGCCAGTTTAATGATTCTATCAGTTTAATGATTCTAAATGGAGGGTTGCCGCCTGCTTAGCCCAGTCCCCCTCAGCACCAGATTCCAAGGCGGGGTAGGACAGGATCCCTAATACTTGCACTTGGGCCAGCGTCTGGATCCGGCTGACAATGCCATGACTCAGTTGAGGCTCTAATGACTCGAGGGCAAAAAGGACAACTCCTTGGATGCAAGCTCCAGACTGACGGGCTAAGGCGGTAAAGGCCACCGTTTGACTCACTATAGAGGCCGTTACGGGTAACGTGAGCATCACAGGAATCCGCCAATCCCTGGCCAGATCAGCGACGGTGCAATGGGCATCCATTCCATCCCCGAGACTGCCAGGATACACAACGACAACAGGTTCATTAGCCAAGCGCAATTGACTGTAGGTATGCCACAAGGATCCCCAGTCCACTTGAGCCAATTGGGGAGAGACACGGAGCACTTGCCATGGGGAGGCGAGTTGATACCGTTTGGAGTAGGACTCGAGACAGCGAGCGAGCCACTCTGAAGTAGGGGTAAAGAGGGTATCAGGATCCTGGGTGCCCGTGATGAGATAACCGCTCAATGGTCTTGCTCCCATAGCTTGAGAAAGTCATCGTTGATCTCGAAGCCAAACACGAGGGCCAAGTTCCGTAAATCGGAAGGGCTGCCCACCTGATGGTCTTTCATCCAGTTCATTAACACGAAAATCTTAGAATAGACAAAGACTTCAAGGGCCTCATCATCGAACCGGATCCCTTCACTGGGGAAAAAACGATGGGAAATTAGCATGGCAGTATACCGAACTAATTCTCCCTGTTGCCAATCGAGGAACAGCGGGATCCAAGGATAAGTCGCATCGAGCCGAATAAACCATAGACGCACGTCTGGAATCTCAGAGAGTTCGCGAGGATCATCGAGGGCGCGAGGATAGTCGATAGAGCATTGGACGGACTGCAGGGCTGCTACCGGATCCGTCAGGATCATCCGGACTAGGTCGTGGGCGGGCGTAAGGTCGAGGGCATGAATGGTTTCAGCGGTCAGATGTAAGGTTAGACTCATACCAGAAGCTCTCAAGGTCCCGAAGCATTCCTAGGATATCGTAGATTCTATCGGAGGCATTAGCTAAGCTTCATTGTTTCTCTGGGGTGTTGAATTCGCAGAAGTACTAGGGTGAACGATTAGAACTGCTTGAGGGCGATTATAAGAGCCTTAGTGAGCGGCACTTCCTCCTGGAACACGAAGATCTGTGCGGATAAGCAAGCATCTCCAGAGCTATCGAGGCAAGCTAGTTAGACGGTCTCAGAGCTCGGTGCAATAATAGATGGGGCTTGTTGAGATAGCACCACGAACGACGTAACACCTATGAATCATTCCGACAACGAGACTCAAGTGCCGTCCTCTGCCGAAACTGGGTCGTCAATGACCCCTACTCCAGACCCCTCCTCCGTCCAGAGTACTCGCTCCCAGTCCTCCTCAGCTCCACACTCCTCAACCTCAGGGCAGGATGACAATCTGTTGATGGGCTTAGTAGGGATGATTCTCTCTATCGGTAAACGAGACAATTTGGTCACCATTGTGTTGGCCCTAGTCTTGGCCCTTGGGATCCGAACCTTCGTAGCGGAGGCTCGATGGATCCCATCTGAGTCAATGATTCCCACCTTGGAGATTGGAGACCGGCTTGTAGTTGAAAAAGTTAGCTATCACTTCACTGAGCCTCGGCGGGGCGATATTGTGGTCTTTCAGCCACCGGCAGAACTCGATTTCAGAGGCGCGTACATTAAGCGGATCGTTGGGATCCCAGGTGATCGGATGCGGATTCAGGATGGGGTGGTTTTTGTTAATGATGTTCCTCTAGACGAACCTTACACAGCAGCTCCTCCCACCTACGATTGCCCAGGATCCGGTTGCTTTCTTGGACCCGATACGGATATGACTGATTTTGTGGTGCCAGAGGATAGCTATTTTGTGATGGGCGATAATCGCAATGACAGTCAAGACTCACATGTGTGGGGATTCCTGCCGAGACAAAATATCATCGGCCACACCTTTGTGCGCTTCTGGCCACTGGGCCGTCTCCACCATTTTGGTCAGGTGAATTACCCTAGCCTAGACGGATCCTTATAATTCGCCTGAAGTGAAGACTACGCTCTCCTGGATCCTGATTAACGAGAGGGTTGAGAGGATCCGGGAGAGTTCACAGAATCCATGGGTTGACAGAACTCCAGCCACCATCGATTCGCGGCAGCAAACCCCTGAGGCTGGCCGGCATCAAAGACAATCCCATCAGTCAAGGATCCGAGCAATTGGCCTGTCCGAGTTAAGTGCTGCCAAATCAAGATGTCATCAAATTCCGGATAACAATCTCCTTGAGGCCGTAATTGGTGGAGAAGGTCAAAAAAAGTGCGATCGACAACGCCAATTCCGACCCCTTTCAAGGATCCTGTCCCTTCAACAGGAAAGGGATCTGGTGTTTTATCGAGCAGGCGCGTGATGCGGTAGGTGGTGTCATCAATAGGCTCCGTTAAGAGACGCCCGGTGCCTTTGAAATACGGAGCCCACTCGGGGGTTAACCAGGTCAGTGCGAGAACAGCTTTCTGATGACGGTCGTAGGTCGCGCACAACTGGGCAATGGGCGACTGGCGGCAGAAACAGACTTCATCGGGCATGTAAATGACGAACGGATCCTGGCTTAAAAAGGGTTCCGCTAGTGCAATGGCATTGGCTGTGCCGGTTGGTTCAGCCTGGATTAGCAGTTCGAGCTGGCAATCTAGTCCTTCGGTAATTTCAGCAAAGTAGTCCCAAACAGAGGCTTTCGCAGGACTGATGATCAGAGCAATCTCCTCAATGCCTCCCCGCACTAATTCTGTTACGGCACGATGGATCATCGGCGTATTGCCAATAGGAAGCAGCTCTTTAGGAAGTAGTCTAGTTGCAGGGCGTAGGCGCGTTCCCCGTCCTGCCGCTGGAATCACAGCTTTCCGAACCCGATGTGCCGTCACGTTTGCATCCAATAGAAATGGTTACTGAGGTCAAAGTATCCCTCATTCTAAAAGGATAATCCTGATATCTGCCTTAAGAATCCCTGGGCTAGTCTGAGTAAGGAGGGTGAATCCGGCAGAGACTCGCTAGCCTCACCTGCCTAGGGCGGCATAATTCAAGAGTTACAAATTTTATTAGACTAGTCCATTAGGGAGACCGAGACGAAAAGCCCTAAGGCAATTTGATAAGGCAATTTGATAAGATAATTCGATAAGACAACTTGATAAGATAATCCGAGAGGTCGCTTAAGAAATGACTTGAGATTTCAGTCAACAGTGTTCCCATGTATGAGATTCGGAATTCAAATGGATCCATCTGGGCATAGTGAGCGTATTCATTGGGATAGTGTATTACCCTGGGACACTCTGGAGACTAAGGATCCGTAATACTTTGACCATCACTGGTATGGGTAGAATGAGTTATCCTGTTGTCTCGACCGGCTTGCCTTCAATTCACTGGTTCAGGTGGTCTCTTAAAACTCGGGAAATAAGTTAGGCTCTTGGGCCCAGTCATGACTATCAGCTCCCTTCACTGTAATACTAGTTGTTAAGATTTCCAGAATTATGAATGCACTAGCCCATGATATCTTTCGAGACCTGATTGAAACGATTGGGAGTGCATTTTGGGTACGGGACCCGTACACCTATCAGTTTACTTACCGGAGTCCAGGGTATGCTCAACTCTGGGGTGAGCAGGATTTAACTGGCTCATTGAGTCTTGAGGCCTTTCTTGACACCGTTCATCCAGCAGATCAGGGCCTTATCAGGGACTCTATTCAATTTCAGCAGAGCTACGATTTGGAATATCGGATCCTTAGCGCTGATACCAGTCTGCGATGGATTCGAGAGCGGTCCTACCCCAAATTCGATGGTACAGGGCGAATCCGTTACATCCTGGGTGTGGCCACCGATATCACGGATCGCAAGCAGGCAGCGGAGCAACTTCAGGACCGGGAGGAACGGTTTCGGCAGATTGCAGAGAACATCCGAGACGTGTTTTGGATTCTCGATCCGAGTGCAGCTCATCGTCAGTTTTACGTTAGCCCCGGCTATGAAAGCATTTGGGGTCGGTCACGAGATACGGTTAACAATGATCCATTTAGTTTCATTGATGCGGCGCATCCCAGCGATGTAGAAAAGGTGCGACTCGCATACGATAATCTCATGATTCATCAGCAGGAGTTGGATATCGAGTTTCGGATTATTCGACCCGATGGCGAGATTCGATGGATCCATGACCGAGGGTTTATTGTGCGGGATCCCAAACGGGCCAATCGATTTGTAGGGATTGCGACAGACATCACGGAACGTAAGGCTGCAGATGAGTTGCGCCGAGAAGTAGAACGCCGCCGGGTAATCGAGCAAGAATTGCGTGAGTTCACGATTCGTCTAGAACAAAGTAATCGTGAACTGCAAGATTTTGCCTATGTGGCCTCTCATGATTTGCAGGAACCACTCCGTAAGATTCGCGCGTTTGGTGATCGTCTGTATCATAAGTTTGGAGAGGCACTAGGGGATAAAGGTCTTGATTACCTAGAACGCATGCAAAATGCGGCAGAACGAGCTCAAGCTCTGATCAACGATTTATTAGCATTCTCCCGGGTGACAACCAAGGCACAGCCCTTTGACACGGCTAATCTTACTGACATTGTGAAGGATGTTATTTCTGATTTAGAGGTGACTATTGACGCGGCTAATGCTCAGGTTCATGTGGATGAATTGATGGCTGTACAGGCCGATCCTCGCCAGATGCAGCAGCTGTTTCAGAACTTAATTGCCAACTCTCTTAAGTTTCATCGCGAGGGTGTGGATCCGATTATTGAGATTACCTGCCATCGCATTGACCCTCACCAACTTCAAGGTTTTCAGACCTTCGTCTCCCCCTCGACTCCTCAGAGCCCGGAGGCACTCGACCGGCTCACCCGCCAAGTGGCTCGACAGCAAGCAAACGCCTCAGCGTACCAAGGATCCTTATGTCAGTGTTGGATTCGTGATAATGGCATTGGGTTCGAAGCTAAGTATGTGGATCGGATTTTTCAGGTATTCCAAAGGCTACATAGTCGCAGTGTTTATGACGGTACAGGGGTAGGTCTAGCCATTTGTCGTAAGATTGTTGAGCGTCATGGTGGATCCATTTCGGCAGCAAGTGTCCCGAATATAGGAACAACCTTTATCGTGACGATACCCATTCAATCCACAGAGCCCTCGTTTGGAGTAAACGGTTATGGAGAAGCGTAGTAGGCCCATCACTATTTTGGTGGCTGAGGATGATCCGGATGATCGGATGCTGATGAAGGAAGCTTTAGAGGAAAATCGGTTAGCTAACAACCTCCATTTTGTGGGGGATGGCGAGGAACTCATGGATTATCTGAACCACCGTGGCCAGTATGCCGATGAACAAGCCTCACCCCGACCCAGCTTGATTTTGCTTGATCTCAACATGCCCCGTAAAGATGGTCGCGAGGCACTGCAAGAAATTAAGGTTAGTCCAGAGCTCCGCCAGATTCCGATTGTGGTCTTGACTACGTCTAAAGCAGAAGAAGATATTCTCCGCACCTACGATCTGGGTGTGAGTTCGTTTATTGCTAAGCCAGTGACTTTTGACTCTATGGTGGAAATTATGAAAATGCTAGGCCGTTACTGGTTTGAAATTGTCGAATTGCCCGATCAAGTTGGAGCATAGCAACTCAAGTCAGGACACAGCTAGTTAAGTTAGGTGTGCTTATGGGACCTCTCAGTTACCGGATCCTGTTGGTAGACGATGACGAAGATGATTATGTTGTGGCTCGAGATTTACTCAGTGAGTCAGAACGGGTTAGCTTCCAACTAGACTGGGTGAGCTCCTTTGAACAAGCGGCTGAAACTCTAGAACAGGAGCAACATGATGTCTACCTATTTGATTATCGGCTTGAGGCTCGCAATGGACTTGAGCTATTGCAGCTAGCGCTAGAGCGAGGGTGTCAGAAGCCTATTATTCTGTTGACCGGATTGGGAGACCATGACATCGACATGGCTGCAATTCAAATGGGGGCTGAAGATTATTTAGTTAAAGGTCAAATCAATACGCCGTTGTTAGAACGTTCGATCCTTCATGCTATTGAGCGCAAACGCTCGGAGGCTCGACAATCGCAGCTACTCGCTGAACTTGAAGAGGCTAATCGTGAGTTGATGGACTTTGCTTATATTATTTCCCATGACCTAAAAGCACCTCTGCGTGGGATAGGATCCTTAGTGAATTGGATTGCAACAGATCAAGCTCACTATTTCGATGATGAAGCGAAGGAGCTGCTAGACTTATTGACCAAACGGATTAAACGAATGTGGGACTTAATTGACGGTGTCCTACGATATTCTCGTGTGGGTCGTATTCGAGAACAGTGGCTCCCTGTCAATCTTAATGAAATTGTCGCCCATATTCTAGACACTATTGAGCTACCTCCACCGGTGCAAGTTGTCATAGAGTCCCCATTACCAACCGTTTATGGCGAGGAAGTTCGCCTCCGCCAAGTTCTACAGAACTTAATCTCTAACGCTGTCAACTACATCGACAAGCCACAGGGCCAGATCCGGATTGGATGTGAAGAGTCTGAGGAGCAATGGACTATTTGGATTCAGGATAACGGAGTTGGGATTGAGCCAGCCCATCATCATCGGATTTTTCAAATCTTTCAGACGCTATCTTCGTTTGAGGAGTCAGGTAGTACAGGTGTGGGCTTGACAATTGTGAAAAAAATTGTGGAGATGTATGGAGGAACCGTTTGGGTTAAATCTCAACCCCAGCAAGGGAGTACATTTTACTTTACGTTACCTAAGCAAGCGACTCAACCTCAGCCCGATCTTCGAAGAGCATCATGATTAGCACTCGTTATTCAAATTTGCATTTAGATTAGTTTATATTAAGTCAGGTATACCGGAGAACAGTGTGTCACATATCAAGGTTTTACTCATTGAAGATGACAAGGTCGACCAAATTGCCTTCCAGCGACTGATTCGGCGAGCTGGGCTTCAGTATGACTACAAAGTGGCTGGTTCTATAGGGGAAGCTAAAGGTCTGCTGACCACTGATACCTTCGACATTGCTGTTCTGGACTACCAACTGGGGGATGGCACAGCTCAAGACGTTATCGATCATTTAGTAAGTGCCAAGATTCCCTGTGTGATTTCGACTGGCAGTGGTGATGAAGAAATTGCTGTCATGATGCTGCGGGCGGGGGCCTCTGATTACTTGATTAAGGATCCTGAGCGCACCTATCTGACTGTTCTGCCGGCAACGATTGATAAAGCGATCAAAAACCGCCAATTAGAATCTCAAAGTGAGTTATTATCCCATGTCTTAAAAACGATTCATGATGAGGTCTACATTACCGATGAGCAGGGAATATTTTTATTTGTTAACCAACGGTTTTGTACTAGCTTTGGATATCGGGATGATGAACTCGTAGGCCAATCGATTGAGATATTGAATCAGCCAGCGTTAGCAGAACAGGTTTATAGTCGCCTACACTCAGATAGTCAAAAAGTGTCAGAAACGACATTAATATTAACCCGTGCTGACCAATCCTTCTCCGCCTCCCTGACCCAGTCTGTCATTCCCACGTTAACGGGCCAGTCGCAGATTTTAGTTGGCATTATTCACGACATTACAGAGCGACTACTAGTGGAGGCTGCTCTACATCATAGTGAAGCTCGGTATCGGGCCATTGTCGAAGATCAAACAGAGCTCATCTGTCGTTTTTTGGCTAGTGGGATCCTAACTTTTGTGAACAATGCCTACTGTCGGTACTTCAATAAGTCCATCAGTGAACTCATTGGCCATCGGTTTATGCTTGATATGCCACCTGATGATCTTGAGTTAGTGACGCAGCAGTTGGCTAGTTTATCCCCAGTCAATCAAGTGATAACTTACGAGCATCGAGTGTGGGTGTCATCCAATGATATGCGGTGGCAGCAATGGACATGCCGGGCTATCACCGGTGCTGATGGATCCATTGTGGAGTACCAAGCTGTTGGTCGGGATATTACGGATCTAAAACGGAGTCAAGAAGCAGCCGAGCGGGCCAATCGCTCCAAGAGTGAGTTTTTAGCCACCATCAGTCATGAAATCAGAACACCGATGAATGCTGTCATTGCTATGGCAGAATTATTGCAGGAGACATCCCTCAATCTGCATCAGCGCGAGTTTGTAGACACAATCCGAACCGGTGGAGAAACCTTACTTGCCCTCATTAAGGACATTCTTGATTTCTCTAAGATTGAAGCTCGCCGTTTAGAGCTTGATGAGGATCCCTTTAATCTTCGAGAATGCATTGAAAATGCAGTGGCCCTGCTGCAGCCTAAAGCGAGGAAAAAAGGGTTGCCGCTGCAGTGTCTCATTCCTTCTCAGGTGCCTAGAATGATCGTGGGCGATATTGGTCGTCTAACTCAGATCCTAGTCAATCTTCTGAGTAATGGGATTAAGTTCACGCAGGAAGGACAAGTTAGTATTTCTGTGCAAGCCCAACCATTGGATTTAAGTTCAAGTCAATCTCGCTCGAAACAGTCGGGTTCAAGTCAATTGAGTTCTCAACAGTCGGGTCCTTTGGTTGAATTAGCGTTTGCTGTTGCCGACACGGGTATTGGGATTCCAGCTAATAACTTGAACGACCTGTTTAAGCCGTTTAGTCAACTGGATCCCTCAGTCACTCGCAAGTATGGAGGCACAGGATTAGGTTTAGCTATCAGCAAACAATTGGTGGAACTGATGGGAGGCCGCATCTGGGTTGACAGCTGCCAAGACCAAGGATCCACGTTCTACTTCACCATCCAAGCACCTGTTTGGGCCAATAATGAACAAGAGTTACTCTCCATTCAAGGGAAACGGATCCTGATTATTGAAAGCAACCCCTTGACCTTAGCCACTTTGCAATCCTACCTACAGCCCTGGCACCTACACTGTGATGTGGCGAGATCCGTAAATGAGGCTTTACATCAGTTAGACCAAGCCGCGCCCTACGACATTGCCATTCTAGATATGGATCTCCCTGACGTTGAAGGCACAACCCTACTCAATTTCATCCGCTATCATCCCAACGGTCAACAGCTGCCATTCCTTTTACTCTCAGCCTCCTCAAGCTATTCAGATTCACCCCACAGATCCTTGGTTCAGCCATTAGTTCAGCCCGTGCAACAGGACTCATTATTGCAAGGGATCCTAGCTTTTCTGCGACCATCAGACCCAGCCTCTCTCTCAGAGTTTGAGGATTTAATTGACTTCCCTACTGAAATTAAGGTGCTGCTGGCAGAAGATAACGCTATTAATCAGACGGTGGCTTTGGCCTTGCTAAACCGAATTGGATTGAACGCTGATGTTGTCAATCATGGCCTTGAAGTAATTGATGCTCTAAAACACAAATCCTATGATTTAATCTTGATGGATATTCAAATGCCTGAGATGGATGGTCTTGAAGCCACTCGTCGCCTCAGAACCATGGGCTATAACCTCTGGATTATTGCCATGACCGCAAACGGATCCTCGGAAGACCGAGAACGGTGCCTAGAGGCTGGGATTGATGATTATATTAGCAAGCCCGTTAAAGTTAAGGACTTTGTGCAATCGTTCCATACCTACCTTCGCTTTCATCCTAACCGAGCCAACTCAACACGCCAACTCAAACTAATACAGTCAACTTATTCAATTCACCCAGCCAACCCCTCTGC
The DNA here is from genome assembly GCA_964443615.1 of uncultured bacterium. Taxonomy (GTDB): domain Bacteria; phylum Cyanobacteriota; class Cyanobacteriia; order Thermostichales; family Thermostichaceae; genus CAYSWV01. Next base: position 15,606 of record CAYUEE010000060.1, on the reverse strand, counting down.
CGCTAATGGCCGGTCCTTACCTGCTGTTGATTGGTCTGCTTTTAAAGAGTTAGCCCATCTGGGTGACAAGCAGTTTCTACAAACAGTTGTCAACAGTTATCTTACGAGTCTGCCCACCTATTTGGACACTCTGACATCAGCGCTACAATCCCAGGATCCCGTTCTGTTCTCCCGTACTGTTCACAACCTAAATGGAGTTAGTAGTACTATCGGTCTCACCGCCCTCTCCAACCTATGTCAGCAGCTTCAACCACTAGGTCAGCAATGGTCAGAACAGAGAAACTGTGATCCCTCAATCCCGCAAATGGTCGAGGAGATCAAGCATGAGATGCAGCGCCTTTCGGGTGAATTACAAGCTTATCTAGGAGCTCTACAACCATGATAGAGTCCTCTCTAATCTTGATTGTTGACGATGATCAGACTATGCGGATTCTATTGCAACAGGCCATGCTTCTAGAACAGTTTTCTGTTCAGTTGGCCTCAGATGGCCAGGAATGCCTAGATTTTTGTCAGCAATCACGACCTGACCTTATTTTACTCGATGCTGTGATGCCCGTACTGGACGGTTTTCAGTGCTGCGCTATGCTTTACCATCTGTTTGAGGAGAACTGCCCCCCTATTCTGATGATCACAACGCTTGATGATGAGCAGTCTGTTGAAGATGCCTTTGTGGCAGGTGCCATCGACTATATCACCAAACCAATTCATTGGTCTGTCTTGAAGTATCGCGTGCGACGGCTCTTAGAATCGAGCTGGTCCATGACTGAAGTTAAGCGATTAGTCAGACAATTGGAGGCTGCTAACCAAGAACTGCATCGTTTGAATCGCTTGGATGGGCTGACTCATATTGCCAATCGACGACATTTTGATGAGGTTTTTCAACAGGAATGGCATCGAGCAGCTACTCACTCCTATCCTTTGACATTGATTCTATGTGATATAGACTTTTTTAAGCAGTACAACGACCTCTACGGCCATGTGTCCGGAGACGCTTGCCTGATTGCCGTTGCCGAGGTGATTAGCTCAGCTGCCAATCAGCCCACTTCCTTGGTTGCTCGTTATGGCGGCGAAGAGTTTGCAATTTTGCTGCCTAGTGCTAACTATCGAGATGCTCTCAACATTGCCATTCGAATTCAGTCCACTTTAAAAGCCAAAGCGATACCACACTCTGCCTCATCTACTGGTCAAGTTACAGTCTGCTGTGGGTTGACTAGTTTTATTCCCACAGTGCAGATTGCTCCTGAAGTACTGATTGAAAAAGCAGATAAGGCGCTCTATCAAGCTAAAGCCTTGGGACGTAATCAGATTGCAACTCACTAATTTATTCAGTATGAGATGACTATTCAGTACAAGTAGGATCCTATCCACCCATTGTCCGGGACTCACTAGAACCTGTCAAAATAGGTGTAGGTCGGAGGGTAGAGGTCACAGTTGACGAAGTTGGGATTGGATCTTGAACTGCCTTAGGGTACGGGATCCGCTCATGATTGGATTGTAACCATACTTCAATGAAAGCATCCGCTACCCTATCGAGATCAGCCTGGGTCAAATGACTTCCCACCAGCTGCTGATCTTCCCACCGAGCCTTAAAAATTCGCTTGATTGTTGCTTTAGCATTGTCAATCGCTTCACAGCTAAACCCTGTCGATAACGCCATACTTCTCAGAGCCGCTTCACAAGCATCTGCTAACATCACAACTCCAGTCTCACGAGTTTGAGGAGCTGGTCCATCGTATCTAAAAGCCTCTTCAGGAACAGGTTCTCCACCTGCTTTCTCCTGAGCTTGGTGGTAGAAGTAAGCGATGCGAATAGTACCTTGATGCTCTGGGATAAACGCTTGAATCGCTGTTGGTAGCCGATACTGGCGGGCTAGCTTCAATCCATCACTGATATGGGCCTTAATAATCTGAGCACTCCGGTAGGGATCATCCAGTTCAACATGTGGATTAACTCCACCCATTTGGTTTTCAATAAAGTAGTTGGCATGTAACATTTTGCCAATGTCGTGGTACAAGGTCCCGGTCCGCACTAACTCAACATTTAAGTTCAATCGCTGAGCTGCTCGTTCAGCCAGAGTTGCGACAAACAACGTGTGCTGGAATGTTCCGGGAGCTTCAGTCGCCAAGCGCCGCAGCAGAGGGCGATTTGGATTAGCCAGTTCCAACAGTCGTACAGGGGTAACCAAATCAAACAGGCGCTCCAAGTAGGGACTTGCTCCCAACGCAATAATGCTCCACCCCAAACCTGTCGCTCCCGTCAAGGCAATCGCCACCCAGTCAAATCCAGGCCCAATCAGTAGGCTCAGTATTCCTTGCACAATAACCTGACTCAACGCTGCGGCTCCACCTAGAAAGGCTAGCTCCTCACGAGACCGCAATCGCCGCGCACCAATGCAGGTGACGACACTTCCGACCAGTAGAGGGACCCAAGTCGTCCATGTGATGGGAGCGACCAGAGGCAGTAGCAGAGCCTCTCCCGCAACAACAGCCAAGCCAATACCGGTACCATAGAAGCTACTCAGGAGCAGCCCCACTGCTGGTAACGAGGAAAATTGCACCCCAAACCCAGAGGCTAGGGGGGTTACTGTTAATACTAAACACAGAATCAGCAACCGATCCCAGCGTCTAAGTTCAGAATTCAAGCGTCTTTGAACAGGGATAAAGAGTAAGATGGCAGTCCCCATCAAGACCGCAACCCAGATGACCCCACCCACGTTGATTCGTCGTTGTGTCAGGCTGTAATGATCCAGAATTAAAAAAGATTGTGAATCAATTTCTTGTCCTGCTGATACAATCAATTGACCGGCGGCAACCGGGATTAGTATGGGTTCAACTTCTCCAACAGCAGCCTCCAATTGAGCTCTGGTACGCTCTGAGTCAACCACCAAGTTAGGTTGAAGAGATTGGTTGATGGTAGTTACCAGTGTTGCTTCTAGCTCAGAGGCCAGAGCTGGTGGTACGGACTCTAGATTAAAGTCACTCAGTTGAGATTGAATTCCTTCCAGACGAGTGGTGATGGGAAGACCACTCATCACTCCAATGGCCTGTAGTCGATTCAAGGCCTGGCGAGCAACGGCTTCAACCTCAGCCCAATCCGATCGATTTAAGTCCAGAAGAACAGAAGATCCCTCCGGTTCAACAGTCTTTAAACTCACTAATGCCTGATTATAGGTTTGGCGAGCTTGATCAACTTGAGCAATTAAAGCTTGATAGGTTGGCGGAGTCTCTGACAAGTCCTGCTGACGGTCTGGCGCATCTTGCAGTCGGGCATGACGCCAAAACATGATGAGTTCTTTTACGGCTTGGTTGTATTGATAAACGGATCCGTTGGGTGGTTTTACGTTACTGTCTTCCCCCCCCACCTCAGATTGGGTGGATTCCAGCGCAGCTGACTCTACTTCTGACCTATCCCAGGTCAAGGGCTGAGTAGAGGGGAGTAATGTTGCATCAGCAGTAGACATCACTTGGTCTTGCAACGATTGCCATAGGTCCTTGTCCAAGCGACGGAGATAGCGCTGAGTGGATTCTGACAGTTGCTGGGTGGAGATGTACGGTATCGGACCTGCACTTAGCCGGATCGAGGTTATCTGAGCTAGCTGTGCTTCCAAAGTCTCCCGCATCAGTAGGTTCGATTCAGCATCAATTATGATGGCTTTGGTTGCCTGTGAACGGATCCGTTCCAGAGCTTGCTTGGTCGCTTCAGGATCCTCAATCACAGCGGCTTCGGGAGCATAGAACGTTCGGGGGGAATGGCTACCTTCCGTCAGCTGAGGCTCATTATAGTAGCGAACACCATGTACAGCTGTCAGGCTCGCCAACGCTACCGTGTAGAGGGCGATCTGACTGGTATAGTGCCACCGTCTGGATGGTTTAGAGGTCATGGATCCCTCGAAACGCCTTGTAGGATCGGACATCTCTAATTGATGTCGTCTGCGGGAGGACGGTTGCCATTGAGTGACAAACCGTTGTAATGCGGATGGAAGCTTACGCATGAGAATAAATTACAATCCTAGTCCAAGGGCACGCTTCGCCTGACGCCTCTTCTGCCATTTAACAACCATAACTGATGAGTCGAGCTTAGGGTCCGGCCTACCCTAGAACTAGCCTGACTAGGATCCTATCGCTGAAACCAACGTCCTGCTGCTCTATCGTAGCGGGGATAAGGCTTGAAGCCCTGAGAGAAATGAGGCTGGTCGCTGACGATAGGGCCAAGCAAACGCATGACGAAAGGCTGCGTCTTGGCAGGCTTGGAGTTGTTCGAAGCTAATGATGTCTAGGGTCAACAGATTTTCGTACTCGAACGGTAGCCTAACGTTATGTAACCCGGCATTGTCAGTGCAGATAGCAATATCAACGCCAGCATCGAAGCACCGTTCGAAGACTAACTTTAAGGGATCCAACGTTGCTAATGTTCCAGTCTTGATATAGGTGGTGGGACAAATCTCTAGACACTGATGACGACGGGCTAATTCTGGAAGACGGTCGGGATAGTGTAGCGGAATTTGAATGCCATGACCGATGCGTGAAATATAGGGCAAAAGCTCCGGATGACAGCCGTCCACTGTCTCGTAGAGATGGGCTGTTGTTTGTAACCCGCGAGCCAGAGCCTCCTTGTACAGCGCGACCCAGTCATCCATTCGTTCACCGTAGGCCTTATCGCCTCCAGCCAGGTCGATTCCACTCACGTAGGAAGAGACTGCTGCAGCCTCAAGGATTTCCCGGTTAATGTGGGTTGGGAGCTTTGAGTGCATACAAAGAATCTGAGTAGTCACAATCGGGTACTCAGTCTGGCGGATAGCGTCTCCAACCGTATCAATCACATCCCGCATCTGGCTTAGTCGGTCTGCTTCTTCTAGGGTAGGGTCTGTGCGCAGATAAGGAGTGTAGCGAATTTCAAGATAGGCCAAGTCTTCGAAGATGTAAGCTCCCCGTAGGAGTCGGTAAATGAAGTAGGGCAGAGAGTCTAATGTCTGCACATGCTCTACTAAGGTGTGTAGCTCCAGATATTCCTCTAGAGTTGTGCGGGGACGAGTGTAAAAATCTTCAAACTCTTTATAGGTGGGATACTGAGCCGCTAGGGGAAGAGTCTGTCGGTGGAGGTAACGCCACAGGATTCGGGGGACGACTGAGCCCCCTAGGTGGCGATGCAGCTCAGCATGTAAGGCCATGGTGATCTCCTTAGAAGAGGGGAACAGAGACCGTAGCCTAGAGCTCGTCCCAGTCCTAGCGGATTGACGGCCTAAGTAAACTCCGATCCCTATCAACCATCTTAGCCAAGGGCAGGCCAATGAGCCGACACCCAATTGGGGAGCTCATCTAGTGGGCTGATCCGTTACCGTGATACTTGTCTGTGTCGTAGAAACCATTGCGGGTTCCAAAGTAGAACGCGCCCAATGAAACCAAAGCGGTAATGACTACCAACACATATTTGAAGGTCATGGATGAATACTCCTAAGGATTCTTACTCACAGATCAAATTTAGCGCACGACACTGGAGTCATCACCATGGCTGAATCCGTAATCCCTTCGGCATGGCTAGGCCAGCCATCAGAGGTTGTGGCTCCAGCTCTACTGGGGTGTCACCTTGTACGGCAATACGCGAGTGGACACTGTCATCGGGGTGTCATCGTGGAAACTGAGGCCTACGCGCCGGGGGATCCTGCTTGTCATGCTTATCGCCGTCAAACGGCACGCAATGCGGTCATGTTTGGACCCGCAGGCTATTGTTACGTCTACCTCATCTATGGAATGTACTTTTGCCTCAACGTGGTAACTGATCAGTCTGGTGTAGGAAGCGCTGTACTGGTTCGAGCATTAGCGCTAGATACTATTCCCGACTGGGTGCCGGAGAAAAAACGACGATATCCCCATCGAGTGGCCGCTGGCCCTGGACTCCTGTGTCAAACGCTACACATCAATCGCGATGAACACAATGGCCTCTCTTTACAGCCACAGACTGGGGAGGCCATTTGGCTGGAGTTCCCCCAGGATCCTTTGCCTTCTAACGCAATTACGCAAACAACGCGGATTGGCATCACTCGCGGTGTCGACATTCCCTGGCGGTGGTACGTCAAGGGGGATCCGGCGGTATCTCGATTTAAGTGAGGGTATTTCAACCCCAGCTCATTTCTAAGTCGACCTAATTCGATTCACGACTTAAGATTCAACTTAGATCAGCGGTTGGATCCCATTCCCCAAACAAATCTACCAATGAGGGATCCGCACTAGCTGGGGTAGGGGCTGGAGTCGGAATTGATGGTGTAGGGCTTGAGATCGGTCCAGGAGCTGGAGCTGGGGAGACAACCGTGACAGGAGCAGGGGCAGGAGGAATCATTAGTCCGTCAGGGAATAACTCGATTTCGGCAGCTCTACCACGAGCAATGGCTGCGAGCTGTTCTAGGTGGGTCGCCAAGGTCTTCAGAGTATCGGGATCGCCATTGGCATGGGATTGCTGAAGTTCATGCTGAATCGTTGCTAGAATGTCTGGGCTCAATGTCATAGGATCCTCCTCTCCATCACTAGTCCTATTTAGAACGAGTTGGGGTCTGAGATCAATGATAGAAGGACTCTTTCCTTCAGTCTTATCACCATCGCCTGGGTCATTATATCTAAGTTAACCTGCGGTAATAGATCGCGTGTTCAGGCCCAACCATCACGCTATGGCGATTAAACACTGTATCCAAGCTGCCTTAGTTCATGACCAGCTATCTGTTCAAATCGTCTGACATCCTCAAGTGTCATTTCCTGTCGCCAACGACCACACGATGAGTTATTGATCACTTGATTGAGTTTAGAAAAGTGCTGTTGCTGGCTTCGTGGATCACTTGAAAGTCGGCGAGGTTCAATTTGAGACAGTTGAAACTCATACCCAAGGAAACTCATCAAATTACTGAGTTCAGCGATAGGATCCATTGCTAAGTTTTCGTAGCAGAGATGATAAAGACGGGGAGATTCTTTAGCCAAGTAGGCGGATTGAATACAACGCTTCCAGTAGTTAGCAAAGACTCGGACTGAACGACGTTGAGGAATGTGGGGATGGCTCAGGGATGAACAGTAGCAATCTCGGCCATCCCTGTAAATATGAACAACTTGAGCCTTTGGGAAATGTTTGAGCAAGAAGGGTAGATAGTGAACATGTTGGGGTGTTTTCTCAACAAAGGTTCGGTTCTGATTTTGGGCCTCTAACAAAGTAACTGCTCGATCAAAAAAGTCGACGCTATCAACTGAAATCTGAAATAGATGATCGACATCAGCTGGATCTAAAGCAAAGTGGTTCCGACGAAAGATATTCTGGAATGAAAACAAACTAGACTCTTTTGAAATGGAGAATAATGAATCATGAACTGCCAGGATCCGTTGCAGTAGTGTGGTGCCACTCCGGGGAGAACCAACTACGAATATGAGTGTCTTGGAAGATAGTGTCTTCGGAAGTCGCCAGGAGATGTTACGGAGCCAGTTTTGAGGATCCTTGAGGTAAGTTTTAACTAGAAAAATAGCTGGATGCTGCATATCATAGTCACCACACACTTAAACACTAGGATAATGTCAGGTAGGGCGATTCCACGAGTCTCGACTCATATCAATTCCAGGATACGAGCAAAATCGGACGCTATGTGCGTCAGGGCTTCAGTTGGATTATTAACCTGCCCTGATCGAGCCTCATTCTCAAGGATTTCCGCCCAGTATCTGATTGATAAGGCCCCCATGCTAGCACTAGATCCTTTAATACAGTGAGCTTCCTCTTCGATCTGCGTAAGGTCAACGTTGGCAACAGCCTGCTTGAGGGCTTCAAGGTGAGACGGCAATGTTTCAACTAATGCCAGTATCAGCTCTCGCTCAAAATCCTCTTGCCCACCCGAAAGTTGGTTTAGATACTCCCAATCAATTAATGGTCGAGAAATTGCATCTGCTAAATCAGACACTTGAGTGATTAACTCTTGACTTTGCGCAGGGTCAGGACAGGAAAGATTCCCTCTCAAGTCTTCAGATTGGTAAGATTTCTGAGAAGATTCTTGAGCAGCCAAGACTGCCGTCCAATGTGACAGCTTTGCTTCTAAGTCTTCTTTTCGGACAGGTTTGCCGAGATAGTCATCCATTCCAGCTTGTAAACACTTCTCCCGATCATTTTTCATGGCATTTGCAGTCATTGCAATAATGATGGTATCTCTTGCAGCAGTAGGCAATTGGCGGATCTGTCGACTTGCTTCATAGCCATCTAAAATGGGCATATGGCAGTCCATTAAAATGATGTCGTAAGAGATCCGAGTAAGAAGTTCAACTGCTTCTTGACCATTGGCAGCAGTGTCTGCTTTATATCCCAAGCTGTTGAGCTGGTTGAGGGCTACTTTTTGGTTGATAGGGCTATCTTCAACAACTAAAACTCTCCATTTCTCTACTAATACTTGCTGAGTCAGATTAGGTTTGTGAGTTGCGACAAATTCAGTTGATTGATGATCTCTATTAACAACAGTAATCAGGCAATCAAATAATCGAGATTCCTTCACTGGCTTCACCAGATAGGCAGAGAATCCCATTTCTAAAAGTTGTCTGCTCTCCGAACTTTCATTTAGTGATGTCAACATGACGAGTTTAGTTGCTGCTAGCTGTGAATGCGAAAGAATATGTTGACCCAGCATTGCTCCATCAATATCAGGCATCTGCATATCCAGAATAGCTAGCGTAAAAGGGTCACCGTTACTGTAAGCGGACTCTAGCTGAGCTATGGCTTCTGAGGCTGACTCAGCTGCAGTGGCTTGCATTCCCCAAGCGGTAACTTGATGTGACAGGATGGTCCGATTCGTCTTATTATCATCAACAATTAAGATCTTGAGCCCCTCTAAACTCTTGATAGGTTGTGAGGGTAAATGAGGAACTGGATCCGTTTGTTTTTCGAGCTCTAGGATGAACCAAAACGTGGATCCTTGGCCGTCTTGACTACTGACCCCAATGGTACCACCCATTAGTTCAGTCAATTGCTTACAGATAGCCAAACCTAACCCAGTACCACCATATCTACGGGTTGTCGAAGCATCAACTTGGCTGAAGGGCGTAAATAGCTTTTGAATCGCATGCTCTGGGATACCAACCCCTGTATCTCTAACCGATAGGAGGATCCTGGCATGAGTCTCTGTTTCAGATTCCAATCTAGCTTCGATGACAACTTCGCCTGTCGATGTAAACTTGATTGCATTTCCTGTAAGATTATTTAAAACCTGCCGTAACCGAGTTAAGTCCCCCCTCAAGTATCGTGGAACATCAAGGTGAAGATAGGCTGCAATCTCTAATCCCTTATCATGAGCTGATATAGCAAACAGATCAGCCACTTCTTCTAAGCATATCCCTAAGTCAAAGTCTAGAAGTTCCAGCTCCATTTCGCCCGCTTCTAACTTAGAGAAATCTAGGATATCATTAATTAATGTGAGTAAGTTGTCTCCGCTTAGTCGAATTGTTTCTGCGAAATCTCGTTGCTGGACTGTTAAAGTAGAATCTAGTAGTAAACCAGTCATACCAATGACGGCATTCATCGGTGTTCTAATCTCATGACTCATCGTTGCAAGAAATGCACTCTTCATCTGAGTTGCCATTTCGGCTTCCTTGCGTGCTTCTTCTAGAGCCTGATTTTGAGTGATGAGGAGATCCGCTTGCTGCTTCTTCTTGTCCAATAAATTGGCTTGAGTCAGGGCAATGCCAATTTGATTAGCTAGCTGAATTAAGCTCTCGACTTCATAGGATCCCCATTCATGAATCGTTGAGCAATGGTGTGCTACTACCAGCCCCCACAAATCATCACTTTCCATGATATTAACAACGAATTGAGCTTTCACTTTGAGTTGCTTTAGGTAGTCACTATATATCTCAGAGAGCGCCAATAGACTGGTATCATCAATTTTTTGAATCCAACTTCCTTGTGATGGTTCCCACTTCCCATCCCAGAAACAATTAGGGCTTACTGAAATTGACTTTGCTGATGGCCAAGGTGATGTTAATGCCTCACTCGAAACTGTCATACTCCAATTAGGATCCAATCGATAAATGACAACTCGATCACAATTTAGGAAGTCACAAATTTCTTCAACAGCTGTGTTAACAATATGTTCAATATCTAATGATTGTCGGATTCGTAATGCCATATCAGATAGAATTTGTTGACGATGGAGAAACCGTCTGAGCTCTTCTTCTGCAGCCTTCTTCTGGCGATTATCTCTAATGACAGTTGCAATACAGGAAGGATCCTGAGTGTGGGCATGCTTAACTACAAATAAAGACTGGAATACATCAATGAGTTCATGAGTTGCGAAATGCTGTAGTTGCAGTTCTCCCTCCCAAAATCCCCTCACAACCACCTGAGGCATAATAAATCTAGAAACCTGTGCGTAGAGCTTTTTCGAGTAAAAGTCAAATAAGCTCACACCCGAGATGTCTGCTTTATTGAGGCCAATCAGACTTTGCCCTGTGCGATTGAGGTAGAGTAGCTTACCATTTAGATCAGTAATTGCAACACCATCGAGACTATTTTCAATCAAAGCCACAAACTTGTCACGTTCTTCTTCTGCCTGTTTGCGATCAGTGATATCTTCAATAGCACCCTCGATTCGAATCATGTTGCTGGCAATATCATGAGTAATCCGTGCTTTTTCAGAAATCCAAACTATGGAGCCATCTTTGCGGTAAACCTGAGATTCAAACTGATCTAGTTCTTTCGAGTGTAGCAACTGGGATAGCCAAACCTGCCGTCGCTCAGGATCCACATACTTGGGTCCCTGAAAGTGTTCTGACTTAAAGAATTTTTCAACGGAGTTATATCCCAAGATTTTTGCTAGAGCTGTGTTGGTATTTAAGTAAGTTCCATCTAGAGATGCTTGAAACATACCTGTTACAGCGTTCTCAAATATACTGCGATAATTTTCTTCAGCTTGCCGTAGGCTGGTTTCCGTACGCTTCTGCTCAGTTAGATCCGTCGCTGTGACTGTGATAAACGTCTGATGCAATCGTTGAATGGGAGTAAAGGCACACCTAACTCGAATTGTTTCACCTGTCACTGTTATCCAATCCATCTCGTTCTCTAGCTCGCTTGTCAGTCCAGACACCACAGATTGAATAAATTTTTCGGTCTCAACAATTGAACTGGTACTGAAGAACACATCCCAGATGGGCTGATATTCTACTTCAGAGAATAGATACCCTGTAACCTGCTCGCAGGCTCGGTTAATTCCGAGAATTCGCCCGTGACTATCAAGAATGATGAATAAAGATCCAATCCCATCCAAAATAGTTTCAGTGAAATCTCTTTCATTCGTTAATCGTGTCTCCAGGCTCTGACGTTTCCTCAGTTCGATGTAGATGATCAGGAGTAGGCCTGCCAAGGCAGTCAGTTCTAACAGTAAGCTTCCAAACAAATAAAATCGTAGCGTTCCACGGATCCGAGTTAGAGCTGAAGGGGACAAATTCTCATCAGGGCCGTTCGTTTCTGTTAGGACAGTTACTTTCTGAACTTGCATAGAAGCAGTAGTAAAGGATCCGACTAGTAAAAGACTGACTAGCCCTGTCGCTAACGAGATTCTACGGAGAAATTGTCTGGTATGTTGAACAGGTGTAAGCTTCTGCTCTTCTATTGGTAAGGTTCGTCGGGTTGTAGAGGATCCTTCTAGCCGTCTCATTACTCGTTGGGCCAAGAGCTTCAGTTGATTGAGCTGGCCAGGGTTGAGGTCTCGAGCCTCGTAGTCTAAAACACAAAGCGTGCCGACATTATAGCCATCTTGACTAGAAAGGGGAACTCCTGCGTAAAATTGAATACCTGGATATACTTTCACCAAAGGATTATCATCAAATCGTCTGTCCTGACTGGCGTCGGTTACGATAAAAGGGTCATTACCTAAGATAGCGTGCGCACAGAATGATACATCACGCGCTGTCTCTTGGACATCTAGCCCCACTTTAGATTTGAACCACTGGCGATCTGAATCGACGAGGCTGATCAATGCAATGGGTGCGTCACAGACTGCAGCAGCTGCAGATGTCAGCTCATCCAAGACCGGATCCTGGAGGGTATCTAGGACATTCAAGCGCCGGAGACACCCTAATCGTTCTAGTTCACTACTCGGTTTGGGGGCAGGCTGCATAGTTGAATCCAGATGGCTTAGCTAAGAGTACCCAATCTACTCTATCGGTATCATAGGATGCTGGCTGGCTAACTCCGAAATCTTACAGAACACAGACCTAGCCTGCCCAGGATCTGCAGACAGATAGCGACCTTCACTGTGGGCTGGAAAAGTGTGCGAGAGTGATAGCTATGATGCTTTTGGGAGTGCACCGTTGGATTTGCCCTCTTTTCTCTGGTTATGGCGTATAGCTGCTTGGTCGATGGGTGGCACCCTGCTTCTGTACGGAGTCCTAGCTGGACTAGGTGGTTTGATGACTGTTCAACGTCTCTATCCCTCCCAATGGAAGCAATGGCCCCCGCGTCATCGCATTCGTTTTGTGCACAAGGTGGCTGGAATCCTGATGGTCAGCTTGGTCCTGCTGCTGTTGGCAATTGGGGTTGTGGGGACTCTGGGCCACTACGGCAAATTAGGACACTCATGGCATCTTCCGGCTGGTTTAGGGGTTGTGATATTGACGATTTTATCGGCGGGTAGCGCCTTTCAGATTAAGCCAGGGCACGTGAAGGCTCGAGAGATCCATGTCGCCATCAACGTAACCCTGTTAGTTGGACTGGTGTGGGTGTCATGGACAGGGTGGGAAGTTGTACAGAAGTATCTCCAGTGAATTCGGCTCTAACTTGCTGGGATAGGTTTAAGCGAAGTGTTGAACTCAGCCCATCAGCCTCTCCACGCTTCAAATAAGACTTAAAGTGGCAGGGGTTGAAGAATAATCTACAACCACCCCCACAGTCGTTTTCAAGCTTTCTGGAGTAGACATAGGACTGTAATGGTTCATCCTCTCCCAGGGTGATGATTTGGGCCGGGGAACGAGGGGCTAAAGCCTCAGCTTTTGAAAAGGATCCTTGAGGGAAGCGAAATGGTCATCGAATAGAGCTAAATGTACGCTCCACCCATGTTTCTCCAACCCTGGTAGTCCACCGGATCCGTTGAAATTGCGCCGGGAATCTGACAGAACCTGGAGGCGAATTGCGTAGCTGAGTTCAGGATCCGCTCTAGAGGCCAGTCCCGCTGCAGTCCAGTTATCAGCATCGCCATGAAGGCATCTCCCGCTCCAACGGTATCAACTAAGGGCTCCACCGGCTGACAGGAGTGCTCTAGAACTGAGTCCGGGACGCATAGCACAGCGCCTTGTTCACCTAGGGTAACAACCAGCAGATCTAAATTATACTGAGCGCGGAGGGCCTGAGCGTGCTGCTTTACTTCGGTTAGGGGAATCTGCTCCTGTCGCGTGACAATAGCTAACTCAGGGTGATTCATCTTAACGCTTCGAGCGCTGTGCAAAACCTCTTCGATCCAATCGTAATCCCACCACGGATCCCGTAAATTCAAGTCCAGGAGACTTTTAAGGGGTGTCTGCTGTTGTAAGTCCCGTAAGACTTGACGAGCAAAGGGGGTGCGGGTTGCCAGCGTACCATGTAAAAGTAGAGACCCAGAGACATGATTTAAACACTCAATCACGGGTTCTACTTCAATGAAGTCATAGGCTTGATTCGCTAAAATTGTGTAGGTGGGTTGCCCTTCTGCTAACGTAACTTGCACGGTACCAGTGGGATATGTGGTGTCGATTTGAATCCCCTGAGTATCTAGGCCCCAAGACTGCATAACCTCCAGACAGTAGCGGCCATTATCATCGTCTCCAACCCGGCTGATCAGCAGAGGATTCAGGCCCAATGCCTGCAGATGCCATGCCACATTAAACGGAGCCCCTCCTAAGACCACTGTTCCCGAGGGGAAGATATCGAGGAGACATTCCCCCATCAGAATGGGACGAGGTAACGGGGCAGTGGAGGATACCATGCAGCTAAGCCAATAGGTAGATTGAGCTGTCGGGGTTGGTAGGACGAGGCTCAGTGAGGGAAACAGGTTGGGTTTAGGGGATCTGAACCGCCGAGAGTCCTGCTAGATCTAAGATGTCAGGGATCCGATCTTCTTTCTTGATGGCCATGAGGTGAACCCCTTGACAGATCTGTTGAGCCCGCCGAACTTGTTCAGCGGCAATTTGGATCCCTTCCTCCAACGGATCCTGGGCTTCTGCTAAGCGTTGAATGATGGTGTCAGGAATTTGGACGCCGGGCAAGTATTTGTTGATGAAGCGAGCCGATTTGGCTGATTTCAATAGGAAGATTCCGGCCAGGATGGGCTTCCCACTTGTATACCCTAACTTTTCCATGAACTGAGCCATCAGATCAAAATCGGTGATGAGTTGAGTTTGAAAGAACTGGGCTCCCTGGTCAAGTTTGCGTTGAAAGCGTCGCTGTAATCCAGAAAAGCTGGGACATTGGGGATCAACAGCAGCGCCTACATACAAGGTTGTACCCTGATCGGGTAGTGGCTTGTCATTGCAATCTAGACCTTGATTTAGTTTTTGAACCAGGGCTAGCAGCCGCACACTTTCGTATTCAAACACGGAGCGTGCATCTTTACAGTCTCCCGCTTTCAACGGATCCCCAGTCAACGCTAAGACATTTTTGATGCCAAGGGCCTCGGCCCCCATTAGATCGCCCTGGAGGGCCAATCGATTGCGGTCGCGGCAGGCCAGTTGGAAAACGGGTTCAACTCCTGTTTGCAGCAACAGCACAGAGGCAGCTAAAGGGCTCATACGTGCCATCGCCCGATTGGAGTCTGTGACATTGACGGCATGAACTCGACCCTTGAGAGCTTGCACGTGGTGTAAGAATGGCGTCGGATCCCCTCCCTTGGGGGGTGAAACCTCTGCTGTAATCATAAACTCACGTCGCTCAGCCGCAGTCTGAAGGTTTGACATGACAGATACGGTAGTTGAGGGCGGAGAATAAACCGAAGAAATCATAGGCACTTTAGTAGGGTCAGTAGCTTGTCTATTATTGCAAACCCTGATCCGCAATCAAACTAATCCCTGATCGAGAACCTCGCGCGAGCGGCTGATGGCGGCTCTCAAATTGGCTCGTTGAGTGTATCGCATTGTCATGGCTGCGGTGGTATGCCCCAATAGATGCTGAATGTGTTCTGGAGCCACACCGCGATCGAGTAATAATGTGGCGAAGCTATGGCGGAATTGGTGGGGGGTCTGCTGGCCGGGTTCGGGACGAGTGAGTTTGAGCACGATGTGACGCAGGCCATCATAGGTTAACGGCTGCCCTCGGTAGCCTGGACACCTGGAATTAGAGACGAATAACGGATCCGTTGGCGCCGATATCCCTCGTTCTGTGGCGATGTAGTCCTGTAATAGGTCCGCCAAGGAATCGCCCACGGCGACGGCCCGAGGTTTGCTCCCTTTGCCACACCGCACCTCAAGCGTGGCTCCATCTGGATTCTGGTGAAAATCTTGAACGGTTAAATCCAATAACTCCTGGGCTCGTAAGCCACATTCCAACATGATCCGGAGCAAGGTGGCATAGCGGATGGAGTGGGTCGTTGCTCTTTCGAGTACCCGCTGCAGCATCAGGGTGTCGATATCTTTCGGTAGG
>CAYUEE010000059.1:5641-28609 GCA_964443615.1 uncultured bacterium | reverse complement strand
CCTAGGATCCTTTGGATTCCCTGCAGGGACTCACATAGCGCGCCAGATTGAAGATTTATTCATGACGGCCCCCCCTCTATCACCTGAGCAAGCGGGACAATTTGCAACCTGGACCCAGCAACTCCGGACAGTTCTGGAGGGCACGCCAGCCTCAAGTTCAGCCACTCAACCGTCCCACCATCCACTCAGTCTTCTAATCCTAGAACAGGATTCATCTTGGTCAGAATCATTCACTGATTTAGCTCAGCAGCAGGGGATCCGAGTCGAGCGCACGAGTAAGTTGTCCACCCTGAAAACAATTTTGGCTCGTCAGGTCTCTGATGGCGTCATCATTGATTTACAAGTGGCATCTTCCCTCGAGGAGGCCAAAGCCTTGATGCAGTATTTAACTCAGTTAGATGGAGCACCTGCGATCATACTGTTGGCTGGTACCGATAACTTGACCCAGCGTATTGCCCTAGCTCAGGCCGGACGTCACCGATTTCTAGCCAAACCGATCTCCCCTGCTCAAGCCCTAACGGAGGTTCAAGCGTATGTTCAAACTAGTCCAACTCAAGGCTTCAAGGTTTTAATTGTTGACGATGATCCAGCGATTTTGTCACTATTCCAGTCCATATTGCCACCATGGGGAATTAAGCCAACTGCTGTTGAGGAACCTCAATTATTCTGGCAAAAGCTCAATCACTCGCGCCCAGATTTAGTTATTCTCGACCTCAATCTTTCAGGGATGACAGGCATCGACCTATGCCAGGTGGTTCGGAATGATCCTGAGTGGAGCTGGATCCCAATTCTGTTCATGACAGGGCAAGCGGATCCTGAAACCATCCATCAAATGTTCACGGCTGGAGCGGATGACTATATCCGTAAACCGATTATTGAACCGGAACTCCTCTCCCGCATTCTTAACCGGATTGAACGGATCCAACTGCTACGGAAAGCTTCTGTCTTGATGGAGTCAGGATCCTGATATTTTGAGCTAGTCCTGGCTTAATCTCGCCGTATTCTCCATCCAATGGATCCCTTCCTCATCATTAGATTCACTCAGTGCTCAAAACAGTTATGCAATCGAGGCAAGTTTTGAACCAGAATCCGATAGACAAAACGGGCCTGGTGGTGTCCATTATTCGAGCCACAGTGACAAGCCTTGCTTAGGCTGATGTTAATACCATCCGTGGGCATACTAAAGTCAGGTGTAGCTAGGATCCGTTCTCATGCGTTTAGCTATCGTCATCCTCAACTACAAAACCCCACATCTTGTCGTTGATTGTCTGGCCTCCTTGGACTCTGAAATGGATCCAGTCCAGGCCCAAGTGGTGGTGGTCGATAATAACTCGGGTGATGGCTCCGTCGCCACTATCGAAGCTGCCATCGATCAGAATCAGTGGGGATCCTGGGCAAAAGTGGTCCCATCTCCGGTGAATGGCGGGTTTTCAGCAGGCAACAATGTAGGGATTCGGGCCATCGATGCTGAGAACTACCTCCTCCTGAATAGCGATACGATTGTGCGGCCTGGGGCGCTTGGATCCTTGTTAAACGCCTTAGAAGAGTATCCCGACGCTGGATTGATCAGTCCTCGCTTAGAGTGGCCAGATGAAACGCCGCAGATTAGTTGTTTCCGTTATCGGTCACCGTTGGGAGAGTTGATTAATGCCGCAGCAACAGGACCTGTCACTAAACTGCTCAAACCCTTCGATGTCCCCATTCCAGTCTCCGACAAGCCGATAGAACCAGAGTGGACGAGCTTTGCCTGTGTTTTGATTCGAAAGGCAGTGATTGAAGAGGTCGGGTTGATGGATGAGGGGTACTTCATGTACTTCGATGATATTGACTATTGTCGGCAAGCCCGGCAGTTGGGATGGCAGATTCTGCATTGGCCTGAGGCTCGGGTTGTCCATCTGCGAGGTGGGAGTAGCCCAGTCAAATCCGCAATTCAAGAACGGAAACGGCCTCGGCGCTACCTCTACGAATCTCGGAGTCGGTATTTTGCTAAGTATTACGGAGGATCCTTTGGGGTAGCAGTAGCCAATTTATCCTGGTACGTTGGTCGATCCATTTCCCTTATCCGAGAATTGGCCGGTCGTCCACCGCACACCTGTCAGCAGGAAGCGCAGGATATCTGGATCCGCTGGTTAGATCCAATGAGTCCACCCCAATTGCCCCAGTCAAACAATCCATCGGCTAATCAAACAGAGAACCCGTCATATCCTCAAATTGTGCCTCAATCTGTCAGCTCGTCTGGTAATCCACCCGTTGATCCTCAGGAGTCCTAACATGACCCGACCCCACTTTATGATTATCGGTGCGATGAAGTGTGCCACGAGTACCCTGCATGAACAGCTGGCTCTGCAACCCGGTATCTTCATGACGGATCCGAAAGAACCCAACTTTTTTAGCAATGATGAAGAGTACGCTAAAGGGATCCGTTGGTATGAATCCTTATTTGCCACCGCTGATGCCAAGGACCTCTGTGGTGAATCAAGTACCCACTACACCAAACTACCGACTTACCCTCACACGATTGAACGGATCCGTCAGTATGCGCCAGAGGTGAAGTTAATCTACGTCATCCGCGAACCGATTGGTCGATTAGTCTCTCAATATATTCATGAATGGAGTCAAAATATCATTTCAATTCCGCTCAATGATGCCATTGATCAGTATCCTGAATTGATTACTTATAGCTGTTACAGTATGCAAATTAAGCCGTTCCTTGATGTATTTGATCCTGCTCAAATTTTGCTAGTCTTCTTTGAAAAATTGTGCCAGGATCCTCAATCTGAACTAGAGAGAGTCTGTGATTTCATTGGTTATCCGCACAAGCCGGTCTGGAGCTTTGGTCTTGCTGAACAAAATGTCTCAAGTCAGAGAATGCGTAAGAGTGTTTTGCGGGATCTAATCATTGAAACACCAGGACTGAAGCAGATTCGCAAAGGTTTGATCCCCCAGGGATTCCGAGATTGGGTCAAAGGATTTTGGATGATGAAGAAGAAGCCCAAGTTGTCACCAGAGACACGAGCCCAGCTGACAACCCTATTTGATGAAGACTTAGCGATTTTAGGATCCTGGCTCAACTTAGATCTCACCTGCGAGTCATTCAAATTCATCGCCACCACAACCTCTCCCAGATGGACCATTCAACAGGTCGAGGCCCCGAGCTCTTAAAGGCATTTGCACGGTCATGACACATTCTTTCACTGACGCTTCTCGGTCAACTTGGACTCGGATCCGTACCACCCTCTCCCCGTGGTCTCTCATGGCGGGGCTTATGGCCATGATTGTGCTCATTCCTATTGGGGTTGTGCTCACGAGTTTATGGGCCGACACCCGTGAGATTTGGGCTCATCTAGCCTCCACTGTTTTACCCCGATACGTCTTGAACTCACTGGGTCTGGTCCTAGGAGTTGGACTTGGATCCGCGCTGATCGGCATTGCTACCGCTTGGTTAATCACAATGTGCCGGTTTTGGGGCCGTCGGATCTTTGAAGTCGTCTTACTTCTCCCTCTTTCTGCACCCGCCTACGTTTTGGCCTACACCTACACTGATTTTCTAGAATTTTCTGGCCCTGTCCAAACATTTATCCGCCAAACCCTTGACCTAGAAGCGGGTCAGTACTGGTTTCCCTCGGTTCGCTCACTGGGTGGGGCCATTCTCATGTTAACGCTAGTACTATATCCCTATGTTTACTTAGTCACTCGACTGGCTTTTCTCGAACAGTCATCGACCACCTTAGAAGCCAGTCGGTCATTAGGCTGTGGCCCTTGGCAAACCTTTGGACGAGTGGCCATTCCACTAGCCCGACCCTCCATTATGGCAAGTGTATCTCTAGTATCAATGGAAACCTTGAATGACTATGGCACTGTTCAACATTTTGGACTCCAAACCTTCTCGACTGGCATTTTTCGTACCTGGTATGGCTTGGGAGAACGAGTTGCGGCAACCCAGCTGGCCTCTCTGCTCCTCGTCTTGGCCCTTAGTCTAATCTTGCTTGAGCGCTGGTCCCGTCGCCAAGCCCGTTACTATCAATCCGGTCATCGCCACGGATCCTATGTCCCTTACTCTCTGACTGGGCTCCGGACAGTGGGCGCGTGGGCTATTTGTAGTCTTCCAGTCATTTTAGGGTTTCTGTTGCCAGGATTCCTACTCGTTCTCATGACACTTGACTCCCTCCCCGACTCCATTTCTCCACGATTCTGGGGGTTTGCTCGCAATAGTCTGATGCTGTCCCTCATTACGGCTGTACTAGCTGCTGCCATTTCATTGGTGTTAGCCTACGCTCGCCGGATCCATACTGAGTGGAGTCTGCGGGCCGCCATCCAAGTTGCCTCGATCGGGTATGCCATCCCAGGATCAGTCATTGCAGTTGGCGTTCTGATTTCCATCGGCTGGTTGGATAATACGCTGGATAGCTGGTTTGAATCGTGGTTCGGTATTTCAACTGGATTGATCTTCAGCGGATCCGTCGTGGCAATTGTCTTTGCTTATCTCGTACGCTTCCTGGCAGTATCATTTGGAACCATTGAAGCTAGTTTGTTGAAAATTCGTCCACATTTAGACGAGGCTGCTCAGAGCTTAGGGTCGGGCCGGACAAAAACCTTTTTTAACGTGCATGTGCCGTTACTGTGGAGAGGTGTTCTAACTGCTATGTTGCTAGTCTTTGTGGATGTCATGAAAGAGTTGCCTGCCACAATCGTGATTCGTCCATTCAACTTTGACACGCTAGCTGTGCGAGCTAATCAACTAGCCTCTGATGAACGACTCGCAGAAGCAGCTGCCCCTGCCCTCCTCATCGTCCTGGTTGGGATACTGCCCGTGATGATCCTCAGCTGGCAGATCACTCACTCGCGCCACTGAGGCACCAGAGATTTAATCCAGAGAGATTTAATCCAGGCCAACCCAGACACCTACAGTTCTCAGAGGCCTGTAGCGTTCAGACACCTACGAAGGATCCTACGGTTAAGGATCCAGACGCTATGCATACGAAGCTGGTGACAAGATTCGAACTCGCGACCGGCTGATTACAAATCAGCTGCTCTACCAACTGAGCTACACCAGCTTATTAACTTAGGTCAGCGCCAAAGGATGCACCAACGGAATGAAATGATAGCAGGATTATTCGGATCCTGGCAACTGATTATACTGGCCCTTATTTCTTACGCTTATTCACTAGGGACCACTGTTTGGAGTTATACCGCTTTACTCACACCCCTAATGCACCAACCTGACAGGGGAATTCCAACGTAGAAGCTCAAACCAATAGACTACTGAGGGATCCGATTTTTGCCTAGACCACTTTCCATTGCCCAGCGAGCCAGTTCTGTCCGGTTGTGCAGACCTGTCTTACCAAGCATGTTACTGACATGACTTTCAATCGTCCGCTGACTGACACCAAGCGTATCCGCAATTTCACGATTAGACATCCCCTTAGCCACGTACTGAATCACTCGATTCTCGGTGGGTGTTAGCTCAATATCTCGATCGATTTGCAGAACTGGCTGGAGTCCAACACTCTGCATTTGTAGCAGGCGATCCGTGTGCCTCAACGATGATTCAACCTGGGCCACCAATTCCTCAGGCTCAAAAGGCTTTACCATGTAGACATCAGCGCCAGTCGTCAATCCTCGGACGCGATCTGCGGTCTGCCCCCGAGCCGAGAGAAAAATCACCGGAACCCAATCGGAATTCATATCTGAGCGGAGGGTCTCCACAAAGGTGTACCCATCCATCTCGGGCATCATTACATCACAAATGATCAAGTCAGGCGTGAACTCCTTCATGATATCTAGAGCGACTCGTCCATTACTGGCCGGAATCACTTCATACCCTCGGAACTCCAGGTAATCCTTGACTAGTAGGATTAAGTTTGGGTCATCATCAATCAATAACAGTTTTTTCTGAATATTCACGCCTAGCCCTCTAATCGATGACCGTGATAACACCATCCATGATACTGAAGTATGCTGCGTATGAACCCGGATTAAGCTAAATTTTTGCCCGACTACGGACTAGCCTCTTAACACTCTTCAGCATAGGTCTACTGAGACCCTAACCTGAGCCAGCCTTCACAATTTAGGCTAGAAGACAGGGTTTTGACCGTCCTTCAAAACAGACTAACTATTCTAGCGTGGTTCTTGATGAACATTTGTGGTATGTATCCCCTGAAGACATCTATCTCTTGAGATGGTGGATCCTAGCCAATCTTTGAGTCTTGAGTGGCATGGATCTATCGTTGGCACTGATCGAGACGATCCAGATTGAACTCTTTTTGGAGCTAGATTTAGTTCTCTTTGATAGGTTTTAACTAAAGTTCTGACGGTAGGCTCCCCACAGCCTGATGAAGTGTCCTCAAGCCCTAATCCTCATGGATACTGATGTTGATCTGCTCATGTAGATCTTATGGCTAGCTCCCACAACACCAAAAGATGGAATGATGGTGGGCAGGCAGCGGGTGAGAGACAATTTAGGGACGAGTTGGTTCAGAGGAGCGGGTGTGGAGAAAGGAACACTGGTGGAATTCCGCCATCATAATGAGCGTGTCCTAGCTGTCGTTCAGGGGACGGAAGGGAAGAAGAATCTCCTCCTTGAGGTTTCGTCTGGCCAAGTTCACAGCGTTCACCCACGCCAAATTACCTTCACACTTCCAGGCCACAATCACAATGCTCAGGATATTCCATCTTTCTGGCGTCAAATTGAATCGTTATTAGACCCCGACAGTCTCGCCATTGCTTGGGAACTCTTACAGGACGAGAGACAGGTGCTCCCCGTTAACGAAATTGCTCAAATTTTATTCTCCGATACCTCCACCTCTGCGATCTATGCCACTTATCGCCTCCTCGTTGAGGATCGCATCTACTTCAAGCAAAAAGGGGACAGTTATGAACCCCGCTCAGCCACTCAAGTGAAAGAAATATTACATCAGATTGAGATTGCCCAGCAACGAGAGCAAGAACAATCTCAGTTCGAAGCCCACCTCAAAGCTAGTATTGAGGGATCCTTGATTGACTGGACGCCAGCTGAACGCTCCCGATTAGAAGGTTTAGAACGATTAGCACTTTACGGTGATGAAGCCTCCGACCGCGATCAAGCCATCAAATTGCTCGATCTAGTCAACTTTTCTGCTTCAGCCGAGGGGGCATTTGATGCATTAGTAGCCCTAGGTCTCTGGAGTTTGCATGAAAATATTCCCTTGCGGCAATCCGGGATCCCGCTCAAGTTTTCACCTGAGGTAGACAGGGCTGTGCAGCACCTCCATGCCAATCCCCCTCCGGATTCAGCCTCCCGCCGCAACCTAACGCATCTGCACACTTACACAATCGATGATGCCAGTACCCGTGATATTGATGATGGATTGAGTGTGGAATGGCTAGAGAATGGTCAACCGCGTCTTTGGATTCATATTGCTGACCCCACGCGATGGATTGCATTAGATAGCTTATTGGATCGTGAAGCCCGCCGCCGAGGGACCAGTGTATACCTGCCAGAACAAGTGCTCCCCATGTTTCCCAGCCAGCTCGCCACAGGTCCTATGAGTTTAGTCCGGGGGGAACGTCGATGTGCATTGAGCTTTGGCATTGTATTAACGACAGACGGATCCATTGACACCTGCGAGATCGTACCAAGTTGGATTAGCGTAACGTATCGACTGACCTACGAGGATGCTGATGAAATGTTGGAGCTGGGTGCAGAGGCCGAGCTAACTGCCTTGGCTACCGCAGCTAAACTGCGTTTTCAGTGGCGTCTAGCCCGAGGTGCAATCAACATTGGTCTGCCTGAACAGGATATTAAAGTCGTCGATGATGACCCGCAGTTACGAGTCATTGAAGATACTCCGTCTCGCCAGCTCGTCGCAGAAATGATGGTGTTAACCGGAGAAGCCACCGCTACCTACGCTCACACGCACGAGATCCCATTTCTGTATCGATTTCAAGCTGAACCTGAATTACCTCCTGATGAAGAGTTAGCTCAAATTCCTCCTGGTCCTGCCTATTCATTTGCGCTGATGCGATGCATGCAACGAGCGGAGATGACAGTAGTGGCTGCCCCTCATGCCGGTCTTGGGTTAGCAATGTATAGTCAGGTGACGTCGCCGATCCGCCGCTATGCCGATTACGTCAGTCACTATCAATTAAAAGCCTTCATTGCCGGTGAAGATCCCCCTTTCACCGTGGAGGGACTGCGGGGGCTGATTGCGGCCCTAGAACCTTGTACCACCGACGCGGTGCAGGTGGAACGTAAACGCAAGCGATATTGGAGTGTAGAATATCTGCGCCGACACAGGGATACCCCCTGGCGAGCGATTGTTCTAGGTTATCTCCGAGAATCAGAGAATTTAGCTTTAGTAATGCTAGATGATGTCGCGTTCCGGTGCCCAGTTCGGTTTACACGGCAGGTGGATCCAGGGGAATGGGTCCATTTGCAAGTGACTCGGGCGGATCCTAAGCTTGATACTTTAGATTTTCAAGAGATCGAGATCAGTGATGACGGTTAGAGTAGCTAAGCAAGCAGCATCGTCAACTCGTTATGGCCATTATTTCATCGCAATCGGGGTCGGACAGATCCACACCAGGATCTAAACCATTGAAATCGAAAGAAGCCGCTGACCGATCAGCACCTCAGTCCCCACACCCCTCGCCTGAGCCGATTCTACAATCCCAGGCAACGGCCGATGAGGTAACCCCTCCTGAAGATTCGCTGCGGCCCCGCACCCTGAAGGACTACATCGGCCAGACTGAACTGAAGGAAGTGCTCTCGATTGCCATTGCCGCTGCTCGTTCCCGCCAAGAACCCCTCGATCACCTCCTCTTCTACGGACCTCCCGGTCTGGGTAAAACGACAGTCGCCGCCGCCCTAGCCTCAGAGATGGGCTCCCACATCTACATGACGACAGCCCCAGCTCTAGAGAGCCCTCGCGACATTGCGGGCTACCTAGTACGGCTGAAACGAGGTGATATCCTCTTCATTGACGAAATTCATCGCCTGCCAAAAGTTACCGAAGAGTTACTCTACCCAGCAATGGAGGACTATCGACTGGATATCACTATTGGCAAAGGTCGCTCAGCTCGCATGACCTCAGTCCGTTTAGAAGTCTTTACCCTAGTGGGGGCCACAACTCGGGTGGGAGCTCTCACCTCACCCCTGCGGGATCGTTTTGGTCATGTCCAACGATTACGCTTCTACGAACCTGAGGAGTTAGTCGCGATTGTCCAACGAACAGCTCAACTATTGCAGACCCCCATCGATGCAGATGGAGCTGCCGAAATTGCGCGCCGCTCTCGCGGTACCCCCCGCATCGCCAACCGTCTATTCAAACGAGTGCGCGACTATGCTCAAGTCAAAGGGGATGGATCCGTTGATGCCGGGGTCGCCGCCACTGCTCTAGAATTATTCAATGTGGATCCGGTGGGTCTAGACTGGACGGATCGCAAATTGCTAACCATGATGATTGAACAGTTTAGTGGAGGACCCGTAGGATTAGATACCATGGCTGCTGTAACAGGAGAGGATCCGCAAACCATTGAAGAAGTCTATGAACCCTATCTCCTTCAAATCGGGTATTTACAACGTACGGCACGAGGACGAGTTGTCACACCAGCCGCTCTACACCACCTGGGTTATGACGCACAATCTCCTCTCCCTCTATGGACCCCTTAGCGATATCAGACTAAAGTCAGTCAAAGATAGAACATATTAAACAGGGTCGATAAGGATCCTAAAAACCACCAGCTCAAATGCAGATAGAGATCGAAATTTTCCTGAGTATTAACCTGCCAACGACACCGTGTTAACCTGCTCTTGACTCTAGACTCGTATGATCCTTAGAAACTAATAAGAGGGATATACTTGTGGGAGTAGCGTGTGGCTTCAACCGCCGTTTCATCACTATCGCCGTCATCACTGGATATCTAGGACTAGGCTATGGTGCCCTCCATCCTACAAGTCAGGCTCAATCTGAAGCGACCACTCTCAAAATTGTGAGTTCTCTGCCCATGACGGGTAACTCTCGAGGTGAGTCTCAGACCATTGTGAATGCTATTCAACAAGCTATTGATGGGCGCGACGGGCAAGTCTGTGACGGCCAGATTCAGATTGAGTACGAGACATATGATGATGCCACACTAGCTGCAGGAGGATGGGATCCTGACCAAGTCTTGGAGAATGCTCGAACCATTATTGCCGATGAGGCCGTTGTCGCTCTGGTAGGACACTACAACTCTGGAGCCACTGCCACAAGCCTAGCGTTGTACAACGAGGCCAATTTAGCCGTTGTGAGTCCAGCCAACACATATCCTGGGCTCACCAAACCCGGTAAAGGTAAGACAGATGAGCCGGAAAAGTTTTTCCCTACAGGACAGCGGAATTATGCTCGCGTTGTCCCTGCCGATGATTTGCAGGGTGCCGTGGCCGCCCGATGGGCTGATTCACTGGGTGTGGAAACGGCTTTTCTGATTGATGACGCCGATACCTATGGAATCGGGATCGCCAATGTATTTAGTAATAGCGCAAGTATCGCTGGAATTGAAATTGTTGGTCGTGCTTCGGTAGAGGCAACAACAGATTTTGAAGATCTAATTCAGACCACGATTCAACCCTCGGATCCTGACCTAGTCTATTTTGGAGGGCTAGCCCAGAATGGCGCTGGTCTCCTGGCCAAAGCCATGCGTGACTTGGGAATGACTGAAACCCTCTTCATGGGTCCTGATTCTATGGTAATTCAGCTCTTCATTGAACAAGGTTTGCGGGGTGCAGAAGGAGCCTATGGAACATTCGGTGGCACCCCGGTGAGTCAGTACACGGGCTCGGCACTGGAGTGGTATGAAGGCTACCGCACTCAATTTCAATCGGAGCCGCAACCTTATGCAATCTATGGTTACGAAGCGGCTAGCGTCATTCTCGATGCAATCAACCAAGTCTGTGCTAACAACCGAGACCAAATCCGTGAAACCGTTTTGAACACTGAGGATTACAATGGCGTCTTAGGTCAGTGGAGCTTTGATGAAAATGGAGACACAACCCTGACTACGTTCAGTGGTTTCCGCGTTGAGAACGGCGAGTGGGTCTTCGTCGAGGAGTTACGCTAAGTCGCATCGCTCAACCAAATTCCTCCCTGGATCCCCAGATCAACCGTTGCCCCCAGATTCTAACTCTAAGTACCGACAGGATCCTAAGAGGATACGGATCCTGTTGTAAACCATCCTGTTGTAAACAGAGGGACGAGGACCTTGGGGGACTGGATTCTCAGATCTCACAAGTTGTCAATATCACGGCGAAGCTTTTCCAGTTCATCATCTACCTCTGAAGCTGAGGGAGGGGTTGTTTCAGGAGGCTCTGCTCCTTTTGGATCACCCGACGGTAAGGATCCTTGCACAGATGCTTTCAAAAAAGCAAGTTCAGCGTCCACATCTGAGTCTGTTCCACTTTCAAGGGCCGCAAACTTACCTTCAAGCGTATCACCTGTGAGTTCAGCCACAGCCTCTGACTGAGCTTCTAGGCTATGAACTCGCTCCTCCATCTGTTCAAAGGCAGCAAACGAGGATGTTGTGTTGACCTTACCCAGCACCTCACTAATTTGTTGAGAGGCCTGAGCCGACCGAGCTCGAGCAATGAGCATATCTTTTTTCGTCTTTGCCTCAGAGATTTTGCTCTCTAGCTTCGTCATGTTGGTGCGCAGCACATGCACTTGGTTCGATTGATCCTCGACTTGCTTTTTGAAGCTTTGCGCAGTCTCAGTAAAGGTTTTCTTCCGGACCAGAGCTTCGCGCGCCAAATTTTCATCATTATTGCGTAAGGCTAACTCTGCTCGTCGCTGCCATTCATCCACGTTCTGCTGAGCTTGTTCGTACTGCCGCTCCATCCGTTTCTGACTGGCGATTGCCGTGGCCACTGCTTGACGGAGCTGCACGAGATCCTCTTGCATGTCCTTAATGGTCTGCTCCAGGATCTTCTCAGGATCCTCAGCGGAACTCACGATTGAGTTGATGTTAGCTCTGATGATCCGGCTGACCCGATCAAACAATCCCATCGACTTTCTCCCTAGTGTTCTGCCACTATGCTACCGTTGTCGCCCAGTCTACTTCCAGTGATTCCATTACTCTGCGCTAATTGTAGTCTCGGTCGAGCCGATCTGAGAAATCTTGGCCTCTTGACCAGTGATCTGTTGAGTGATTTGTTGACAGAGTGATCTGTTGGCAGAGTAATTTGTTGACAGGGGGTTAGTCTTTGGATGCATTTGGAGTGAGTTAATATCACTAGACTATTAATTGCGACTCGATATGGATCCTTACCTTCCATCATGGCAGATCCTGGCTCAGCAGAGCCTATCTTGGCGAAATGTTGGCGATGTTGTTGCTGCCTTAGAAGATCAAGCGGCCCGGTGGCTCGCTCAAATGATTGCGGAAATCCCCTATGATCCTGTTCCAGGTCCCAACGCTCAAATTGTGCTGGATCACATTGAACAGAGCTTGCTCCCCAGACTTCAGCAAACACCGAAGGAGATTGCCTCTCTCCTCCAGGGTCTTAATGGTGAGTATGTTGCTAGCGGTCCATCGGGTGCCCCAACCCGAGGTCGGTGGGATGTCCTCCCTACAGGTCGCAATTTCTACTCAGTAGATATTCGAGCCATCCCTACTGAAACAGCTTGGCGAGTTGGATCTAAGGCTGCAGATGCTGTTGTCGAGCGGTATTGCCAAGAAGAAGGGGACTACCCTCGCTCGCTGGGATTATCCGTGTGGGGTACTGCCACGATGCGTACCGGTGGGGATGATTGGGCTGAAGCGATGGCGCTGATTGGTGTGCAGCCAGTTTGGGATCCAGGATCTCGGCGGGTTATTGATTTTGAGATCCTACCTGTGACTGTTCTGGGGCGGCCTCGGGTGGACGTCACCTTGCGTATTTCAGGCTTCTTCAGGGATGCGTTTCCTAACCTTATTTCCCTGTTTGACCAGGCGGTGCAAGCTGTGGCTGAGTTAGATGAAAGTGAGGGTGACAACCCTATCCGGGCGCGAATGTATCAGGAGCATCTATTTTGGCAGCAGCAAGGATTTTCAACGGAGCACGCGTATCAGCGATCCCGCTATCGCATTTTTGGGTCTAAGCCTGGCGCTTACGGGGCTGGATTGCAGGGATTGATCGAAGCCCAAAATTGGACAACTGAAGCTGATCTCGCCCAAGCTTACCTGAATTGGAGTGGATATGCCTACACCGGTCAAGCCCACAGCCATGTAGCTCCTGAAGCCTTACACCGTCAGCTTGCTGACCTTCAAATTGTACTTCACAATCAGGACAACCGTGAACACGATCTCCTCGATTCAGACGACTATTATCAATTTCAAGGTGGGATGACCATTGCCGCTCGCACTCTCTCAGGCCAGGATCCGAAGACCTACTTTGGCGATCATTCTCGACCTGAACGTCCCCGGATCCATTCTCTAGCTCAGGAGATCGCTAAAGTTTATCGGTCCCGCGTCATCAACCCTAAATGGATCGCAGGGGCTATGCGTCATGGATATAAGGGCGCATTTGAAATGGCTGCCACTTTAGATTACCTTTTTGCCTACGATGCCACCACTCACTGTGTTGAAGATTTCATGTATGCTGGCATTGCTGATGCTTTTCTCTTGGATGCTACTGTGCAACACTTCATCCGCGCCCACAACCCTTGGACCTTAAGAGATATGAGCGAGCGCCTACTCGAAGCCCATCAACGAGGGCTGTGGCAATCTGCAAAGTCTGAGCAGCTAGAGGCAATCGAGCAGATCTTATTATCGGCTGAGGCCGAAATTGAGCAGTGCTAGTAGCCTGACTTACTTAAATCTGGCTCCTGATAAGCTGTTAGTACTCGGGTGACACAGGTTGAAAAGGATCCATCCTTGTAGAGCCACAGTTGGCGAAAGGCGGGCGGGATGGGTTCAGCAGAGAAGGTTACACTCTGAGGCAGAAATTGCACACACGTTGAAGGGCAACCCAGGTAGGTTACACCCTGGCGGACATGGTGGAAGTCTTGATGAATATGACCAAATAGAACCACGCGAACATTTTCAAACAGATCCAAAATGCTTAGAAATTGATCAGGATCCGTTAATCTCGAACTATCGAGCCAGGGCGTCCCAACTTGAAATGGTGGATGATGCAACCCTAAAACTACATACTGACCCTGTTGAGCTACCTGCGTCAGCGTGTGGTGTAGGGTGGCTAGCTCCTCCTTTGAGAGATATCCCGCAACTCGGCCTGCTCGTAACGTATTGAGTAAGATAAAACACCAATTCGCTTTTGTAAAAACTTTGTCTGTCAGGATCCTGGAACCGTTCAACTTTGTCGACATGGCACCTAATTCATCATGGTTGCCAGGGAGCCAGTAGACCTCATCAATCGGAGCTGCATCTGCATAGGCCCGCAACCGGTGGTAAGACTGAGGACTCCCATCCTGAGACAAGTCGCCTGTAAGCAGCATCACATCCGGTTTAGGAGTCAAGGTCGAGGCCGCCTGCAACACACCTTGAAAGGTCTGCTCTGTATTCACACCTAGTAGACATTGCTGAGGATCCATAAACAAGTGAAGATCTGTCAGCTGGACGACATGTAAAACGGCTGGATCCTGATCACCTGGACTCAGTTCTGAGCCACTACAATCTTGAATGGCTTGATCAATGGGAGGATCTAGATGGCTCATGCCTACACTCCATCCACAGTACTAAGCAACGCGTAGAGACTGAGCAACCGCGTAAAAGGTCTCTTTCACCTCGGGCCATCGCTCTTGAGAGGTTGAAGCAACTAAGGTGTACAACTCATTCCGCTGAATAGTGACGGCTAACATGTCATGGCGAGCTAAGGGACCCACCTGAGTTTCATATTCCAACAAGTAGTAAGAATGGCCCTCTGTATCGAGTTGACCAGCCTTAAGCAGTGTGGCTGTCCGACCCGAGCCTTCCGGCGCCAGGATCTTATCTGCCACCCGCGCCCCTACTTCAGCCGGTGTCCCGACATCCGTAATTTGATCCGCCTCGGTGTACGGTGAAACCATCAGGTTGACATTTTCAGTTTGCATAATCAGATCGTGGAAGAGGAGTCGAATTGGCTCCTGGTTTGCGCCTACCTCGACCTCCACCATGCCATTGGGGTAAGAGAATGAATACAATCCACCTGGGTCATTGTAGGGCCGTAGACTCACACTGCTGACACACCCACTGATGAAAACGCTGGCCACAACCAGAGCCACTAATGCTCCGTTTACCCAACCTAGTGAGCATTGTCTCAACCGTCCCACAGCACCCATAACCAACCTCATGCAAGTCCTACTCTATTTTGACATTGAACGGTCATTTCACCCCTTAATTCACCGAACCCAACCCTAACCACCAACCTAGCTGACCCCCTGTTGATAATCGGACCGGAGGGCGAGAACATCTGATAGTTGGCGCAGTTGATTCAATACCTGATTCAATTGCTGCTTATCCTTCACCTCAATGCACAGTTCAATTAGAGCCGTCCGGTTAGAAAAAGTCTTTACTTGAGCATTCCGAACATTGATGGTGCGGTCGGAGAGTCGAGTCAAAATATCTTTCAACACACCTACCCGATCAATCACATCTAACTTTAGAGTGATGGGATGGGTTTGATTGCGGAGTTCCGGGTTCCACTGAATGGGAACTAAGCGCTCGCCAGAGATCCCTGCGATGTTGGGACAATGTTGGTGATGCACCGAGATGCCACGATTCAGCCGGGTAACCACTCCAATGATAGGATCCCCAGGCAGAGGGCTACAACATTTAGCAATATAGTGCTTCAATCCTTCAATTCCAAGGATCTCGGATCCTGATTTCTGGGCGGGAGGGGAGGACGACAGCGAGCGCATAGACAGGAGGGGAGATACCTCTGGTTTGGGGCTTGTCACTTCCTGCAGCCGATTGACAACAGTAGTAACAGTCGTTTCACCGTACCCCAGGCCAGCGAGTAAATCATCAACGCTGGAGCAGTTCAATCGTTCTGCCACCTTAAACATTTGCTCTGACTTCAATAACGCATCCAGCCCCGTTTTACCCAACTCCTTTTCTAAAAGCTGACGACCCCGATGCAGATTTTGCTCGCGATTAGACCGTTTGAACCACTGCCGGATCCGATTTCGAGCCGAGCCTGTAGCGACAAAGTTAATCCAGTCGAGACTAGGATGAGCTTGCTTCTGCGTGACAATTTGAACAATATCACCGTTCCGCAGATGAGTTTCCAAGGGTACCATCCTATTGTTAACCCGGGCTCCAGCACAGTGATCCCCAATCTCAGTATGGATCCGATAAGCAAAATCAACCGGACAGGATCCTTGCGGTAAGGCCAGAAGATCTCCCTTTGGAGTGAAGACAAAAACCTCTTTCTCAAATAAATTTTCACGAATAGTATCTAAATACTCTTTGTCATCCTGCAACTCCTGTTGCCACTCCAGAAGCTGACGCAACCAGGTAAATTTCTCTTCACCCGACTTCAAGGACTGACTCTGACCTGTTTCCTTGTATTTCCAATGAGCTGCGATACCATACTCTGCAATTTGGTGCATCCCCTCAGTTCGAATTTGGACCTCAACCGGTCGCCCCTCATCTCCAATGACGGTGGTGTGAAGGGACTGATAACGGTTAGGCTTGGGTAACCCAATGTAGTCTTTGAAACGGCCTGGAATGGGACGGTAATTCCCGTGGACACCAGCAAGGACTCGGTAACATTCGCTATTAGTTTGTACAATAACCCGGATGGCGGTCAGATCAAAAATCTCGTGAAACTCTTTACTTTGCCGTTGCATCTTATTGTAGATACCATATAGGTGCTTGGGACGACCACTGATTTCAAAGTGATCTAGCCCTGCTTGCGCCAATTCAGCACTCAACTTATCGATAATAGCCTTAACTTCAGCCTCACGTTCCGTCCGCTTAGCATTGACCAATTCTTGAACTTGTCGATAGGCTTCTCGATCTAGGTATTTAAATGACAGATCTTCTAGTTCCCACTTGAATCGCCAGATCCCCAGTCGATTAGCCAGGGGGGCGAAAATATGCATTGTTTCCTCAGCAATTTGAACCTGCTTGTGTGGTGCCAGAAACTGCAACGTTCGCATGTTGTGAAGACGATCAGCCAGCTTGACCACAATCACTCGAATGTCCCTAGCCATAGCAATGAACATCCGTCGGAAATTCTCCGCTTGCTCAGATGTGCGGTTCGAGAAATTATACTTGGAGATTTTCGTTACCCCTTCAACTAGGCAGCGGACGTTAGGGCCAAAATCCGCTTCAAGGTTGTCTAGCGTAACATCAGTATCTTCTACTACATCATGGAGAAAGCCCGCCGCTACCGTCACGGCATCACCGCCGAGCTCTCGTAATAACCCAGCAACAGCAACAGGATGAGCAATGTAAGGCTCTCCCGATTTGCGTGTTTGCCCTTGGTGTAGTCTGTGAGCAAATCGAAAGGCTCGCCCAATGAGGTCTACATCCTGCTCAGAATAGGCTTTGATCTCACTCGACGTGAGTAGACTCGCAGATGCTGCTTCATCCTCAGTCACAGGCATCCCTAAATAAACCTTTAACCAACCAGGAGGGTCAATGTCTAAGGCCCTAACCGACTGGTCCTCTAGAAGGGTGGAGTTCCCCATCGTCTGCTGCTCCAGGGGTTAACAGTTGTTCACTTAGTCTAAGCATAACCTAGACCCCATTCACAGACCTCAAAAACAGGCTATTAACTCAGGATCCTCTGTATCCACTAAACCTCCACACCCTCGTCTCCGCACTTGCCAAACCATCGAGTTCAGCTCCACTACAGACTCAAAACCCCAACCAGCCTGACCACTTACTAAGTCGTTTGACAACCCATCTAAGCCGGCAGTCAATCTGAGTCAGTAATCAATCTGAGAAGGAGTAAGAGGTGTAGATTAGGGTAAACTCCAAGCCGTCTAGCTTAATAGAAGGTGCCGCTGCCCTAACGGACGGGTCAACGCGCGCTAATCCTCTTGCCATTCTTCGCAACCTAAGAGGTCACAAACAGGATCGCTAAACTGATAGTCACTCAGCTCTAGCTCCCGAGCAACCCCCTGCCAGTCGCGGTCAGAGAAAAAGGTTTGGAGGTGAGCAATTGCGGAGGAGCGCCGTAAAACACCTGTATTCACTAATCGCCTAGCTTCATCCTGAATAACTTCTACCGCGAAGTTGGTGGGAGACATAGTGGGCATAAATCAAATCCTTAACTCAGCCTTAATGAGAGTCAGACTTAAGATAGATCTCCGAGTCTTAGCTAAATCTGAATAGGAACCAAAGCTAATGCTAAAGTCAACCCTAGATCCGCCGTACAACTAAGGCTACGGTTAAATCCAACTACCTTCATCATAAGCCCACCTCTCATTTCGTAGCAACTGATACAGTCGAAAAAGCTGAAGTTGGGAGCCAGTAAGGATTACATCCATTTTTGAGCCACTTTAGGTATTGCAGACTACAAAAAAATTGGCATATTCTATACCGTTCGAGGTTAAGAATTAAGCTTTTACTAAAGGCAAGATATCGAATTTCGGAAATGCTAAGAGCTGAGCTTATGACCGAACTTATCCATTCGATTGGGCGGACTGTGTTTACCCTGGCAACATATGTACATCGAAATCCGTGACGTTCCTAGTAACGTTGTATTCAATCACATAGAAGAAGGTGTCATAATCAATGACTTGAACTAACCCTTCTAAAAAATAGACATCAAATTGGCCCGAAAATCCCAGCCAGCCATCGGAGAAGGAGTCATGAGTATAGTCAGGTTCACCGAGGAGGGCACGGATCTCGGCTTGAGTCATTCCCTCTCGAAGATAGTCCGTTTCAAGGGATTCAATCATGTCGGGTCGGCGTCGCTTGGCATCAGTGACCTCGCGTTCCGCTTTCCATACGTCAGAATCAAATGATGGGTGCCCAAAACATCCTGAGGCTGCTAAGAGCACCCCAACCATGATCCCTATTCCAATAGGCGTCATCTGTCTGACCTCAACTAACGGCCAACAGTCACATCATAAGCTAGCGAAAACGGTTGAAATTCGCCTACTGTTTTAGGCCTTCCAGAGATCACTAGGACATAAGCACCCGGATCCGGGAAGACCACTTCAGCAGCAGGGATTCCTTCATATCGTTCCACATCAAGGCTAGTGAGTTCAGGTATTAGTAATGGATCTGCATCCGCGGCACGAGGTTCTACATAAACAGTTAATTGGCAATCACACTCGTCTAATGGCAAGACCTCCCCCCCTTTACGTGTGAGAGCAAACCAAACTTGGGCAGGTTCTCCGGCCCTAGGATTGTGGTCAGGTTCTAGATGAAAGGTTGCAGCGATGTCGGCATTAGTCTTGACGGTGTGGGCATAAGCATTAGTGGCAGCCAGAAGTAAGGTTAGGATCCCGAGACTGAGAGGTAGCCGAGCGTTGCGCGGGCGAAGCATACCATTTCTCCATGTGGATGAGTGACCAAATCTTACGATGCCGGATCAAGAGAACAAGTGTCGTACTAAGTAACAGCATAACGGTTGCCCCAATGCCTATACGAGTTATCTCTAAATCGCCTAGATAATGGGATCCGGTCAACACGACATGGCCCGTGACGAAGAGCAGAGCTGGGACGCACAGCAGATGCACTGGTCGCCACCAAGATCCAAGCTGGATCATGGCCCGATCAAAACTAGTGAGTGCCGCTGGAGCCATCAACACTAAAGAGCCGAAACCGAGCGAAATTCCCGTACGATGAGCGGGCAGCATGAATCCCAATGCGTTCAAATTCCATTCAAAGGTGTGCTCTAACATGTGAGCAGTATGGATGAGGGCTAAGACAAAGGATCCAACCCCTAGCACCCGCCGATAGGTTTTCAATGCTGGCCAAAGACGGCTGAGGGGACGAGCACTGAGCGCTAACATCAATCCAAGTAGTGCTGCATGACCAGTGTAATCAACCATGGCATCCGTCCGCAGGAGAGTCAGGATTCCAATCAACACAGTGATCCAGCCCCCAGCCCGAAACAGTTGACTGCGCCGATCAGCACTGAGAAAACTGGTTGAAACACCGATCCCGACCATCATGGGGGTGGTGCCAGCCCCAAAGGCCAACATTGTGGACAGACCTCCCCAAACACTACTAGTCTCAGCCGCTTTCAATTGGGCAGTGTACAGAAATCCGCAGGGAATTAGTCCCCAAGCTAGTCCCATGATCAGTGGTGTCCACCAGGATCCTTGACGCGCCATGTGTTGGATCCGTTGACTGAGACGAGTATGGATCCCAGCTTGGAGCAAAGGATGCAGGAAGGGAATTCGAGGGAGAATAGTAGGGTTGATTTGCAGAATCCCCAGCCAGATCAGCATAAGACCGGTGATGATAGTAATGATTTGGCGAAAGTGACTCCCGATACCGGCCACTTGTCCCCCGGCGACGACAGCGGATCCTAGGCCCCCGATGGCGGATCCGACGAGGGCATAACTTAAGAGACGGCCACTATTGAGGAAAAGTTGTTTTTGGAGAAGGGCGGTCCAATGTTGTTGGGCCAGGGTGGGTTGCGCTAAGGAGAAGGCAGCAGCTAGCGGTCCACACATACCCGCGCAGTGACCTAAACTCCCAAGGAATCCCAGAACAGTGATTAGGACAAGCTCGATCAACTCTTTATCCCCGAAACCGTCCTCATTTTAGAAGAGATCTGCCTGTCATCGAAGGATCTAATCACAATTCAGCCTATCGCCAAACTGTTTTCGAAATACACCTTTTTGCGATTTCAATAGATACAGTAGCAGTAGTGAGCATACCCGCTCCTGATCTGAGTGAGAGATGTCAGCAGACTGGCAATCTTGACTAGTTTCTCCAAGGGCTTATGAGACCTTGGGACCAATTGCCCACCCATAGTTTGAGTGTGACCACAATTTTTCTATTGGGTTGTCGTCAGGTCTACGATCTTTTGTCGCAAGTCTGTGGAATAAGCTGGCATGGTAGACATACTACAGCGACCTACAGCTGACCCTAACTCATGTCTGTTCAGTAAAGTCAAGTAAGCTGCTCTATAAATTAAAGGTTTGGTTACCAGCTTCGGGCATGTGCCTGACTCTTCAAATCTATCAAGGATCCTACTCCTTAGGCTCACTGAAACTCGCAATTCTCAATACCAAGCTGTCAGGATCCGGTTCATGGGTAAAGATAAAGCTACCCTGTTGCCCTTCGCCAGCTGATAATGATTCAATGTGTTGCTCACCTGTTTCACTTTGCTCAGTATCAATTTGAAGTTCAGCGATGACTTGAATAGCCTCTGCTGCTTTGCCACCACTGTTGATCACCTTGTAGGGAACATAGTACTGATCATCAACCACCCGCACGGGATCCACCAGTTCTACCTTCAGCACCGGTGGCACATCTTTGCTCACTAGCCAGTCATAGAAAATTAGGCTCACTAGGGTCAGTAGGATTACCAGCGCAATCCCGAAAGTAATCCACTCTGCCAGAGATCGAGGATCCTGGATTGAGGTCTGAGTTTGGTTTGTCATGCGATTCGTCCCGCGGCTCCACCGATAGATGCTGGAAATCCTAAAACAATAATACTGCTCAGCCATTCGGGCCAGGGATCCTGAAAACTCAGTTTCTGGAAGAAACACAACATTGCCAGCGCAGCCACTAAGGATACTAGATAAGCCACTAGAGTCTCGGTGAACGGACGTTGGAGAAAGCCTTGTTGCAGCTGCCGCCGCTCTTGATCTGAAAAGCCCGCCACAAACACAATGACATAGGACATTGTTAGTGATGCCCCTACCACTAATAGCAACCATAATGGAGGGATTGCTGTCGCTAAAACAGTAATTTCGTCAGTTGGAGCTGTGTTGAGGGAAACGATCAATGCACCAAGGAGAGTGGCATCTAAATCATGTAAGGTTGATGATAGGGGAGACAACGGATCTCGATGACCTAAATCGTCTCGCGGCCCGGTCCGACGGCGGTCTAGCAACGACCCGGCTAGTGCAACCCCCAGAGTGAAGGGGATCCCGACCATGATAACTTTACCTAGAAGCTCGTTTAATGGGGTCGCAAGTGTGACGAGGCGGAGCAGAAAGAGGGCTAGACCACCACAGAGATAACCAGTGGAGAGCACTTTAACACTAAGCATTAGTGACTTGAGCCAATGGGATTGCGTATAGCGGCCAAAGTCTCGCGTCTGAATCAGGAACCACACTATCGCAAACGTCACCGCCATTGTTGCCAGCATCCGTGGAGGTTGCGCTACACTCCCAATCGTCCACACCTCTAGGGTGTACAGCAGAGGGGTTCCTATCAGAAAGCCACCCGAGATACCTCGTAGCAGGATCCTGAGTTCATCACGCCACGGATCCGGGGGAGGTTGAACGACAGTAACATCCACTTGCACAATTTAACGTAACACATTCATTTATATTCGTTCACTTAGTATAGGGTATCCACCCCAAGAGCTTGTCAAGTCAGGGTATTGGATTCAACAAGTGCCTCCCATGAAATCGCAAGACCAAAGTTCAGGGAGAGGTCTGTGACTGCGATGAATGTAATTGAGATGAGCATTGCCCTGCAGAATATCGGTTCAAGATTCATTCAACTACCGCCTCTTTCGATAAATAGCCTAGTTTTTTCAAGTTAAACTTGCGGAGCACCTTACGTGAGGTAACTAATGGTGGGGTTCTAGTAGGGGATGAGTGAAGACTGGGGATGAGTGAAGACTGGGGATGAGTGAAGACTGGGGATGAGTGAAGTTCATAGGTAACCGATGATGTATTCGTCTGCGATTGTCGTCACTAGCAGCTTAGATTAGGATTGACAACATCCACAGGGATCCATAGCAGAGGCAAATTCTATGAGCGAAGCTAGCAACCTCCCACCTAATCTTGGCGGCAGCTTGGATGACTGGGGGGAGGGGGCGGCGCGGGGGGGGGGGGGGGGGCGGGGGGGAGGGGGGGCGCGCGGGGGGGGGACGGGGGGGGCGGG
>CAYUEE010000059.1:0-5631 GCA_964443615.1 uncultured bacterium | reverse complement strand
CCCATCAGAACGCGGTCCCGAACTCAATCACCTGCCGCCCCATCAACTCAGGTGGATCCTGCTGTACCGCCGCCGCCCCCTGTAGCCCGCTCAACCCCTGGTGCTGATCGCACCGCGGTGGACCCTGGTGTTATGGCTCCACCTCCTCCTCGTCCCCCTGCCCCCCCTGGTCGTCCCCCCGCTCGTCCTCCAGCTCGGGGCGGTAGTGTGGCTCCCTCAGCATCCCCCTCAGCGGCCCGGACTCCAGCTCGTGCCCCCAACCACGTCACCCTGCGGCAATTGGTTCAGGAAGCCTTCGATAACGGGTACTCCGACATTCATTTGGGAGTGGGTGAAGTGCCTCGTTTCCGCGATCGGGGCCAGATGTTAGCAACCAACCACCCCATGACGACAACTGAGATGTACTACGACTGGCTGCGTGAAAGCTTACCCGAAAGCCAAGTCCGTCAATTTGAAGAAAGCCTGGAGCTCGACACCGCGGTTCAATACGAAGGTCTCACTCGTTGCCGGGTGAACTGCTTTGTTTCTCTGCTGGGCCCAGCAATGGTACTGCGACTCATCCCCATCAAGATCCTAACCTTAGAACAACTACGAGCCCCTGAAGTGATTAGGCGGATCTCTGAAGAGCACAAAGGCATGGTGCTGATTACAGGCCCTACCGGATCCGGAAAATCAACAACACTTGCTGGTATGGTGGACTACATCAACACAGAGTTTCCGAAACACATCATCTCGATTGAGGATCCGATCGAGTTTGTTCACAAAAGTAAGAAGTCTATGATCCGTCAGCGGGAAGTAGGGATCCATACTTTAGAGTTCGGTAATGCTCTAAAAGCCTCGTTGCGTGAGGATCCGGATGTCATCCTGATTGGAGAGATGCGGGATCGGGAAACTGTGGACACTGCTATTAAAGCGGCCCAAACTGGTCACCTGGTATTCGGAACACTTCATACTAACAGCGCTGTTAAGACCATCGAGCGTCTGCTGGGTATCTACAAGCCCGAAGAACAGCAACCCATGCGGATGCAGTTAGCTGAAACACTGGTGGCCATCGTTGCTCAAACGTTGGTCCGGACCACAGATGGCAAACGAGCAGCGGCTCACGAAATCATGCGGAACACAGATGCTATCCGTGACTATGTTCACCGAGGAGCTGTGGATGAGATTGAGGAGCTCATCGAGGCTGATAGCTTTGAGGGGATGCAGACCATGAACCAAGCCTTATTCAACCTCTACCAGGAGGGGCGGATTACTGAGGAAACAGCACTTAGCTCCTCTCCTCGCCCCAACGAAATGGCTCAATGGTTACGGGGTCGAATCTAGAGGGGTTGCCTAACTCAGATTCCATGTCGAAATCTGTTGGTTGAGACCCTCTCTGAGGTTGAAGAAGTGTTGAGTGAGCTCAGACCCTGCTCTACACTGTATAGGTAGCCGTTTCCATCAAGGATCCGGGCTCCCTTTTTAATGAGATTGTGGGATCCTGACCGAGCGTTCTGAGCTGAGCCTTACGGGCATAGGTCTTGTGAGGTTAAATCTTGTCGGTAGAGTTCGGTCTGTGGAGGGTGAGGATCCATCGTTTTTTCTCAAGTTTTAGTAGGCAGGAGATTTATCGTGAGCGTTATCGATCAAGTCATTGGCGCGGCAGACGACGAGTTGCGCTACCTCTCAACCGGAGAGTTAGAGTCCGTCAAAGATTACATGCAAAGCGGGATGCAGCGGCTTCAAATTGCGACCGTCCTCACCGAGAACAGCAAGCGCATCATCGACGAAGCTCAAAAAAATCTGTTCGCCCAACATCCCGACTATGTTCAACCGGGCGGCAATGCCTATGGCAGTAAGCGGTATAACCAGTGCCTGCGGGACTACGACTGGTACCTCCGCCTGATAACCTATGGCATCATCGCCGGCAACAAAGAGCCCATCGAATCTATTGGATTGGTGGGTGTACGGGAAATGTACAACTCTCTCAATGTTCCTATCGCTGGCATGATTGACGCTATCCGCTACATGAAAGATGCCTCTCTGAGCTTGTTAGATGCTCCAGCTGCGGCTGAAGCGGGACCCTATTTTGACTACATCATCAACGCCATGGCTTAGGGTTTTCCCCCTCAATGGGTTGTTCACAAAGGTTTACACTAAATGCGTAGGGATCCATTGGTCTCTGCGTTTTTTAGTGCTGATAGATCTAGCACTGAGGGATCTTTGTGTATTAGTAGATCCGGTATTTTGACTTAGTGATGACGACAGAGAGGGTAACTATGGCTGTAAACGTTGAGATTTATACTTGGATAACGTGTCCATTCTGCCGGCGGGCCAAACAGCTCCTCGACCACAAAGGGATTATCTACACCGAGCACGCTATTGATGGTGACGAGCTTGCCCGAGAGCAGATGGCTGCACGAGCTAGTGGTCGTCGCTCGCTACCTCAAATTTTTATTAATGACCAGCCCATTGGCGGCTGCGATGATCTCTACACACTCGATTCCCAAGGGAAATTAGACTCGTTACTCGAGGCCTAAATCCTAAGCAGATTTATCCTCTAGTTTAGTAGTGGGGTCTCCTTCAGGATCTAGATCTAATTCAGGATCAGGGTTTGGCTTAGGATCCACTGCATCGGTAGGTTGAGAGGGGGAACCTTGAGCACCACGATAGACCTGATAGTCCAGACTGGGAAAGATATTATCGACGTACTCCACTTTGGCCAACCATTCTGGCTCAATGTGGTTTTGGGTTACCATCTCAAACAGGTGGTGAAAACGGAGTAGATGAGATCGCGTGCGGCGTTCGGCATAGGGCACCATTGTGCCTGTTCGCATGATGAAAGCCCAGTCGGACGATTGAGCTAGCAGAAGTTCCCGAGCAGCTTGGTTCAGGGCCCTGGTTTCCAGAAGACTTTGAGGATCCTGTTGACTAAGGGTAATCATCCTTTCAGCCGCTTTGTGGAGATGAGGATAGATCCAGGCATTGGTCTCATTGAGCCAGTATTCGTGAAATCCTTGGGCACCCCAACTTGACTGGGCCGGTTTCGCCACCTGTTGTGTCGGATGGGCTCGGAGATAGTCAGCAAGATGGGTTAGCTGATAAGTCTGCTGTTCTTGAACGCTGTGACGGATCAACGCATCAAGGAAGGTCGGCCCCTCATACCACCAGTGGCCAAAGAGTTCGGCATCATAGGGTGCTGTTACCAATGGGGGCCGCTGCATGAGTCCATACTGATAGTCAATTTGTCGCTGCCGATTCAATACGAAGTTTCCCGCATGCTCGATAGCCTTCTTCTCAGCCCAGTAGGGATCATAAAGTGCCTTCTCACTTAAGTCACAATCGCGCCCAGTAATGCGATGATATTTAATCCCCGTACTTTTCCGTTGGCCTGTGGGCATGATGTAAGGCTTGATGTAGTCATAGTCCGCTTCAAATCCGAGATCCTTGTAAAACTCACGATAGACCGGGTCCCCTGGATACCCAATTTCAGCCGACCAGACCTGCTGAGATGACTCCTGGTCTCGTCCGAAAACGGCAATCCCTGACTCGGTGAAAATCGGGGCATACAGGCCAAACTGGGGGCGAGGTTTAGCGTAGAGGACTCCATGACCATCGGTAATTAAGTAACGCAGGCCAGCATCAGCAATTAACCGATCTAGACCCGGATAATAGGCACATTCGGGCAGCCAAATTCCTCGAGGCCAGATGCCAAAAGTTTCTTGATAGTGCTCGCAGGCAACACTCAACTGTGCCCAAACGGCCTCCGGATACATTTGCATCAGCGGTAGATAGCCATGCGTTGCACCACAGGTGACAATTTCAAGGTTACCCGTATCTTGAAACTGCTTGAAGGCAACCACTAGATCGCGGTCATACTGCTCCCACGTAGCCCGAATATCGATAAATGACTTGATGTAATGGTCCGCAAGATACCGTCGATGCCCATCTGATTCATAGCGTTCATACTCACGACCCACAAGCTCCTGTAGCTTTAATAAGTAGGCATCGTAGCGATCTTGGAGTAACGGATCCTTTAACATTGAAATCAATGTTGGCGTTAGGGACATGGTCAGCTTAAACTCAATTCCGTCCCGTTTCAGTCCCTCGTACACTTGCAACAGTGGGATATAGGTCTCAGTAATCGCTTCGTAAAGCCAATCTTCTTCAAGAACGAAATCCTGCTCGGGATGTCGCACAAAAGGTAAATGGGCATGCAAAACAATGGCTAAGTATCCGATTGCCATACGCTAGATTCACTAACCTCCACTACTCAGTAGGATCCTGCTTCATCGCTGGCTTCAGCACGGGATTCACTTGGAGGTGTAAAGGACAATTCCAATGCATAAGGATAGTTAGGACTAGTAATCTGTAATGGTACCGTTTGGTCACCCTCAGGTAGACTAATTTTGAATTCAAAGGATCCATCTGGACCTAAATCTAACGGATCTCCATGAAGTAGAATTTTGGACTCTGGTGGTGCCTTCCCTTGAATGACGACTTCAACTCCGGATGAGGGCTGAACGCCTAACCCGAGACCAGAACCCGATGCTCCCCAAGGTTTGAGTGACGATTGAGGAAACCCACCCGGCTGTACTGCTGGATATTGAATTTCTGTCCCCTGATAGGTTACCAAGCCCAGACTCCGCCCTGCAGATCGTGGGGGTTCCCAAAGCTGGTACAGAGTTTTGCCATGTAGACTCAAATCAAAGGGCACTGTAATAAAGTGTTCATCAAGCCAATCAGAGGGGTAAGTAGGCGGAATCATTACCCTTGCAGATCGAGCTAGAGGAAGCCATTCACCAGTCTCAGTGTTGTAACCAATTTCGACAAAATAGGAGCGGTCACTGGAGGGAACAGGGAGGTACCATTCCCGGGCTAACTCATCGCAGGGATACTCTTTCATCGCATGGGCTTGGGTCTCTCGACCCAAAGTCTCATTTAGATCCTCCCACTCACCGAGTGCCTCGTACAGGCGTAAAGCTAGCTGAGCACCTCCCTGCTGTCGCAGTTGCTCCTTGTGTTCGTTAGGAATATCCCAGTAGGCGTAGGCCCAGTGCGGATCTCGAGGCAAGAGCACAATACGACTATCCCCATAGCCTTCGGGTAGTTCACCTAGATCAGTATCAACAGCTAACGAGCTCTCATCACCAGTACTCATCAACTGATACTTTGCCGCGACGGCAAGACGGCCTGAGCGGCCAGAGGATCCTTGGTTTAATCGATCAAGTTCAGCCTCGCGGATCGCTTCAAGCAGTTGCTCCTTGGTCATACGGCTATAACGCGAGATCTCGAGTTGCACAGCTTTGTTGCGGAGTTGCCTCAAAGTGAGGGTCTCTGGAGAAAGACGCATCGTCATAGCACCTCCTGGAAGTACAGTGCGATCCTGAAGACTGTCACGGATCCTTATCTATCCTTGCTGATGATGCAGGACCTATCAAGCCCCATCGGTAGAGCCTCAGACACAAGAATGAGCCTCTCCATCGAGCTAAAGCCAATGTCTGCAAGTCTTTGTGGTGACGATGCTCAGATGCTTAATGAATCCATGGGAGTATTGACGAAACTTAACAGAGAGGATTACTGTTTAGATGTACATCGCTTCCTATCGGAGCCTGCAATTATGACTACAGTTGTTAAGCGCCGCTCTAGCGC
>CAYUEE010000058.1:0-28708 GCA_964443615.1 uncultured bacterium | reverse complement strand
GTTC
This sequence comes from uncultured bacterium, assembly GCA_964443615.1. Taxonomy (GTDB): domain Bacteria; phylum Cyanobacteriota; class Cyanobacteriia; order Thermostichales; family Thermostichaceae; genus CAYSWV01. The sequence goes on along the minus strand of CAYUEE010000058.1, from coordinate 28,704 downwards.
CTCCCCCCTCTTCTCCGCTGATATGATCCGCCCCCCTAGCACCATCATCAGCAACTTCCGACACTGTCATCACTCAGGTGATCAACCAACAGCTACAGTTGATGGCTCAACAACTGCAATTGCTAGGTCAGGGCCAGGTCGCAAGTCCCCCTCCAGGACAGGTCGTTCCAGCGCCAACGGAGTCTAACAAGTCTCCAGTTTCTGACCTTGACATCACTGGGGTTAGCGGATCCTTGACAAGTACGGCGGCCGTTAATCGATCCAGCACGAATGGGGCACAGACAACTGATGGGCCGAAGACCGTGGCAAAATCACTGGGTCCGGGTGCGAAGATTGACAAAAACATAAGTACGGACCTTACCCCGTCTCAACACACAGCATTGCAACAGATCATCGAGCGCTATATTCAGCGTACGCCCCGATCCAAGCAACAGACGGAACACCATCGCCGCTATCTTGCTGATCCTCGGACTGTGTCAGGGTTTCGACCCATTTGGAAAGAGATGGTCTATCCCATTGTGGTAGAGCGCTCCCGAGGATCCAAATTATGGGATGTAGATGGGAATGAATACATCGATTTAACCAATGGATTTGGGCTAAATTTCTTTGGATGGTCCCCACCATTCGTGACAGAAGCCGTTCAAAAACAGTTAGAAGCGGGGGTTGAAATTGGGCCTCAAACTCCTCTAGCGGGTCGAGTGGCCAGGTTATTTACGGAGATAACAGGCCAGGAACGAGTGGCCTTTTGTAATACTGGGTCTGAAGCTGTCACAGCAGCCCTACGGCTAGCCCGCACGGTAACCGGACGAAACAAAATTGCTACCTTTGCTGGTGCGTACCATGGCACCTTTGATGAAGTGATTGTTCGTGGTAGTGCTAAGTTGAAGTCGTTTCCAGCGGCACCTGGGATCATGCCATCAATGGTTGAAAACATTCTCGTTTTAGACTATGGATCCCCAGAGTCTCTCGATATTTTACAAAATCAGGCCGATGGGCTAGCTGCCATCATGGTAGAGCCTGTCCAGAGTCGGCATCCTGATTTACAACCAATTGATTTTTTGCGGGAGCTAAGGATCCTTACCGAACAGTCAGGAACAGCCTTCATTGTTGACGAAGTCGTCACTGGATTTCGAGTGGCCCCAGCCGGGATCCAGGCCTATTGGAACATTAAAGCGGATCTTTCTACCTATGGAAAAATTGTAGGGGGGGGGATGCCTATCGGGGTTGTGGCTGGGAAAGCTCAGTACATGGATGCCTTAGACGGCGGTCACTGGCAGTACGGTGATGGTTCAATCCCGGAGGTTGGTGTTACTTTTTTCGCGGGAACCTTTGTTAGGCATCCACTGGCTCTAGCAGCAGCAGAAGCTGTATTATTGAAACTCAACGCTGAAGGACCGCAACTGCAGCAGTCTTTAAATCAAAAGGTCCACAATCTCGTCACCCACCTTAATCAGCACTTTAAGCGTGTTCAAGCTCCTATTCATCTTGAACATTTCTCATCCCTTTTTTACGTTACCTTTTCTGCAGATTGCCCCTACGGTGGACTGCTCTTCTACTGGCTCCGGCATAAAGGGATCCATATCTGGGAGTACCGACCGTGCTTCTTGACCCTAGCGCATACTGAGGCAGATATTGAGCAGGTGATTCAGTCTTTCAAAGAAGCTGTCGCGGAATTGCAATCCCTAGGTTTTTTACCCGGATCCACAACAGAGATGAATTCACCGTCAATGCTTCATCCCCCTATGCCTGGAGCCCGTTTGGGTAAGGATCCTGATGGTATGCCAGCCTGGTACATCCCGGATCCTAGGCGTCCTGGGAAATATCAACGCGTAGAAGGAATCGTTTGAAGGCTTAGTTGTTTATCGAGCTAGGGGTTAAGTGTAGCACTTCAGTGTGGCGGCTAGCCTCTAAGCGATATGGCTGAATTTGAGAAACCTTTCTCTTATTGCATTGTCCTGATTTTCTCATAACTTATTTGTATTAAAGGTTGCACTGTAGAGTTTACCCATTTACAATGCTTGCTAATATTCAGTGTAATCACTGAGTGCCGCCCTTTTGGATCCTCCGTTTAATGTGATTTTTTAGTGAAGACATGGGACGAGATGTGAATACCTGATGAGGGCGCTGGACTATTGCTACCTCGAGAAATGAGCGTTTTACGGGCCATTTCTTAAAGAATTAATGAAGGGCTCAGCATGATTTCTGTATCGTCACCCAAGTCTCGACCCATCACTGTGACTGACCGTTACCAGTCGTTAGCAGACATGGAACTATTGATACCCCAGTCTGAACCCTCGACAGGGGCAGTCGACTACAATCCATTTGCTAACAGGTTCGCTGGTGTAGAGGTGTTAGCACCATCACCTCGATTCACCACAGTTGCAGTTGATTACGATCCGTTTGCTAGTGGGGAATTATCGCTGGTAGCTCCAGCAACGGCGGCCCAGCAAGAAATTTGGGCGTCGGTACAAATGGGAGCAGCAGCCAACTGTGCCTATAACGAAGCCCAGAGTCTAGGACTGCAGGGATCCGTTCAAGTCGAGGCTCTTGTCCTAGCGCTTCAGGATCTAGTCCAGCGACATGAATCCTTACGTGCCACGTTTAGTCCAGATGGTCTGCGTCTATGTATTGCGGCTGACGTGAACTTGGACTGCCCACTGATTGAGCTCAGCGATCTGGCTGAGGCTGAACGCCAAACCCGCTGGCAACATCTGCTTAGCCAAGCGGTTGAGACCCCCTTTGACCTGGAGCATGGCCCGCTGTTTCGAGTCGAGATTGTGCGCTGGAGTCCTCAGGACTATCGAGTACTACTGGTAGCTCACCACATTATCTGTGATGGGTGGTCATGGGGCGTCTTGATGCCTGAGCTGGCCCAGCTTTACTCAGCCTATGTGGACGGATCCATTCCTACGCTGGATGACCCAGAGCGATTCAGCGATTATGCGCAATCTTTGGCTGCAGGGCCAGATAAGGCAGATATCATTGAGGCTGAAAATTACTGGATCCAACAATTCAAGAGCGATGTGCCCATTGTTGATATCCCTACTGACTTTCCCCGCCCACCTCTGCGGACGTTTGAGGCAGCTCGAGTTGATCGGGAGCTATCGGCGGAGTTGGTCTCACAATTGAAGCTATTTGGACGCCGCCGAGGTTGTAGTTTCATTACTGTCTTGTTAGCCTGTTTCGAAGTTTTTCTTCACCGACTGACGGCCCAATCTGACCTGGTTGTCGGGCTCCCAGCAGCCGGCCAAGCGGCATCCGATCTTAATTCGTTGGTCGGTCATTGTGTGAGTTTGCTCCCGATCCGAAGCTACGTGGACAGTAGCCTGTCATTCATCGATCACCTTAGTCAGCGGCGCTCAGCATTGCTCGATGCCTATGACCACCAACAATTTACGTTCGGGGACCTCCTGCCAAAATTGTCAATTCCCCGAGACTCAAGCCGGATCCCCTTAGTTCCCATCACGTTTAACGTAGACCAAGGACTGTCGTCGGACACTCTTGCCTTCAGTGGCTTGACTGCAGACTTCAGTTCGATTCCTCGAGCCTACGAGAACTTCGAGATCTTTCTCAATGCAACAGAGTTAGAGGGCAAGCTGACGCTTGAGTGTCAGTACAATCGCAATTTATTTGAAGCTGCTACTATTCAACGTCGACTCGCTGAGTTTGAAACATTACTCTATGGGATCCTAAAGGATCCAAGTCAAGCTATTGCGACCCTGCCCCTACTTCCGAGGGCAGAAGCAGAACTACTGAGTCGATGGAACCGGGCTACTCCTAGCCTACTGCAAGATAAGTGCATTCATGATGTATTTGAGGCCCAAGCAGAGCAGACCCCTGACTGTATCGCTGTTAACTTGGGTCACGAGCAGATAACGTATCAACAGTTAAATCAGCGAGCAAATCAGTTAGCCCATTATTTGAACCGCTTAGGTGTCGGCCCCGATGTCTTGGTGGGTGTTTGCCTTGAACGCTCTGTGTCACTTATCGTCAGTTTGCTAGGAATTTTGAAAGCAGGTGGAGCTTACGTTCCTCTGGATCCTAACTATCCCAAAGAACGCTTGAACTTGATGCTAGCAGATGCCAACGTGCGAGTTCTTTTGACCCAGGAGCACCTGTCGGCTTCGCTTCCTACTGATGCTACTCAAGAAGTGATCTATCTAAACCAACAGTGGACTGTTATCGCCCAAGAACCAACTATAAATTTCAACAGCGGTGCAAGCCCTGATAATCTAGCCTACGTTAACTACACATCAGGATCCACCGGCAAGCCCAAGGGAGTTTGTGTGCCGCATCGCGGGGTCACTCGTTTGGTGATTCAACCCAACTATGTTGCGATTACTCCACAAGATGTCTTCTTACAACTAGCTTCTGTAACCTTTGATGCGGCGACCTTTGAAATATGGGGAGCTCTACTTAATGGAGCTAGGCTAGCTCTTTATCCGGACTCACACCTAGAGCTTGAGAGGCTTGGTCATGTCCTTCAGCAGGAATCGGTCTCTATTCTATGGCTGACATCGGGCTTATTTAACCTGGTTGTAGAACAACAGCTGGAGAGCCTGAAATCAGTTAAACAATTGCTGGCAGGAGGTGATGTTCTATCGCCGCACCATGTCCAAAGGGCGCAAGCCGCCTTACCCCAGTGCACTTTGATTAACGGTTACGGCCCCACAGAGAATACAACGTTTACCTGCTGTCACACGATTCCTCTTCTCTCATCGGGGGTTGAACGGATCCCTATCGGTCGTCCCATTAACAATACGCAGGTGTATATTCTCAACTCTGCGATGCAGCCCGTTCCCATTGGTGTCGCTGGCGATCTCTACATTGGTGGTGATGGGTTAGCTCGGGGTTATTTAAATCGACCGGATCTGACTGAGCAACATTGGGTTGATCACCCTTTCCAGCCTGGAGCCAAGCTTTACACCTCAGGGGACCTAGCCTGTTATTTACCAGATGGCACCATTGACTACCTGGGAAGGCGTGATTTGCAAGTCAAAATCCGTGGGTTCCGTATTGAATTAAGTGAAATTGAATCCTGTTTGAGTTCGCATCCTAAGGTCGAAAGCTGTGTTGCCAGTGCTCAAGGAGATAGTTCTGGTCAGAAAAGTTTGATCGCTTACGTCGTCCCTCAGATCTGGGAGCAGCCCCCCTCTCTCGGTGAGCTTAAAACCTATTTGAAGGATCATCTGCCCAGCTATATGATACCTGCCCACTTTGTGACGCTAGAGGAACTACCCTTAAACTCAAATGGGAAAGTAAACCGTAACGCTCAACCCCCTCCCCATCTCATGGCATCAGGACGGTCAGAGGCCGGATCCTGTCTAACACCTCAAACGTTAGTCCAAAGTCAGCTAGCTCAAATCTGGACTGATGTTTTGAAGTTAGGATCAGATATCGAGGTTGACATCACGGCCAACTTTTTTGAACTCGGTGGACACTCATTGGCAGCAGCTGATCTGATCGGTCAAATTCGGCAGCGCTTAACTGTGTCGATCCCCCTGAGCACCTTATTTGAGTCGCCAACGATAGTGAGCCTGGCTCAGTACATTGAAAAGGAGTACCAGCAAACGAGTTCTGGTCAATGGGCCTCAGTTATCCCACTGCAGTCTGGAGGATCCAAACGACCTTTCTTCTTTGTCCCTGGGCGCGACGGATCTGAGCAAGAGCTGACATATTATGCGGCTTTCCTCTATCAGCTGGGTCAGAGTCGACCTATTTACGGTATCCGGGCCAGGGGATTAGATGGCATCCAGGCGCCGCACCAATCAGTTGAGGACATGGCAAGAGACTACGTGGCCGAGATCCAAGCAATCCAGCCTGAGGGTCCCTACTTCATTGGTGGTGAATGTATTGGAGGTATTGTCGCCTTTGCTATAGCTCAACACTTACAACGGTCGGGTCATACGGTTCACTTGGTTTTACTCGATACTAGTGTCCCGAACTGGCGTCAGCAATTGGAGTGGATCTGGCAGCGGCACCCGCTAATTCGATGCGGCCTGGCTGTTGGGGAGAAACTTCTAATGTTGAAACGGTATCCTCACTACTTCAAACGGGTGTATCTGATCATTAGAGACACGGTTCACTCAGCTGCACCAGCCGTGGCTTCAGAAGTACCAGCAGCGAAAGCAGAAGAACCACTCCCCGCAGAGACAGCACGAGGAAAACTGAGCCGAGAGGTCACACTTCGATATCCAATGATTTTGATGAAGTACAGACCTCAGATGTACTCAGGATCCTTAACCCTCATTCTGTGTCAAGAAGCAATGGACGTAGAGCCTGAATGGGCTGGGCTGGTTCAAGGATCCTTTAATACCATTCAGATTCCAGGTGAGCACCACAATCGTTTCAGTGAGTATGCCAACACCACTGCTCAAGCCTTGATGACACATCTGGATGAGGTGGAGGCACAGTGGGCTCACGCTGGATAATTCTCGCCATAGGGACCTTAACGTCTGAAGTCACCGAGGGCTTCTGGCCAGTTCGCATTGGCTTGGGTGATGTGGCCCGGAATATCCCGTTGCCATAGCCGTTGTACGCGAGGACTGAAGTTCAGGTACAGCTTGTCATCAACAATTCGCCATGCTTCAGGGTCAATGGAGGCCGTATACCCATTAGCAACAGCGTAAGCACAGTAGCCACCGTACTGGGGGGCATATTGTTCAGGATTCTCTACAAACAAATCCCGATTCTCAGCTGAGGCAAACCGCCAAGTTGCCCCCTTCCACTCGTGTTCAAACTCAGCGGATCCGGCGACAGGTTCACCCTCGGTGAAGTAAGCGACAGGATCCGTGCCTCGAATGGCCAATGATTGGTTGTCCGTGAAGATATCAGGCGCTTGGTTTGTCGCTTGTGCCAAGATAACAGGCTGCTCAGAACGAGCGTAGCTAATCGTGGTAACACCTAACGTTAAACAAAGGGCCACTAGAGCTAAACCAGTGCGTTGCATAAGAACTCCGTGAAAACAATGAAGCGAATCAAGCCAGTGAACCCAGCTAAACCGGTTAAGACAGCTTTGATTTGGTGACAGATTCAGCATAGGGATCCGACGTGAGAGGATCCTGAAGGTTCTCTGTGACTTCTCGACAATTAGCTCAGCGAGCTCAGCCTGTCTAGCCTGAAGTGATTGAGATATCTTCAATGCGCAGGGCTGGAAAAGAGGCTACACCTCCAAATACAGTCACTTCCTGAGAAATGGCGGAAATAGCTTTCAAACAGTCATACAAATTCCCAGCGATGGTTGTTTCGAGAATGGGACGTCGCTCACCCGCTTTGATTAGAAAGCCGCCTTTCACAACACCGGAGAAATCACCTGTGATCGGATTGCTACTGCCAGAGAAGCGTGTTACATAAATACCTTTATCAACGGCATAGAGTTCAGCGATTGGTGTTTTTCCAGGTGAGACTTGAATGGTTGAAGGTCCCACTCCTGGCAAGGATCCTGCTCCTCCCGTGGCATGACCATTAGACTGAGTTTGAGCAGAGCGGGCTTCGTAACTGTTGTACAAAAAGTTAGATAGGATCCCGTCACTTACTAACATGGTCTGTTGTCTAGGGATCCCTTCGCGGTCAAACGGTTCAATGGGGTAACCTGGCAACCCTGTTCCTGTTTCCCGGATGGAGAGTAACGGATTGGCGATGAGCTGACCCATGCACGATGCCATCGGACTTTTACCTTTGCGAACCATATCGGCCCCTAAAACTAAGAGCAGATCTCCGAGGAAATCGTCCACTGTCTCGGGTGGAATCACAATGGTGCCGCGAAAACTCTCGCCTCGACCCGCTCCCAAAGCGCCGACACATTTCTCGACAAATCGGTCAAACGCGACTTCTAATTTAGGACGAAACTCACTCGCCTTCTGGACGCTGTCACCATCGTAGGAAAAACTTCCCACCTCCTCCCCGTCAATCGCCATGCCAAAGACATTGCCGCTCATCTCCGCAACCCGGTGACTAGCCCGGATCCCCTGTGAAGACACAATGGCCATCGTTTCTTCTTCTGCCGTGACAGATCCACTATCAATGGTCAGTCGGCTATCCTGATCCAACATCCGGTGTAGAAATTCGGATCCGATTTGGGTCAAGCGTTGCGGATCCATGTAGGCTAAAACCTCCGGATCTACGTCTGGTGCCACTTCCGGTAGGGGTTGAGGATCCGGTAACCCACTCATAGGGTCAGCGGGCGAGGCTTTAGCTAAGGTCACGGCTTCAGCAGCGGTCTGGGTTAACTCATCGGGACGATTGGAGGTGGCAAAACCGAGTCGACCCTGATAGAAAACCCGGATCCCGAAGGTTGTCTCAGAGGTCACACTAGCCAGATTAAGGTCACTCTTCTCGAACGAGGCAGTACACTCCCGTCCTGAACTGGCATAAACCTCTGCTTGATCGGCACCTGCTGCTAGGGCGGCCTGCACCCCTTGCTCACACATATCCAATAAATTTGCTGCCGAAATGACCCGGGTACCTATTGTTTCCACTTGCCTGTTTCCACTCGCCGATTGACTCTCAGAGTTTAGCTCAGGATGTGTTCAGATCCGTTTAACCCCGTTTGGATCCATTTAGGTCTGCGGATTAGGTCTGCGGAGGGACAGCAATCAGACTTCAATGGTGAGGCTACAACAGCTCCCTCACAGTGGTGTAACGGATCCTGAGTGGTGAAAATGGATTCTCGGCAGGTCTTGGCGTTGACTCGACGCTTGATGGAACGACGACTGGATCCGATTAGTGCGGAGGTGGCTGAACAGGTGGGGGGGCTGTCGACTGAGAGGTTGGAGGCATTGGTGGAGGCGTTGTTTGATATCAGGACGGTGACGGAACTGCAAGCGTGGCTTGATCGACAGGATCCCCCCACCCACGGGCAGCCCCGGATCCGCAACACCCCCCAAGGATCCGGATCCGAATGAGATCAGCTACTCTGTAGACACCATGAGACAGGATCCGATCAGGGAGGGGGCGAGGCTGCACAGAGCAAACTGGAGGGCCGGGATCCTGGGGATCCTGCTGGTGCTGCTGCCGGTGTCGGGGTGGGCTCAGTCGGTTGATGAATTATTTGAACAAGGAGAAATTGCTTACGAAGCCGGTGATTCTGAAACATTAGAACAGCTCATGCGGCAAGTCCTTCAACAGGATCCTGACAATGTTTTTGCTCACAACAATTTGGGCACTGCGCTGAGGGCTCAGGGGAAGCTGGAGGAGGCCATAGGATCCTTCCGTCGCGCTCTGGAGTTGGATCGCCCAGGATCCTGACTGGTCACTCCCCCGCACCAACCTTGAAGAAACCCAACGTCTGATCGCCCTGAGTGAAGTTCCTGAACCTCTTGATGATAGTCAGTGGTTGCCCCAGAATGAGCCGTTACTGCCCATCCTACGAGCGGTGGTTCAAATTATCGCCGATATTCCAGAAGGATCCTCACAGGGGAAAGGCTGGATCATCAAACGTGAGGGGAATACCGCATGGATCCTGACCAATCGTCATGTGTTGACAAGCAAGGATATCCTGCCCGTTAGTCCCAAGGCTGAAGTTGAAGTGGAGTTTTTCAGTGACCCGCCTCCAGGTGAAGTGCGGCTACAGATGTCGGCTCAAATAGTTGAGTTTACGGATCCTCAGGAGCCGTTAGATATGGCCTTGCTACGGGAGGATATGGCCACGCTCACCCAGTAACACTCCTCGAATCCCAGTTACGGACATGGGGCCAGTTACGGACATGGGGAATGTTGTAATCACCACGGATCCCACGCCGACAACTCTTCATATCTCTCAGGATCCTCTGTCTTACATGCAGATGGATCCTTTTTGATCGCGTGCAACTTATCCTGACCTCAGCCTGCCAGTCATGGATCCTGTGTAACCAATCACTGAGCACGGGATCCTGTGCCTTGATCGCCGGATCCTAGTCTCTGAGCGCCAGATCAAAAACTATCCTCATATGCGCAAAGACCGGGATCACGTGCGCGAAGGCTGGGATCACGTGCGCGAAGACCAGGATCACGTGCGCAAACCTCAGGATCACGTGCGCGAAGACCAGGATCACGTGCGCGAAGACTGAGATTACGTGCGCGAAGACCAGGATCACGTGCGCAAACCTCGGGATCACGCAAACAAAGACCCGGATCACGTGCGCAAGCCTTAGAATCACGTGCGCGAAGACTGGGATCATAAGCGCAAACTTCAGGATCACGTGCGCGAAGACCAGGATCATAGGCGAAATGTCCGGGATTAGCTGTGTAATGACTAGGATCCTGTGTTGGCATAACGGAATAGTGAGTGAAATAACTAGGATCCTGAGGTCCAAAAGCGGGTGAGTTGATGATGTGAATAGGATCCTGAGGATCTAGAGTGGCGCATCGTGATCGAGGTATAGTTCATGACTGGGGTTGAGGATCCGTGGTGATGGCATCGCTGGTAACATGAGCAACGTTTCAAGACTCTTCACCTAGATTTAAACTAAGAGCCCCAAAATTGAGGTATAACCGTAGGTGTCTAGTAACCTCAGTAACCTTTGGAGCCTTCCCATGACCCAAAGCGGCAGCGATAAAACCCCTATCCCCCATAGCCAGATATTAGAAGAAGCCCGGTTGAAAACGGCCATCGCCCGTCAACACCTCGACGCCCTCAGTCAGTACGGCATGACCGCTGATTGGCTCGACGAGCTTGAAACCGCCACCAACGAGGCCGAACGGATCCCGACCCATCAACAACAACTCGGTGAAATGAAATCCCTCACCGCCGCTAAAGATGAGGCCCTTGAAGCCTGTCAAGAATGGGGGCGTCGTCTCCGCTACCGGATGCAACTCGCCTTTGAAGACAAGACCCCCACAGGGATGCAATTCCCCACCAAAGACTTTCGCACCAGTGAACGGTCTGAAGCCAAAATGATCGCCCTCTTCCCCTCCCTGTTAGAACTCGCCCGCCAACACCAACCCACCCTCATCCCCTTTGGCCACACCGAAGAGGAAACCACCCTCGGCGACACCCTTTTCACCACCCTCAAAGCCACCAACGAAGCCCAAGAACAGTACAACTTCACCCGCACCACCATTACCGCCCAACGCCGCCAAGCCTACCGCTACCTCTACGACAGCATCAACCGCATCAACCAAATGGGCCAGATGGTCTACGGCCCCGACACCCCCGACGGATCCCAATTCCGCAGCAACTGGAACCGCACCACCGCCTCCGAAGACACCCTCACCCCCGATACCTAACCAAATCTTCGCAATCTCGATCCGGGTGGATTTCAATTTGATGCCTCCGCTCAGACCACCCACCTCACCATCGGCGTTACACCCTCACTGCCCATCGTCACCGTACGCTCCAACGGTCTCACTGATCTGCGTCCCACTGCCGTCATTACCAATATCGTTTCATGTTGTACAAAGATCCTGGCCGCCCTCATTCTCAAACTCGCCACCACAGCAGCATCGTCACCGGATCCTGATCAGTGACTGTAGTTGAATTTCAAGTCTGCTTGCTGCGGATCCGCTTAAATTAGGAGCCAGGATAGAGTTCAGCGGCCTGCAGGGATCTCACCGAGTCTAATTGCTCCAACAGCCTTCCCAACTCCTGATAAAGGGTCTCATAGCGATCCCACTGTTCTGCCCGACGAGCTTGCTCCGCCTGTTGCCAGAGCTGTTGGGCTTGCTCCACTAAATCAGCAAAGGGCAACGGATCCTCCCTGTCTTCAAATAATGGCAATGGATCCTCCTCAGCATGATTAGACCCATGACTGGGATTGAACAATTGCTCCAAAGCCGTCTCCAATGTTGGCTCCATCACCACCTGATCCTCATAAGCAGCTAGGATCCGGGTCAACTGCGGTAAGCGACTATCCTCAGATTCCAAGTACAACGGCTGGACGTAAAGCAATGAATTTTCAATCGGAAAGACCAGCAAGTTCCCCTGGTTAACACGGGATCCGTGCTCATTCCACAGCGAGATTCGTTCTGAAATTTCCGGGTTTTGATTAATCCGGGCTTCAATTTGCTGGGGACCAAAGATGAGACGACCTTTAGGAAATTCGTATACGATTAGCTCTCCATACCGATCGCCATCACACCCGGCCGCCATCCACGCGATCATGTTTTGCTTGCGAATGGGCGTAAACGCCGCGAACAGAACAAATTCAGCTGTCAAGGAGTCCGTATCAGGTAGTTTCAAGATCAGATACTGCGGATCCATCGTTTGGACTTTTTCATTGCGCACCTGTGACGAAATCTGCCACTGATCCTCACGGTTGTAGAAAATCTGAGGATCCACCATATGATAAGTTGCAAACTGTTGCATCTGCACTCGAAACAGATCTAGAGGGTAGCGAATCTGACGACGTAGCCCGGCTGGCATAGTATCTAGCGGTTTGAATAATTCAGGGAATAGCCGCTGATACGTCAGAATCACCGGATCCTCAGGATCCGAAATGTAGAAGTCTACCGTTCCGTTGTAGGCATCGATCACCGCCTTGACTGTGTTGCGAATGTAATTGAACTGGGTAGGATCTTCAGCTGGTTCGGAATAGGGATAGCGCTCACTGGTTGTGTAGGCATCTAAGATCCAATACAACCTTCCTCCTGTAATCACCAAATAAGGATCCTGGTCGTAGCGCAAGAATGGTGTTACCCGACGAGCCCGATCCAAAATGGTGCGACGGAACAAGTATCGACTCTGCTCAGTGTATTCTCGGCTGATCAAGATCCTGGGATCCCGGACATGCCAGGCCACTAAAAGGCGCTGCCATAAGTGGGGAATGGGGATCCCACCGGTGCCAGCATAACGGTTGTACTCGTACCCGCCATCTTCTTTGGGATAGTGAAGTTCCCGAGCTTTCGCGCCTGTAATTACATCTGTCGTGGTTAGTTCACCGTAGTAAATGGCGGGTTCATCAATGGGTAAGGCAGCCTCCACCTCAGCATTAGTTGGTTCCGGGGGGATATTAGCAATGTAGAAATCGGGGAGTCCCTCACGAGTGACAACATTCACCGGGCTGAGGGTAATCCCGTTACCGTGGGTATAGAAAAAGTGCTCGTTGTCCCATTTCTTGGCCGCCTGGGGCACCCGGCTGTAATCCAACTCCCGAGCTGCATGCATCACCTGACGCAGTTCACCGCCAATGGTGTAACGATCCACATCCACAAAGGGGAATTGATAATAGGCCCGAATTTCCTGCAACTGCCGATAGGACGCTAACAAAGGCTCCGGATCCCATAGTCGAATGTTATCGATGGTGGAGACATTCGTTTCAATATCTGTCATGGTGAGTTGAGCCCTTCCCCTGTCCTGAAAGGGTTTTACGGTGATGGCATCTAGATTAAAAGCATGTCGTGTGAATTCAATACTGCGTTCAATGTAAGGTTCTTCCCGTTCAAATCCATTCGGCGTCACAATCAAGGCTTGAACGAGATCCGGCAGGGCTTGCTCTAAGCCTACGCGCATAACACCATAGATCACCGTCAAAAGAATGGGAGCCACTAAGGCCCAGACCCAAGGCCGGATCCGGCGGGGTGTGGATCCCGATTCGGGCTGAATGAGACGGAGCGCTATCCAAATGAACGCCAGAGCGGTCAGCAGCGCAATCCCCGCTAAGGCTGTATTTGCAGGCAATTGAGCATGAATATCCGCATAGCCAGCCCCAAAAACAGTGCCTCGGGTTGAGTAGAGTAATTGATAGCGGCTGAGCCAATGCCCCCAAGCTAGGATCCCCAGTAAAGCGGCACCTAGCAGGAGTAGATGACGTTGGGCGGTAAAGGTCAGGGCCAGGGTTAACCGTTGTTTCGCTAGTCCGATTTCAGTGAGGTAAATGATACTCACAATGACTAGGATCAGGATGACCAAGTTAAAGCTCCAGCGTTGGAGATAGTCCCAAACGGGCAAACTGAAGATGAAAAAACTGACATCCCGATGGAACAACGGATCCTGAGTCTCAAAGGGCGTCTGTTGCCACCAGGCTAGGAGCATCAACCACTGTTCAGACAGGATCCAAGCAAAACTGCCGCTGATGATCAAGAAAATGAGTTGGAGCACAGGCTCGGAGGGTTGGCGCCAAGCGTGTCGGATGTTGATCCAGAGCAAACTGTAGGTGAGTGCAAATCCAATGGCTCCGATCGCCCAGCGAGCTTTCACCACTCGCCAAAACGGATCCCAATAGCCCAGGGATTGAAACCAAGCTTGATTGACATAGAATCCGGCAAATTGGTCAAAGCAAACGATCCCAACCCCGATACCCAGGATGAGATAAACCATCCACCACTTCAACCACTGGGAGGCAAATTGCATAGTTGTCACTCACTTGAGCTGACGATATCCATAGGCTAACGCTCACTTACCCGCGAAAGCCCAGTAGGGTCAGCGTAACAAAGCCTCCACCCTCAGCGCCGAAACACCTCGAAAATTGACAGGATCCTGTCGCTGTATCAGGAATCTTTCGCTGTGTCGAACTACGATTTCTCCTCTATCGAATCTTGATAAGGATCCGTTCTGAAACTAAAGGCACCCACCAGGATTCAATGGACAGTCCTGATCAGTGCCGAGACTTTAATTGATATGACTATATTTAGCTCAAGCCGACCGCAGACCTCAGATGTTAAGCGGTCTGGCAGTTCAAGATAGCAGTGCCAAGTGTGGCAAGGTAAGCGTAAGCTCTTAAGTCTCCTAGTTCAGGGAGGGCCGCTTCTAGGGCTAAGGCTTCAGCTGTCCAGCAATCAAAATCGATCCCGACAAAAGCAGATAATCCCTGTAGAAGAGTCTCAACACCTGGTGTTAGCGTGGCACCACCTGTAACTATCTGGGCCTGCACATCATTCAGTTCAACAAATAAATCAGTGGCTACAGTCATGGGTATTCTCCTTGTGAGGGTTAATGTCATACCTAATCCGTCCAGAGGACATATGAAGTTTACCCTCAGAGCCCTCCAGCTTGCAGTGAAGGATCCTGTTTGACATTTTTTAAACAAAATCAGGTGAGCCTGAGAGCAGGTTGATGAAACTCCGCTCAAGAATTAGGTCGCTGCACCCGCATGGTAGGTAGAATCAAGTCCAATGCGTCCTCACCTAGACCTAGCTGTTCAGGCGCAGTTAATGTGACTTGAGCAACAGCCTGGTCACGTTCCATAAATTCCACAAAAACATCTCCCTTCCCCATCCTCTCGCGAGCCTTCTCAGGGAGGTTTTCCCAGGCAAAACCCATCATGATGACAGTCATGACTTTTAAGTTATCGTCACCACGGTCATCAAGGTTAACAATTTGAGTCTCCAGCTTCAGAGATTCAGTGAGGCAATCTGAAAACTGGTAGCCCTCGAAAATAGGTGCTCTAGATGGGTCATCAAAACTAGCGTCCACCAGTTCCCGATAGCGTTGATCAACTAGCTTAGCTAAGCTATCGCAAACATAGTCATTCGCTTCATTGCCCAGAGCTCCACTGGGATTAATTTCATAAGCGTAGACCAGTGAGTTTGTGATGTCACCGGCATTGGCGGCTTGAGTTGTCTTTTCCCAGTTTTCAATGTCACTGAGCAGTTGATCTGCCCGCTCAAAGATAGGCTGATCAGCAGGAATCAATCTCAGGGCTGTTTCGGCACGCGTAAAGGATCCGTCCTCAATTAGAGCGAGTCCCCTATCGAGATTCCACTCCGCGATGAGGATCTGAGCCGTACTGTAGGTTTCTTGATCCGAGGGGATTTGTTCAGCCTCACTAATGGCAGCAGCAAAGTCCCCACCATTGGCTGCCGCTCGGGCGTTGTCTAGTCGCCACCGGGCAATGAGCGTCTGAGCTAAGGGATAGTCCGGATCCTGGGGAACAACCTGGCTGGCCAGCACAATCCCTGTTGTCAAATCACCCTGAGCCACCATTGCTTGGGCTTCGTCTAGTGGGCTAGGTCTCGACCACAGAATAATTCCAGCCACGACTAGGGCTGCAGTCGCACCCAACCCACCAATCGCAGGCCACAACCACAAACGAGATTGCCGGGGTCGACGGGTCGGTGGTGTACTGGAGCCAGACTCATGAGTTAGTGCACTGGGTAGAGGCTGAGTTGGCACTGGAGTCGATGTACCTGCCACAGCGGGTGTCGTTGCTGGTTTTGGTAAAGGGGCAGTCGGGTCCGGTGGTGGGGCTGCTGTGGCCGGCTTGGGTCCTGGAGATTGAGCAGGCATGGCTGCCGTCGGATCCGATGACGGTGCAGTTGTGGGTATCGCAGCAGTCGGATCCATTTGAGCAGACTGAGGCAAACTTGCTTTGGGAATGGTGGGCTCAAGAGGGGTCGTGGAGGAGGCAGAGGGCGGCGGCGATAAGGGAGTTGTCTGATTCCCACTTTGAGGTTGAGTGTAGTCGGATAGAGTGGCCGAGGGCGGGGTGACAGGGAGCTCGACCGTTGGAGGATTTTCAGCGGCAGATTGAACTTGAGGAGTCGGAGTGGTGGGGTTGTATCGATTCGCCTGTGTGGGCGCTGTGTTCAAAGGGCGTGATGGTATGGCAATGTCCGCTTGTTGTAATGCCTGACTCAGTTCTTCAACGGAGGTGAACCGATCATTTGGATCCTTGGCTAAACACTTCAACGTCAACTGTTCGAGGTCCACAGGAATCATGTGGCAATCAGGAAGCTGGCGGATCGGATGCGGATCCGTGAAGGCATGGGCGGTCAGCCAGGAGGTCGGGTTGATCCCGCGAGAGTCGGACCGAAGACCAAATGGATCCGTACCGCTCAACATCTCGTACAGCATAATCCCAAGCGAGTAGATATCTGCTCGCCCGTCAATATCCTCATCCCCCCGCCATTGCTCGGGTGCCGCATAGCGACAGGTGCCCAAAAAGCTCCCCATACTGGTAAGGTTCGTCTGGGTGAGTTGATCGTTACGAATTTTGGCAATCCCAAAGTCGAGGATCTTGACCAGCTCAGACAGGCGGCTGTGGGGAATCAAAAAGATATTGTCTGGCTTAAGATCACGATGCACAACTTTAATGTACTCAGCAGTGGTCGCTCCCTCCCGCCATAGAGTGATTCCGCTATGGGCCATGTGCAATCCGTCACAAACTTGCGAAATAATATTAATGGCTCGGTCAACGGTCAACCGGCGTTCGCAGCGGAGGACTTGACCTAAGCTAGCCCCCTTGAGGTATTCCATCACGAAAAAAGGGTAACCCTCTTCAGTGACACCATGATCTTTAACTTGGACAATATGCTCATGCAGCAGAGCGGCTGATACCACAATTTCTCGTTCAAAGCGCCGCCGCAAGTCATCATTATCCGCTAGCCCTGCTTTGAGTAACTTGAGGGCGACTTCTTGGCCCAGACGTAAATCCATTGCTTTGTAGACATCACCCATGCCCCCGCCACCTAGGGTATGTTCCAGTCGATAACGCTCCGGGTTACCGATCAAACGCCCAATCCAGGGATCCGAGTGCACAGAATTACTCATGGCTAACCAGCTCAACAGGGTATTTCAGCACGTTATCGCTTGAGCTCAAGTGGCACAAGGGAGTAGAGCTTAAGACACTCCTACTCCAAACTTATGATTTAGAGTATAACGATCCCTTACCGGAATCCCCAGCCTCTTAGGTTGGTTATCACCCTTCTTGATGGGACCTATGGTGATGCCTCAGCTCACGGATCCTGAGCAGTACAGCTGACTAAACAAGCGTTGCCTTATCCAACTGCTCTTGAAGTTGAAAGCAGAGGATCCGCCTTGCTCCCACCATCGACTGACCTTGAAGGACCACTTCCTCAAAAGATAGACAGCTCGACACCAACCGTTCAGTTGCCTGCCGTCAAAGATTCTTTATGTTTTCTTTGGGGGACTCGGGGGGGATCCTGGGCTGTACCCAGCATCGGATAAGTTACGATAACGGCGTCTGTCCCCCCAACCTGTATCGATACTAAGTCGCAGAACTAAGTCACAGACACGAGACAGATGAGTTCTACTGATTTGAAGGGACCGCGATGCAACCGACTCAACCGACTGACACTCAAGGGATCCGTATCGAAGATGACCGGACCGGCACAAATATCGAAACCTTGAAGCGAGCGATTCTGGATAACCTCTACTATATTCAAGGGAAAGACACGCTAACCGCTAGTGCAAATGACTATTATATGGCACTAGCCTATACCGTTCGTGACCGCCTCCTGCGCCGTTGGCTTAAAACTAATCAAGTCTACTTTGAAAAAGATGTTAAATTTGTCTACTATCTATCAGCTGAGTTTTTGATGGGGCGGCAGCTCGGAAATAACTTGATCAACCTGGATCTGTATGCTGATATTCAACAAGCCCTAACGGAGTTGAATCTCAATCTGGATGAATTAATTGAGCAGGAAGAGGAACCTGGTTTAGGTAATGGGGGGTTAGGGCGCTTAGCAGCTTGTTTTCTCGACTCCCTTGCTACTTTGGAGATCCCAGCAATTGGGTATGGCATCCGCTATGAGTTCGGCATCTTTGATCAAGATATTTATGACGGCTGGCAGGTGGAAATTCCAGACAAATGGCTGCGCTATGGCAATCCTTGGGAACTGCCTCGACCTGAATCAGCAGTTGAAGTGAAGTTTGGCGGTCATACCGAAGTTCAATCTGATGGACGGGGTGGGTACCAGGTGCAATGGATCCCAGGTTATGTACTCAGAGGGATCCCTCATGACACCCCAGTTCCAGGTTACAAGACCAACACAGTTAACATGCTGCGGCTATGGAAAGCTGAGTCAGGGAATGAGTTTAACTTGCAAGCCTTCAATGAAGGAGATTACTTTGGGGCCGTCGTTGATAAAATGATGTCTGAGAATATTTCAAAAGTTCTCTATCCCAACGACAACTCACCACAGGGCCGTGAGCTTCGACTCAAACAGCAATACTTCTTCGTGTCTTGCGCTTTACAGGATATCATTCGCACTTATCAATTGAATCACTCTACCTTTGACAATTTTGCATCCCAAGCATCTGTTCAACTCAATGATACTCATCCTGCCATCGGTATCGCGGAACTGATGCGTCTGTTGCTTGATGAGCACGATATCACTTGGGATCAAGCGTGGACGATTACCCAAAATACCTTTGCCTACACAAACCATACACTTCTGCCTGAAGCCTTAGAAAAGTGGTCCCTAGAGCTATTCCGCAATCTCCTCCCTCGCCATCTCGAAATTATCTTTGAGATCAATCGTCGCTTTCTAGAAGATATCAACGCTCGCTATCCCGATGATACAGGTAAGCTCAGCCGCATGTCCCTGATTGAAGAAGGATCCGGTAAAGCCGTCCGGATGGCTCATCTCGCTTCAGTCGGTAGTCATGCCATCAATGGGGTTGCTAAGCTCCACTCGCAACTCCTGGGTCAAAGTGTTTTGAAAGATTTCCGTGAGTATTGGCCTGCAAAGTTTAGCAACAAGACTAATGGGGTAACACCGCGACGATGGATCCTGTTAGCCAATCCCCGATTAGCGGAGCTGATCACCAGTAAGATTGGCTCTGAGTGGGTCTGTCATCTTGATCAGTTACAGCAGTTGGAGAGCTACGTTGAGGATCGAAACTTCAGACAGCAATGGGTCGATATTAAGGCTCACAACAAGCAAGTGTTAGGTGACTATATTCTCAAGGCCAATGGTGTTGAAGTAGACACAAGTTCGATCTTCGATGTGTTGGTCAAACGGATCCATGAGTACAAGCGGCAGCTATTGAAGGTTTTGCACATCATCACGCTCTACAACCGTATCAAGGCGAATCCCAATGCAACGGTGGTACCTCGGACTTTTATCTTTGGTGGCAAAGCAGCGCCCGGCTATGTGATGGCGAAGTTAATCATCAAGTTAATTAATTCCGTAGCGGATGTGGTAAATACGGATCCGGATGTTGCAGGACGGTTAAAGGTAGCATTTTTAGCTGATTTCAATGTTTCATTAGGGCAACGGATCTACCCTGCCGCAAACTTGTCTGAACAGATTTCCACGGCAGGTAAGGAAGCATCAGGAACTGGCAATATGAAGTTTGCCATGAATGGAGCGCTGACGGTCGGGACTTTGGATGGCGCTAACATTGAAATCCGTGATGCGGTAGGGGCCGATAACTTCTTTCTATTCGGATTGACCTCTCGAGAAGTGGTGATGACTCGTGAGAGTGGTTACATGCCCTGGACCTACCCCCAAGCCAATCCAGAGCTGGCGGCTGTCATCGAGCGGATCCAATCAGGCTTTTTCTCGGGTGGGGATCCTAACTTATTCCGTCCTATCGTTGAGTCATTGTTAAATACGGACACTTATCTGCTGATGGCTGACTACCACGCCTATGTCAAGTGTCAAGATCAAGCCGATCAGGCCTTTCAAGACCAAGAGCGTTGGACGACTATGTCCATCCTCAACAGTGCCCGGATGGGATTCTTCTCATCGGATCGCACTATCCGAGAGTATTGCCAGGATATCTGGAATGTTGAGCCTGTTACTGTTGAGATGAATGAATAGACAGGATCCTAGGCTACTCTCGGCTCCGTGACTCAGCGTCCTACATCTCATGAGTCTGGATAGAAGTAAACCGAACTTCATAGAGGTTGACATTTCTTAATAGTGAGGCCACAATGGGTTCACAATACTTAAGCCAACCTTAAGGAGCTACCGTTATGCAAAACAATGAGACGACCAAGTTTGGATTCACTGCCTTCGCCGAGAAGTGGAATGGCCGCTTGGCTATGTTGGGCTTCGTCATCGGAGTTGCCACAGAGTTCTTGACAGGCCAAGGCATCCTTTCCCAAGTCGGCTTGATGTAATCATCGCAGTTCACGAGTGACCATGGTGTGATAACTGATGCCTAAGGCTAGGTAACCCATCATTTCCTACCTCCTTTCACAGTTTGTGCGAGGAGGCTATTTTTTAGGCTATGGCAGGTCGTGCTTGCGTAAGCACCCATAGGTTTCATGCCACCGTGATACGTTAAATCAAGTTTTCAGTGTGGATGCCATGACCATTGCCGATACACCCCAACAACCAGTCCAGCATACTGGGCCTGGCCGCTGCCAGGTTCATACAACCAAGGCTCCCGCCCCCATTGGTCCTTACAGTCAAGCTATTGCAGCCCAAGGCCCTTTCATCTACACCTCAGGTCAAATCGCGCTGGATCCTGAAACGGGAAATATGGTGGGAACGACAACCGCTGATCAAACTCGACAATGCTTTCACAATCTAATGGCAGTTCTCGAAGCTGGGGGCACCAATCTTAGTAATATTGTCAAAACTACTGTCTTTCTTGCTGACATCAATGACTTTAGTGAGATGAACGAAGTCTACGCTGAATTCTTCCGCGATATTAATCCACCCCCAGCCCGCTCCTGCATTGAGGTTGCCCGTCTCCCCAAACAGGCCCGGGTTGAGATTGAAGCCATTGCCTGGCATAGCTAACTCATCACAGACTTTGTACCTTACAGACTCTATAGTTAGATCAGCACCCACTTGATTAGCCGCTTAACCCCACTAAGGATTTAGGATCCGTGTCTGTTGTAACTATCCCTGTTCAACTTCCACAAGCCCAGTACGACATCGTCATTGCCCCCAATTATCTTGACCACTTAGGTGCTCACATGGCTCACCGTCAACTTAAGGGCAAGGTGATGATTGTGAGCCATCCCGTTATCTTCGAGCACTACGGATCCGTCCTCCAGACTAGTCTGCGCACCGCTGGATTTCAGGTGAGTGCATGTCTCCTCCCTGCAGGTGAACAGCACAAAACACTCGATTCTATCCAGTCTATTTACGATGCTGCCCTTACCTACGGACTCGAACGCTCATCAACTCTTTTAGCTTTGGGTGGAGGAGTAATCGGGGATATGGCTGGGTTTGCGGCGGCGACCTGGCTACGTGGGATCCGTTTTGTCCAAGTGCCTACTTCCCTGCTAGCGATGGTTGATGCTGCCATTGGAGGTAAAACAGGGGTTAACCATCCTCAAGGCAAAAATCTGATTGGAGCGTTTTATCAACCACGTCTAGTCTGGATCGATCCAACTGTCCTCGAAACTCTCCCCCCCCGTGAATTCCGTTCAGCCTTAGCAGAGGTTATCAAGTATGGGGTGATTCAGGATCCTGAGTTATTCACGTTCCTAGAAGGATTGCAAGGGGGGGGGCACTACGGTGACTTCAGTCCTGTGGATCTACAACGGATCCTGATCCGCTCAGCCGAATGCAAAGCCTATGTGGTGCAACAAGACGAAACCGAAAAAGGGTTACGGGCAATCTTAAACTACGGTCATACTCTCGGTCATGCCCTTGAGAGTGTGACTCATTATAAAGATTATTTGCATGGTGAAGCTGTTGCCATCGGTATGGTGGCTGCCGGAGCTATTGCTGAAACAATGGGATGGTGGAGTACAGCAGATGCCCAGCGACAACAGCAGTTAATTAATCACTCAGGGCTCCCCACCGATTGGCCTACCTCGATTTCGTTCGATGCTATTGCCACTATCATGCAAGCCGACAAAAAAGTTGAAAACGGTCGGGTCCGCTTCATCCTTCCTCACCGAGTGGGTCAAGTCTCTATCACCGATCAGGTTAGCCAAGAGGTGATCCGTCACGCTCTAACTCAAATTAGTCAGTGATGTGATTACTCTATTGCAGCATGTTCAGCATTTTCTCTGAAAACTAATCTAGATCTGTAACTCCTTCACTCTGCCTTTACAAGTCCTCGATATAGTTTTGCTGCTGGTGTTGAAGGGTTTGACAGCCTTAGCATAGGTATTGAAGAGTCAGGTGTTGATGGTCAAAGCTCAGCATGGGCAAGTCATGTCCTACTGTGATTGCAATTGGGATGGAAACCTGTGGTAGCAATGGCACTGGAACAGTCTTGTGATCAGTAGCGAGATTGGTATTGTGATTCAGAAGAACTCAAACTTATAAGACCTGTGATGCTTGATATAACGGATGGGTGGGGTGGCTATGACTAAATCTATCTTGCTTGTTGATGACGAATATCGGGTACAGGAGGCTATCCGCATCACCCTTGAAACAATGGCGGATTGGTCAGTAATACTGGCAAATTCGGGGTCAGAAGGTATAGAGGTGGCTGAAAAGCAACAGCCGGATGCAATCCTATTAGACTTGATGATGCCTGACCTTGATGGCCTCCAAACCTTTGAGCGTCTCCAGGCCAACCCCAAAACCAAGGATCTTCCTGTCATTCTGATGACTGCCAGATTTGAACCTGATGAACAACAACAAGTCATTGACAAGGGGATCCGGGCTGTGATCACAAAACCCTTTGACCCAATTACCCTGGCTGATCGCATCTCGATGGCACTGGGCTGGTAGGCTCAATGTCAGCGACTCACGATGGCTTGCTATTTAGCAGAAGTGGGATAAGATTCGACATGAGTTAACGATGGGCAGACACCGTCGCCTTGGGTAAAGTGAATGGCTCTCATAAGACCCGTTGATTGAGATACATTGGTTGAATCCAAGTTGATGGTTAAGAGCTACATTTCATTTTCAGTGTGAGGAGCAGATTACTATGCGTTGTGAGTTGGCCTTGGCGCTCGGAACTTCCCTTTCTCTGGTGGCAGCGATGCCCGTAATGGCTCAGACCTACGGCATTCAAGTCGAGTCAGATCAGATCATTTTGGACCAGGGGGATGACGCTGACTTCATTGACTTTCCTGAAGAAGCAGCCAGGCAGTCTATCTTTGAAGCCAGTGACTATTTCTCCACTCTCTTCAATCAACAGTACGGTACTGGACCTCGGTTTACAGCTCCTACCCTTCCTTCTCCTTACAACACCTCTGTGGCTAGCCAAGCCGGTTATTATCGCGTTACGCAAACGACACCCCGGTTTGAGGTTGTTCAGCCCTAGAACAATAGCCAGATCTCTGATTAATCAATGATATTGGTATGAAGATCCTCCCATTGCATGAGGATCTTCTTTTTGTATGAGGATCCTTTGCAGGAGTTGACGAAAGCATTAAGGACTATTAAGTACTAAGTCATCCGGCCTTTCTAATCATGGTCATCAGTGAACCAGAGGCTAGTATGAGAAGCAGCGCGTAATGGTGAGAGGCTACTCATGGCTAACACTTCTACCTACATTGATTTAGCTGAGAACGTTGACTTGGCTAAGGATCCTGATCAATTTACAGCAGCGGAAGTGGCTCTACTGGCGGAGCGTCTAGAGAGTAATCAGTATGACACTGTGTTTGGATCCCTAGATGACTGGCGGAAACTCCGTGCCGTCGCCTTCTACTCACCCCAACTCGTAACCCCTTATCAGCATTTGCTAGAGCTGGAAGTGGACGAAGACTAGCCCTATCAATGGGTAAGATTCTGCCGGTCAGTGTGCCTAAACTTTCCCAAACCGCCGATGTCGACTTTGGTAATCAAGCAAAGCGGCGTGAAATTCGGGCCGTCCGAAGTCGGGCCAACAGATTGGGGTGAAGTACTGTTCAGTGTAAGCCATCTGCCATAACAGGTAGTTGCTTAAACGCTGCTCCCCACTGGTTCTAATGAGCAGGTCAGGATCCTTGATATCACGGGTGTACAGATGCTGGGCAAAGAGTTCCTCAGTGATATGCTCTGGGTCTAAATCTCCAGACTGAACTTGCAATGCTAACTGACGGCAGGCATGAACAATCTCCTCTCGCCCTCCATAGTTTGTGGCAATGGTGAAGTGAACGGCATCATTCACCTGAGTTTGCTCCATAGCCAGGGCAATTTCGTCCTGGAGTGACTGAGGTAGGTGGTGTAGGGCTCCCACGAACCGGATCCGGACTCCCTCAGCCTGCATCTCGGCGAGTTCGGCTCGGAGCACTCGTTCAAACAACATCATCAAGAATTCAACTTCATTGGCTGGGCGGCCCCAATTTTCAGTTGAAAAAGCATATGCAGTCAGATGCCCAATTCCCCAATCTTTGCAACAGCGTAGGAGTTCCTTGAGGGTATCTACCCCTCGCCGATGGCCCCAAACCCGTGGGCGTCCCTGCTGCTGGGCCCAACGACCATTGCCATCCATAATCACTGCTACGTGCTGTGGCAAATAACGAGGGTTGAGGTCAGCCGGACGTTTCACAAATGGACGAGAAGATGCAGTCATCATGATGTTTACTAAGTCCTTCTACTAATCTTTCCATTGACTGGCCGACTAACCTTTCTGCTAACGGAGTGGATTGGTGCGCGTATGGCTTGGTTTCTCAGCTAATGGTGGGTCTTATTACTTTGATAGACGATTTTGGAAAGGTGTCATGATGAGGTTGGACAGTCGGCGAGCTAATCCCAACATGCGTTCTGGACGGAGCTGCTCTAAAGCCGAATCTGAGGCAACTAGACTCTGTGGTTTTAACTTTTGGGTCAGTAGCTCTCGTAGCTTGGTACTGGTCAATGGACGTTCTAAACGGCCTGACTCAGCCAAAGAAATGGATCCGGTTTCCTCTGACACAACAATACACAAACAGCTCGTTTGCTCGCTAATACCCATCGCAGCTCGATGTCGAGTCCCCAACTGTCGTGACGCTACTCGTTCCGACATTGGCAAAATCACACCAGCCGCCTTGATTCGATTATCCCGCATCACAATGGCTCCATCATGCAATAGCGTGGAGGTCTGAAAAATTGTCTGCAGAAGTTCGCGGGACACGCGAGCGTTAAGTGTAACCCCCTGGTCAGTGAAAATCCGAGGATCAATGGATCGGTCTATCTCAATGACCAGTAGGGCTCCTACCCGATTCTGCGAGAGTTCCCGCACCGCCTGAATCAACTCCTCCAAGTAATCAGCATCTCCATTCGGATCCCCGTCACCTGATAGTTGGCCTCGACCCAGATACTCCAGGATCCCACGTAACTCCGGTTGGAACAGGATCCCTAACATAACAGCACTAGCCAGCAGAACCTTTTCAATGACGAAGTGAAACAAGGGTAATCCCCTTGTCAGTAGGTATAGCACCAGTAGGACACTGAAGCCGCGCACGAGGATCACAGCACGACTCTTCCGACTCAGGTAGAGTCCAGCACTTAACAGCACCAAAGTTCCGCCCCAATCCAGCAGCCGGAGCAGGGTGATTGACTCTAGCCAAGCCTTGACTATCGCCAACATGGGCGATTCCTCGAAGATGCGTAGAGGGAACAGGAGAGAAACCAGTGAGCAATCACTTCAGAATTTGGAGCTGCAGAGGAAGAACAAGCTAGCTTGAGTTGGTTGCCGGGCGAGACCTTGACTACCGTTGCAGATGAGATGGTAGTACGTCTTGCCGAACAACATCAGCATAGGTTTCTCGCTGGATGATTAACTCAGACCGACCCTCACGGACGAGAACGGCAGCAGGACGAGGAAAGCGATTATAGTTAGATGCCATACTATAGGTATAAGCTCCTGTCATGAAGACAACAAGAGTGTCGCCAGCCCGTAACTCAGGTAGCATGATGTCCCTTAAGAGCAAATCACCAGACTCACAATGCTTCCCTGCAATCGTGACTTGTTGATTAAGCTCAGCTTGGGGCCGATTAGCCACAGTGGGAGTGTAAGCTGCTTGATACGTGATTGGACGAGGATTATCAGACATCCCACCATCAATAGTGACATAAGTCCGACCTGAGGGTAGGTCATCACTGGGTGGGATCTGCTTCGTTCCACCGATAGTGTAAGCTGTCACTGCCGCAGGTGCTGCTAAGGAACGTCCAGGTTCGCACAGCAGTTTCGGCAACGATAGTCCCACCGATTCAAAACCATTGCGCACGCCTTGGCACACTGCTGCAACCCAGTCACGGATTGATGGTGGGTCATCTGACTCCACATAGCGGACGCCCAAGCCCCCTCCAACATTGAGAGCTGAGGGTGTAAGGTCGTACTGCAGTGCCAGCGTCCAATAGCTCGACAAAACGCCACCGAGATCCTGGTGGCCTTGTGTATCAAAAATTTGAGACCCGATATGAGCATGAAGACCTGTGAGTTGAATCTGAGGATAGGCTCTGAACCACTCAAAGGCTTGGGGGAGTTGAGTTTGTCCTAGGCCAAATTTGCTATCTATTTGCCCTGTACGAATGTACTCATGCGTATGAACATCAATGCCTGGGTTGACCCTCAGCATGACGTGTGGCTGTAGAACTGGGGAGGTTGCCACTATATCAGCTAAAACTTTCAGCTCGTAGAGGCTATCCACGACAATAGTCGCCCCTACCTCAAGAGCCATGAGCAGCTCATCACGACTTTTAGCATTGCCATGAAGGTAAATATCTGCACCAGAGGCTCCAACCTGAAGCGCTGTGTAGAGTTCTCCGCCGGAGGCCACATCTAGACCTAACCCTTCCTGTAGGGCCAACGCACAGAGAGCTAAACAATTCCAGGCTTTGGTGGCATAGAGGACTTGCACAGGGCCTGGATACAGTTCAGCGAAGGCCTCTCGATACTGTCGACATCCCTGCCGAAAAGTCTCTTCATCCACAATGTAGAGCGGAGTGCTGTATTTCTGCGCTAAGTGAACAACGTCACAGCCTCCGATGTCGAGATGGCCGTCAGTATTGATGCGGCTGGTTACAGGAGCAAGGGATTGATTTGGGGAGGCTGTGTGAGAGGGGGAAGTGAGACTTAAGACCATAGGTACGAAGAAGCCAGGATCCGGCACTGATAAATGTTAGGGAGCTCACCCCAGTTTAGGATTAAATGCAGTAATTTTCAGCCTCCCAAGTTTTTGGTTCAAGTTAGCCGTTATCGTCGATGGGCTGTGCTGAAGATATGGAGTCTATCTCTGCATCGGTATAATCATCTCAAGTGGACGAACTCAGATCAATAACCTTAGGGTTGTGTGTAGAAGAAAGTGGATTCTAGATTTGCTTGATTTAGGGACTGTGAGGCATGGGTGAATTGGACTGGGATCAACAACACGACAGGGATCTGTCTCAGCTGCAGGCCGAAGAGCAGTTGCTAGAGTTAGTTCTCAGGATTCAGTCTCAGGCTCGGCTCAGTGGTCAAGCCTGTGAGGCCACTCTTAATGCCAAGATGGATGCGTTGCTACAGATGAATGCTCTCTACCAAGATATTGCGCCTGTTTTAGCTAAAGTGGACCAAGTGAAGCTCGATGTGGCAAAGCTTCAGTCTCTGCAAGATCGGCAAGATTCTTCGGCTGAGGATCCTAGTCCCTTCTTACGAAAAGTGCTCCGCGACGCCCGCTTTTTCAAGGATGAACACTAGCAACATTTTAGTGTGTTGGACTCTACCCACTTTTCAATCGGCTTCTCTTGGCAAGGATCCTTCAATGAGAGACCATAGGCGGACATAGCCTCTATATAGGTAGGCAATGCTGCACAGGTAAGTCGTGGATATGGGTAAGTAACGAGTAGGTCCTCAAGTATCTCTTGCCATGGGAAGGATAGACTCGTCTGTCATCTGCTGTGACCCTAACGATCTGGAAATGATGGGGTTTCCTTTATTAAGTATCCTTCTGAGCGTTCTCCGGTCTGCACCCGCCAAAAGGTGGCATAGGATCCGTTGCGACTTAACAGCTGCTCATGAGTGCCTGATTCAACAATGGATCCGTAGTCCATCACATGGATAGTATGGGCGTTGCGAATGGTGGAGAGACGGTGGGCGATGGCGATAGTGGTGCGATTCTGGGTGATGCGTTCGAGGGAGCGCTGGATAGCCGCTTCAGTTTCATTGTCAACAGCAGAGGTCGCTTCATCTAGAATCAGAATGGGTGGATTTTTTAAGACAGCTCGAGCAATCGCAATCCGTTGTCGCTGACCGCCCGAGAGTTTTTGGCCACGTTCCGCCACAATGGTGTC
>CAYUEE010000057.1:0-29684 GCA_964443615.1 uncultured bacterium | reverse complement strand
AAGACACCCTGTGAGTAACACACCTGCCAGTTGCAACGAAAAGGAGTAGCCCGCCAGCCAGGGCACTGAGGATGGAATTTCCACCACAACTTGAGTGCCCAAAATCGTGAGAATAGCACCAATAGTTATCCACAGAAAGTCCAGAGGGGTGAGAGCAAGCAACGTACGCATGGCGATGAGTTTGACAGTATCCTGTACTGGGTCATCTAACACAGTTCCAGCCAAGAGCTAGGATCCTGTATGAGTAGATCTCTAAGCTAAGTCTGACAAATTATGGTGCCTGATCCATCTTCTTCACAGTCTTCTCTTCAGTGGCCTCCAACACCAGAGCGAATGGCCGCAGACGGGGTTCAGACCCAAGCCCCGTTACCTTATCCATTTATTCCAGGTTCAGCAGTGCGGGTGCGTAATCATGTTAATCCGCTCAGTGCGCTCTACCAAGTCCCTACCCCTTCTCCCCACTGGGAGCAGGTCTATTCCCGATTAACTCAGCCGTTTCATTTAGATATTGGCACCGGCAGCGGTCGTTTCCTCCTAGCAATGGCTCAACAGGATCCAACATTTAATTATCTTGGTGTCGAAATCCGAGAGGCGTTAGTGAATCGTGCCAATGCTTGGGCTCAAACTCTGGGTTTAAGCAACATTCATTTTCTGTTTGCTAATGTTAACGTGTCATTACCATGTCTGTTTGCGCCCAGTGATCTTACCCGCGTGTCCATTCAATTTCCAGATCCGTGGTTCAAGACGAAGCATCACAAACGCCGAGTCGTCCAGCCTGAGTTAGTCTCTACGCTAGCTGAGCTGTTGCAACCTGAAGGAACCGTCTTTCTGCAGTCAGATGTTGAAAATGTTGCGGTAGAAATGGCAGAACGATTCCTCAACCATCCAGCCTTTAAAGATCCATGTACCAACACATCCTTGAATTTCAATCCACTCGGAATCCCTACAATGCGAGAAGTTCAGTGCCTGCGACTTGGGTTGCCTATCTATCGGTACTGGTTAGTGCGGCGGTAACAGGTAACAGAAAGACTGTGAATTCAGTCCAAGTGAGTTGAAGGTGGGTTAAGTCGGATCAGTCAACGGCTTTGATCTCACCACTATTAATCTTGTCGATGATAGATTCTAGCAAGGCATGCTCTTCTGGAGTGACCTCTTGGTCGGCAACAACGGCCCGTAAAATCTGCTGCTGCTCCTGGCGGGTCAACACCTTATCCTCTAAAGCGCGCTCGACTAGCGTTTTTAGATCTGTGTACTCCACAATCGGCTCCTCGCAAAGGTCAATGCTTAGACTATCACGACTCATTTGATTCTGAGGGATGAGATAAGGATCCCAGTGTGATAGGGTCATTTGTGGCATTCCTGGGTGTGGCCTGGCACAGTGACTGAGTTAAGGATCTGTAACTTAGAGCAGTTGGTTAAGAACGCAAAGGTATCCGCAAGGCCTGAGAGGACAGCACAGAACTATGGCCATAACAACAGTAGGTATCATCGGTGGGGGACAGCTAGCGCAAATGATGGCGGCAGTTGCTCCGTCCCTACAGCTTCAGGTTGTTGTTCAGACCCCTCATCCAACGGATCCTGCTGCGTCATGGGCCCATGATGTAATCTTGGCTTCTATTGATGATGCACACGCAACCGCTCAACTCGCTGATCAGTGTCAGGTCATCACCTTTGAAAACGAGTTCATCGACATTGCTGCTCTCTACCCACTGGCGAGTCGGATCCGGTTCTGCCCTAGTTTGGAAGCGTTAGCACCACTGTTAGATAAGTATCATCAACGTCGCTACCTTGAACAAATAGGATTACCGGTCCCGACTTTTATAGCGCTGCCTCAGGAACCGGGACCCCATAATTGGCCGCAAGAGGCCTTCCCTGCTGTCTTGAAGACCCGTCGCCAGGGGTATGATGGCCAGGGAACTGTAGTCGTCCACTCAGAGGCTCACTTGCAGAGGATTTGGTCTCAACGCCAGCCTCAGGATCTGTTGCTTGAATCATGGGTTCCCTTTCAAAAAGAACTCGCTATTGTCGGGGCACGTTCGGTGCAGGGGGAGATCGCATTATTCCCAGTTGTTGAAACTCAGCAGGTGAACTATGTCTGTCGTCGGGTGTTTGTTCCCGCCCCCATCTCGCCCTCCCTTCAAAACCAAATTCAAGCCATGATGACCACTCTATTGACGACCCTGGAGGTTGTCGGAGTGTTTGCACTGGAACTATTCTTGCTGGCGGATAACCGGATCCTAGTGAACGAAATTGCGCCTCGCACTCACAACTCCGGTCATTACACCATTGATGCGTGTCACACCTCTCAATTTGAGCAGCAGTTACGAGCCGTCAGTCAGCAACCGCTCCAGGATCCATCTCTAATCTGTGAGGGAGCCATCATGGTCAATTTACTGGGGTTGGATGAGGCTGAACCCAACTATGAGGCCAAACGAGCTCAACTCCAGCAGCTCCCAGACACCTATGTCCATTGGTATGAGAAAACTAGCCCTCGTCCCGGTCGTAAATTAGGACATGCGACAACTCTCGTGACTCGATCCTCCTCCTTATCTAATTTGCCGTCTTTATCTAATTTATCGCCTTCATCTGATTTAATAGAGATACTACAGGCTAGAGCTAGCCATCTAGAGCAAATTTGGTATGGTGAGCATCTAAATTAGAATTCTAGGGTATAAGCGTAAGTTTTAGGTTGTAAGCCTAAATTGTGATCGGTGAATTAACGTAAATTGCAGGATCCTCAATCTTAAAATCAATGTCGAATTTTTGGAGTTGAGTGGCGATATCCTGGCGAGCAACAGTGATTAATTGCCGTCTCAAGTTCATCGTAGCCTGTCCAGATCCAAGGATAAAAAATGTACACTGGGCCTGAACTTTCCCCTGACGACCATTGATATCACCCTGTTCTCGAAAGGTAATGTTAGTGCTTTTTGGATCTAGCCCAAACACATTTTTCGTGCACTCTAGAATGATTTGGCGGATTAAAGCTCGCTCCTCCTCAGAGACAGCTCGATAGAAATTGAGGTACAACAAAGACATCAGTTTCTTTGCCCCTGAGAAGTTCTCGATCGTACTTTGACTCAAAGAGCTGTTAGGTATAACCATTAGGGTCCCTTTACCTGATGTGCGAATTTTAGTGGAGCGTAGGCCAATCGATTCCACTCGCCCAAATGTTCCATCAGATAAACCGATGTAATCGTCGATCACAAAGGGGCGATCAATCAGCAGAACAATGCCACCTAATAACTGCTCAAGCGTCTTCTGAGAGGCAAACGCAATGGCAATCCCACCAATCCCCAAGCTTGCTAAGAGTCCAGCAACATTGATGGCATGGGCTTGAGCATAGATGAAAACCGCCAGCACACCAATGGCCAGATTAACTAGTAGTTTGCCGAGAACAAGAAATTCGCTGTTAAGCTTGCGACCACTTTTGAGCGCCGCAGTGAGCAGTACAGTATCGAAATATCGTCTAAATAGCCGGGAGAGAAGCCAGCTAGCCGTTAACGTCAGACTTAAACTAACTGCAAGCTCTGAGAAAAACCAAGGCTGCTCATCGCGAATTATGGCTACTTCACCCATGGCTAAGGCAATCACCACACTTAACAGGATCCGGTAGGGTCGTAGATTTGCTTCCACTGAAGACCCATCCTGTTCAGTTCTGAGCCAAGAGACCAGATTCCGAGCAATTGCAGGAAGCACCCAGCCTAACCCTAAACTGACTAGGGCTGACAATGCAATGGCAACACCCACCATCATGCTGGTAGAGGGGAGGGGGATCGAAATATCGAAAGTATCAGCCATACAGAAGCTCTATGCAAAACCACTTCTTATAGTTTAGTAATGTCAGCGTCTACTGACGTCACTGTAAGCCAGGATAGATCTCAGCACTATCACTTGCTCAGACCAGACCTAGTCATAGCTGAGCCTATGCTTGTGTTCTGTACAACAATTCGCTGATTTGAGAGCAGGATCCTCCGACTCTCATCCGAAATTTCGGTCCATCAGTGGGCTGAACCAGAAAGATAGACTATGATGTTTTGCGATCATAAGGTTACGGTCGAGTGAACAAGGATCCTATCCGATCAACTATGTAGTGGGGATAACTTTATGGGCCCAACGTCAATCTGGTTTAAGAGATTCGAATAGGAGGCCTTGTGCAAAAACTAAATATTCTAATTGTTGAAGAAAATCCCCACTTATGTTCGTTATTGGCGTGGCATCTGCAGCAGGTGGGGCATCATGTTCGGACAACAGATGGTGTAGCCACAGGTAAAGTGATTCTGCAGCAAGATTGCATCCAACTTTTACTTCTAGATAATGATTTATCCTCAGCGTCGGGGTTAAACTTCTGTACCTGGGTTTACAGAAATCTTGATATTGCGATTTTATTACTGTCGAGCCAAGGTTCAGAGTCTGACATTATTGACGGCCTTACGGCGGGGGCAGATGACTACCTCACAAAGCCACTAAGCATGAAAATGCTGGGAGCTCGCGTGCAAACGTTGGCGCGTCGGATCCATCGCTCCATACCACCGACCTTTCTCCAATATGGAGATCTGAAGATTGATTTAGTGCAACGTCGGGTTACATTGGCGAATCAAGCCATTGAGTTGACACCTCAAGAATTTAGTCTGCTCTTCGTTCTTGTTCAAGCCAATAGCTCTCCCCTATCTCGCAGTGAACTACTCGAACGGGCTTGGCCAGAATCCATTGATAATCCACGGACAGTCGACACCCACATCTTGTCGTTGCGTAAGAAAATTGAAGCGGATCCTCGACAACCGCATTTGATTCAAACAGTTCGGAATGTTGGCTATTGTTTTGCCCCAGGGATAACGGCTGAGGAGGTACTAGCGTCGACATCTAACGGCAAACCGGCTAAACCCAAGAAAACTCGATTACCGACCACATCTGAACCGGCTAGACTCTAATGCGGCAGGAACACTAGGGCACCTGCTGGTGCAACCTATGACGTCTGTTAGGATGCAATACTACTATCTGAGCAGTCTATCTCAATCTCTCGACCTTGATGACTGGATCCGTTGTTCTGTCCCGGACTCATAGGCTCATATCATGTACTCTGACCTATCCCCAAAAGGTAATCATATTAATGCTCGCACTGGAGATTTGTTTGATATCTTCAATTTCAGGCATTATCTAGGTCCAAACCCCTATCTTGATACAGCAGCTCTCGTGTTTGACTTTGCCTTGACAGGGGATGGGATCCCGAAACCGCTTGAGGCCTATGTCAAGCAGATCGGATCTTACTACCCTCAACTACAGGATCGGACCTATCTATCTGTGGCTCACTTAGTTGGGCATGTGATCACCGAGATTAATAAGCTGGATATGGATCTCCATCTGGATCGTTGGAGTTTGAAGCTTCACTCGACATCAGTACGGATGGCAATTCAAACATTACACGGTCGTACCACTCGACGAGTAGTTTATTTTGTTTGGGACTGGTTTGAAGCGATTAACCGCAATGACTATTTCGATGTAGCGGCTGAATTTGAATCGTTACAGCAAGGATTTCGAGATTCTGTATACGGTGGACCAACAGTCTATGCACTCCTAAAAACGGCTCATAGCAAAGGGATTCCCACCGTTTATCTATGGGACGAGCAATTAGTGCAATACGGTTATGGCCGAAAGCAGGTGCGGGGGGCAGCAACAACGTTTGATCGAGATAGCCGTTTAGACTCCGACTTCACTACCCGCAAAGATGATTGCAAAGCCTTCCTAGCTAGTTATGGATTCCCAGTACCCTTGGGTAAAGTGGCCCGGTCCTTAGTCCAAGCATTAGATACGGCGGAAGAGCTGGGGTACCCAGTTGTCCTCAAACCAGTCACTGGCCACAAAGGTATTGGCGTCACAGCTAACATTCAAAACCCGGAGGAGTTAGAAACCGCTTATGATAATGCTCTGGCCGCTATTCCGTTAGATGCCTCTGTCGTGATTATTGTGGAAAAACATGTGACAGGCACTGATTTTCGGCTGTTATGTGTCAACGGATCCTTTGTTGCTGCTGTGGAACGCCGTCCTGCTTTTGTGATTGGGGATGGATTGTCTACGATTGCAGATCTTATTCAACAGGAAAATGCTAAGCCCGAGCGTTTAGATACTCCTACCTCTGCTTTAGGCAAGGTCGAGATTGATGAACCCTTAAAACGGTTTCTAGCTGAGCAATCCTTTGATTTAAGCAGCGTGTTAGAACGGTCACGCAAGGTCTATCTGCGTAAGGTGGCCAATCTATCGGCTGGCGGAATTAGCTATGATGCCACCCACACAGTTCACCCAGATAATCGGATCCTTGCGGAGGATATTGCTCAACATTTCCGACTGACTTGCCTAGGAATTGATGTGATTGCCATGACGCTGAATCGCTCCTGGCGAGACGGGAACTTTGGCATTATTGAAATTAACTCTGCACCCGGTATTTTCATGCACTTAAAGCCAGCAGTGGGTGAGAGTGTGGATGTTGCATCTGCCATTCTCGACACATTTTACTCATCGCCAGCCGATGCCAGGATTCCCATTATTACCTTTAATAAGCTCGGCCCCTCTGATTTACATGACATTGTTGATCATATTGCGACCTTACATCCTGACTGGGTCGTGGGGGCACTATGTCGTCAGGGCCTCTGGATTGATGGGGTGAGACGGATCCTGCATCAGGACTATAATCAGAACGTTCAAAACCTCCTGCGCAACCCCACCCTTGACTTTCTTATCGTGGAATACTCTGAGACCCTTTTAGAAGAAGATGGCATGGTTTATCAGGGCAGCAATATGGTAGTCCTTGATGATCCCGAAACAACGGAAATGATGCTAGTTCGAGATGTGTTGATCAACTCAGCTGTAATTATCAAGACAGGGTCCGAGGTTTCTATTCAAGCTCGAGGTCGGATGGATCATTACCACCTGAGTGCGGGTGAGCCGTTTAAGCGCATTTACTTGAATGAAATCACCAAAAACTTCTAGAAGCAAAGAGAATTTTAATCTTATGCTTGGCATCATTTCCTACTTTGAATCATTGAGTAGCGAAGAGAAGTAACTGGATCTAATCTAGCTGACGAGGTCAAACCTCAGATCTAATGGAACAGCCAACAGTTAAACGCGTACTTAACTCCACTGACCACAGGCAACGATTGATGAGGATGGGTATAGCCTGCGGGGAAGACGATAACGGATCCAACTTGAGGCTTCACCTTGAGATCTTGACGGTCAAAATAAGTCTCTCCCCCTTCAAATGCTTGATTCAAATACCCTAGAATACCGATATCCCGTGTGGGCACTCCCTTCTGGGCCTCTTCTAACCGGCCAGACAGTAGCATATTGTCAATGTGTCGTAAATAGTACTGCCCCGGCTCATACTTAAGGATAGAACAGGCTTCATTGTGCCGAAACCGGATCCCATAGTAGTCATACACCATGTCCTTCAACACTTGAATCTTAGCCTGCAGAAGCTCCTGAGTAGAGGTCAACAGACCATGATCATCCCCCAAGTAAAGCAGAGAATTATTCCGGATCTGGTCATCTCGGATCCCCAACTTCAAATTGGCTTGGCCATATCCAAAACAGTCAGCTACCTCTATTACCTGACCACAAGTCGCCTCATCCAAGAGGCCGCAAACCTGCAGCACATCAGGTGCTAGCTCATCAAATTGAATCAATGGAGCGACAGTTGGTGGTCGTGATGTCATAGGATCCTTCCTCGCTTTACTCGCTTGTCACAACCTCACAGAGGGTACAACCTGAATCAGCCTGATCCCAATCTAAGTCTTCAGCTTTGAAAGATCGATTGCATCTCCAGCATGAATTTCAGACATTGGTGGGGCGTCATAAAGGAGGGAATGAAGGTTGGTGAGCTGGAGTATTTGAGTAGAACACCTCTCATCTTCTCTGGCACTAGCGTTCCCAATTGCACCACTTTCATAGACCATTCTTGAAATACGCGTTCTTGAACTTCAATGCATTCAATTAGCTCTGCATCAAAGTGACGCTTGTCATTGGCAATACGATGATAGGTTTGGCTCACAACAGTTCGGTTGCCTTCAAGACACTGTAGAAACATGCTGTCACCGAAGCACAACATGCCAGTAATGCCCACAGGAGCATTATTCTTCTCAGACTTCTCCAAAATGTCTTTCAGCTCGTAGTATTCAACATTGGGGGCAGCCTGACTGCAATAGATCAGACGACATAAACTCATACGCTACCTACGCCATGCAAAATGTATCTCAACCCTATGATGGTCTTGAGGTGAGGTCAAGCAGTTGCTGAGATGGAAGCCAAATCGTTGACATCACTCAATATAACGTATAAAAACCGACACAAAACTATGGTGCCAGTCTCCAGAGCTTCTGAGAGCTAAACCAATGATTGAGTCTCAGGTTGGGCTGGCATCAGACGGATCAGCGTTCCGCTGGAGATAGTTCAAATACTGCTCGGGAGGAATAGCCCCTCGGTAAGCACCACAGTAGTAAAGGGTTAGAACAGCTTTATAGGCCCAATCTGTGGGTTGAACATCTGGAAAGGGATTGGGTAAGGTGTCAGCCTGATCTCGGGCACACACTTCAAGAATCTCTAGGGGAGGAAGATCAGCATCCTCAGCTGGTTGAGCTCCAGCAGGATAACTCAGTCCAATCTCAGTCATCATGGACAAACCGATAGCACACAAGATCGAGTTGGCCAGACGCTGCTTGGTAGAATTCATTTGGAAAACCTCGAAGACCTACTGTACTACTTTTCCACAGGATCTTGAACTAATCCACCGCAAGATCCCTAGACAATCTACGTTAGAGCGCTATTGAACAGGCTTTTACTAGCACAAGCAGTCAGACAGATCTCTGATCGCAACAGGCAGCCAGGAGGTTGAAGGGAGCAAACTCCTCAGGTAGTGGTGTTAACTAATAGGTAGTGGTGTCAACTAATCCGTTCGAGAATGTAGCGCGTCATGTGAGCCAACGCAGCTTTGGAATCTGATGGAGAGAGGCCATTGAGAGACACCTCAGCCTGCAACGCATAGTCACGAGCAAGCTGTCGAGCTCTGGGCAGCGCTTTACTTTTGTGGATTAAGTCCAAAGCCTGCGCTAAGTCAGAGGGCTCAGAGAGCTCACGTCTCACGAAGTCCAGGATTTCAGGAAACTCCTCAATGGCAAAGAGAACAGGGGCTGTCAGGTTACCTTGAGCAAGGTCAGATCCTGCTGGTTTACCCATAGCCTCAGTTGAGCTGGTGAAGTCGAGGAGATCATCAATGATTTGAAAACTAATGCCCAGACACTTTCCATAGTTGTACATAGCTGTGGCTAGTTCAGGGGAGGCATCACTGAGAAGAGCCGATGCCTTGGCACTGTTGGCCATCAAAGAAGCCGTTTTGTAGTAGTTCTTGTCCATGTAGGTCTCGAAGGTGAGTTCTGGATCAAAAGCAATTACGCTTTGAAGGAGCTCTCCTTCAGCGAAGTCCTTAATAACCTGAGACAAAAGCTTGACAACATCAAGGTTCTCTAAATTGGCTAAGTACCAGGAAGATTGGGCAAAAAGGAAGTCACCCGCCAGAACAGCAATCCGGTTCCCAAAATCAGAATTGACCGTTGAAACCCCTCGCCTTAATTCCGATTCATCAATCACATCGTCATGCACCAAGCTGGCAGTGTGGATCATCTCAGTGATTTCAGCCAAGCGGCGGTGACGTTCAGTCGGTTCGCCATCAGGGGCTGTAGCTCGCGCAACTAGCAAGACTAGGGCTGGCCGGATCCCTTTACCCCCGGCCGAGAAGAGGTGCTCTGCTGCTAGAGCTAGGATCGGATGTTTTGCCCCAACCAGTTGTGTGAGATTCCGGCGGAGATGCTCTAGGTCAGCCTCTACTGGGCTAAAGGGCGTAAGAACTGATGTCATAACCTTAGTGGGCGATTTTACAAAATTTCACATGATAATTTCATTGTAAGGCAAGGGCCCGGCAAGTGACGATCTTCTGACAGTCTCCAATCCGAGGAGCCGGCCCAGGATCCTAGTCTGACT
The DNA here is from genome assembly GCA_964443615.1 of uncultured bacterium. Taxonomy (GTDB): domain Bacteria; phylum Cyanobacteriota; class Cyanobacteriia; order Thermostichales; family Thermostichaceae; genus CAYSWV01. The sequence goes on along the minus strand of CAYUEE010000057.1, from coordinate 19,664 downwards.
TTGGATCCACGATCACAGCCTCCAGATTCTGTGATGCACACCTCATTGTTCTTAGTCAAATCACATCAAGATAAATGCAGCTAGAATACAGCCTATGATGAGGACTCCATTGTCAGTCAGGTTCCGTTATGTCGCCTCGATCAAAGTCCACCAAGCTCTCGCCTTCTGATCCTGTGCATCCGCTATCCCAATCCGATGAGGACTGGCAGGACGATTGGGAACACGCATTGGAGACAGCTCCTGGGACAGGCCGAGCCCATCCCCATGTCCATGATCCAACCAGTCAACGTAAGCTTCTGAATCGACTCGCTCGGATTGAGGGCCATATCCACGGGATCCGGTCGATGATCGAGAATCACCAGCCCTGTCCCGATGTACTGCTTCAGATTGCAGCGGTACGAGGGGCCTTGGATCGGGTAGCGCGTTTGATCCTAGATGACCATATTTCACAGTGCATCACTCATGCAACGGAAACTGGGGATATTGAAATGGAACTGGAAGAATTAAAGAAAGCGTTAGACCGCTTTATCCGTTAGAAGAGGTGTGGATTTAATTAGGGTAAGGATCCTAGTTATTGGGTGATGAAGATTGTTAGGAATAGTTGGGGACTAACACCAGTCCAATTTGTCATGGGCGATAGTTCGATCGCAGTCAAGCAGGATCCCCTGCAAGGAGTAAAAATAGATGGTATCCCGACAGTTGCATGGGAGAGGATAAGCTGTTGGTCTGGGTATTATGACTACTAGTTTTAGCAGGGTACAGCTATGGTGCATGAAACACGTCAGCAGTACGAGGGAGCGATCCTCAATCAGTTAGTACATAATGCTGAAAGAATCGCCATTGTGGAAGAACGGACTGTCCTTTTGCAACAGAGTGTGACAGCGCTTGGACAAGATGTGACATTGCTAAGACAAGATGTAGGAGGGCTTAAAAATCAAGTGAGCCAGATTGAAAGTCAGGTGAGCCGACTTGAAAGTCAGGTGAGCCGACTTGAAAGTCAAGTGAGCCGACTTGAAAGTCAAGTGAGCCGACTTGAAAGTCAAGTGAGCCAGATTGAAAGTCAAGTGAGCCAGATTGAAGCTTTAATCCATCGTGTCTCAACAGCTATCAACTGGTTCTTTGGTGTTTTTGGAACTATCCTCTTGGCAATCGCCGCTAACCTCTTCAGCCAGCCCCTCCTCAACTTGATTGGGCTAACCTAAAACTTGCCGTTGAATTGCCACAAGCTCACTTCGTTTTCGCTAGTGAATCTTCTATTAGTTTTAGTAGCAGTGGGTTATTCAGAGAACCCCTGAGCGTTCGCATTGTATTGCTCATATGCAATCGACATTGAGTCTGATTTCGCATTAGTCACCGATGTACTCAACTAAGTTATTTGTTGCAGCTGTACATGTGCTCATATTGTCTCGTTCAAAGCTTACCAAATCCGCTCGGGCGTTATAGGGAGCTGAGTGAGTCGAATACCAGTCGCCTGATAGATTGCATTTGCAACAGCTGATGCTGTGCAGTTAGTAGTGATTTCACCCACACCTTTTGTGCCAAAAGGTCCATACGGATCCGGTTGTTCAACTAGGTGGATCTCCATTTGGGGTAGGTCAGCAGCCGTTGGAATCCGATAGGTCCGAAACGCAGGATTGAGCATGGATCCCGACTCAGTCCAATGTAATTCTTCAGAAAGGGCATACCCAATACCCATCGCAATACCTCCCGTTGCTTGACCTTCACAGACAGGGGGATTGATGGCTCGACCTAAATCAATGGCCTGCACACAGCGTAGGATCCGGACTTTTCCAGTTTCCATATCAACTTCGACTTCAACGCCCTGTGCAACGGCAAAGATTGCCAACTAAGGCTTGGCGGAGATCCTGCTCAGTTAGATTCTGCTTTTCACAGAGGGCTCGCGTACTTAAAATCATCCCTGGAGTGCAAAAGCCACATTGAAACCCCTGGCTATCTAGAAAGGCTTGCTGTATGGGATCGAGCTGTTTTGCCATCGCTAAGCCTTCAACTGTGATAACCTCACGATCCTGGAGGCGGACAGCTGGATAAAGGCAACTATGGACCGGATCCCCTCTACCAACACGGTGCAAGCTCCACAATCTCCAGACTCACACACTCGGTGAACACTCACCCAACCCAGATTTCGCAATGCCGTTAGGCCCGTTTGGCCAGGGAAGAGAGTAGTCAATTGACGGATCCCCTTTACAGTAAGGGTTACGTTCATCATGCTAGGCGTCAGACGATGTGATCGTATCCATCATAATCGGGCGCGGATCCTGAAATGCTCACGAAGAGCAGTCAGATTGACTGAGCTTATATTCAATACCTGAGCAAACTCTCTTCAAAATAGTCATCGGAGATATCCAGTAGTGAACGATTTGTAAACCAGTTAGGAATAGAAGGCTGAGATAAAATTGAAACTTAAGCCTGAGGACAACGCAGATCCAGATTAAAGGGCATTTGGATCAAAGCATTTGGATCAGGGCATTTGGATCAGGGCATTGATGATGGCAGCTGCAACTGGGGATCCTCCCTTACGACCTTGAACTCGGATTTGGGGAACTAACACCGCTGCTAGAGCTTCTTTGGCTTCTTGAACTGAGATAAAACCAACAGGAACACCAATGACCAGTGTTGGATCAATGATGCCTTGCTGAATGAGCTCTACTACAGCAATCAATGCTGTTGGGGCATTTCCTATGACGAAGATAGCATTTGGGAGGGTGCGCGCGATTTTCATCATCCCTGAAGCCGTACGCGTTAACCCTGACGGATCCTCGTCAATGTAGTCCAGAGCGCAATACACTGGGATCCCTTTGGCTCGCGTATACCGTTCAATCGCCACCGCCACCATGCGGACATCCACTACAATCGGAGTCTTCAACTGAATCGCTTTTAATCCTGCTTCAACAGAGCCAGGACTGAAATAGAAGTGGTCACACAGTTCAAAGTCAGCGGTCGCATGAATGGCTCGACGAACAATAGGGTACTCCTGTGTGGACCAGGAATGGGCTTGGATTTCACGATCAATTACATCAAAACTAGCCTTAATGAGAGAGTGTTGATACATACGGGTCTCCTGAGTTAAGCAGTAGCTGAATTGGTAGATTGCTCCAGATCAATAGTGGGTACAGGTTGGAGTAATCGTTTGCAAAGTTTGAGAATTTCTGTGTCGGATGACTGGTCGAGCCAGCGGTGGAAGGCTTGACTTTCTTGAATGATGTCAATGAGCTGTTGCAGCACAGATTGATCCAGATCCGAGGCTACAAAGGCTTTGGTGACTAGAGGTAATGGGATTCCTCCCGCCGCCAGTTGGTCTAGATCTCGGATCCCTTGATCCCATTGATTCACGAAATGAACTAGGCCTTCTTGGATCGCTGTGAAGTCAGCTGGCTTGGCACCTAAGTATAGCGTTTGAGGTTGGACGTGCTGTAGCAGATCTCGGAATTCATCAGGGAGATAAGGCCAGAGAACGAGGAGGAGCTCGCGATTCGGTTCTGGAATATGACCATCGTAAACAGTGGAGATGGCAGGCAGTTTATCGGAGCGACGATAATCTTGCACCTGCAGAGCAATGGCAGGGGGGCGGTGCAAGTGCCAGTCTCCTGAGGGACGAACATCTCTGACGTTGCCTTGCCAAGATTGATTCCCCAAGGTTGATGTTTCCAGAGTGAAGGCGATATCGATGTGAGGCATCTGGTTTAGGTGACTAAGATCAGATCCGTGTCGCCAATACCATAATCGATGGGATCCGACCATGAAAGACAGGTGCTGACCGTTGCGGGATAATGTCATATTGCCCTTCGGTTCAAAATGAAGCAACGCGATAATGGGGCGGGGGTTCCCATGACCAAAGGGTTCAAGCTGGGTGATCTGGCAGAAAATTTCATCAAGTTCAGCGACAGGATCCTGAGTTAAATTCAGATCCAGGATAATTTCAATGGGGAGTTCCCGCTCCATCATGTCCAGGGATACGCGTTCAGACAAGGCTCGGGTCAACGCCGCCCGCAGGGCATCCACTGATGTCATTGCCACCCGTAGCCCTGCAGCCATGGGATGTCCCCCATACCCATCCAATAACGGAGCGACATCGTTCAACGCATCTACAATATTGACGGCTGGAATGGAACGACCGGATCCGTAGCCTTCTCCCTTATCCTGGCGGCAGGCAATTAGTACGGTAGGACATCCATAGGTTTCCACTAATCGAGAGGCCGCGATCCCCACGACACCCTGACTCCACTCCGGACTAGCCAGCACAATCGCACGATCTTGAGTGAGATCCATCCCTTCAATCTGCTGACTGGCGTCTGAGACCACCTGCTCTGTTAAAACCTTGCGCTCTTCATTCGTGGCAATAAATTGGTCAATCAACTCGGTAGCCCGCTCGGGATCCTCAGTCGTCAACAACTCCACCGCTAGTGTGGCATCGTCCAATCGACCAATCGCATTTAACTTAGGGGCAATCCGGAACCCAACATCTTCAGCCGATACGGGCCGATCTCCCACCTGACGATCGATTAACTGCTTCAAACCCTGGTGACAGGACATAGCCAAGATCGGTAACCCCTTCTGTACTAGATACCGACACTCCCGCTGTAACACTGCCACATCTGCGACAACTCCTACAACGGCTAGATCTAAGTATTTTTCAACGTTTGGCTCTTCTAAAGTTGTGTAGACGGCCTCGGCTAATTTGTAAGCTACTCCCACCCCAGGCAAAAACCGTAGCGGATGATCTAATGGCAACCGGAGAGGATTGACAACGGCTGTTGCAGTGGGTAGCGGATCCGGTAACAGATGGTGGTCTGTCACAATCACATCCACACCCTGAGCTTGAGCTTGAGCAATTTCGGTATGATTGGCGACTCCACAATCGACAGTAATGATTAATTGAGGTGCATAGGTCTGAATAGCCCACTGTAACCGTTCTGGATTGAGACCATGGCCCTCCTCCGAGCGCAATGGGATAGTGAAGTCCACTTGAATTCCTAGGGGACGAAAGGCAGAGAGCAACAGCGACGTACTCGTTACCCCATCACAATCAAAATCCCCCCAAATCAGGACCTTTTCCTGTGACTCACGAGCATTCAGGATCCGGTCCACGGCCGCTTTCATATCTGGTAACTCAAAGGCTGAGGTGGGCGTATACCGTTCTGGCACGAGAAAGGATAGAGCAGTAGGGGCTGAGAGGATCCCACGGAGGGCAAGGAGTTTAGCGGCATACTTCCCAGTAATGCTGGCAATGTCAGGATTAAGCGTGGGGGGAAGGGGTTGCGGATCCCAGCGATAGGCCATGGGGCAGAACTCAGTAGGGTACACCACTACTCATATGACCCGACGACGGCTCCTAGCGCAATGCTTGCTGGTGAATTTGTAGGGGTGCGATGGGATCCCGAAGGGGTGAACTCAACAGGGATCCTGCGCCTGCCGAGAATCAAACTGCACTACATAGGATCCTCTTTACTGCCCGGAGCGATCAATGTGCAACTCGGAGAGATCAATGTGCAACTCGGAGAGATCAATGTGCTGCTCGGAGCGATCAATGTGCAACTCGGAGCGATCAATGTGCGGTTCAGCGCAATCAATAAGAGGCTAGTCGGATCCGTTGCACCACAGTGTGGGAGCTTTTGTAGTCTCACAATTGAAGTCTGATGAAGTCTGATTGATATGGATGCCCCAAGAGTACGATACTTTGATAATCAGCCCAGGATCCTAATTATTCCAAGAGGACTGTTTTGGTACAGCCATCGCAGCAGCATCGTGCCATCCCAATTGAAAGCCCTTGACTCGGATCCGTCTGCTCGTTAATGGATCAGCGGCAAGTGAATAGTGAAGACACTCCCAACCCCCAATGTGGATTCAACCGTTAGTTCTCCTCGCATGTTTTCCACTAAGGCTTTTGTAATTGCTAATCCCAGGCCCAGTCCCCCTTGACTGCGATAGCGGGCTTCCGAGACTCGGTAGAACCGTTCAAAGATACGAGCTTGTTGCTCTTCTGAAATGCCAATGCCTTGGTCTTGAACTTGCAGTAGAGCTGTGCTCCCCGAGACTTGTAACCGCACTGTGATGGAGTTTTCCGGATCTGAGTAACGGATGGCGTTGGTTAATAGATTCAGAAGCACTTGTTTGAGACGATCTCGATCCGCTTTCGCGATAACTGGATCCTGAGGAACATCGGCCAGAATCGACTGTTGACCAAGGTACTGCGCACTCGATTGCATCTCTTTAATCAGATCATTCAACTGAATAGTTTCCAATTTAAGCGCATGGGTTGCTGATTCGGCTCGGACCAGATCCAATAACCCGCTCAGAAGTCGTTCAACACGTTGGACTTCCTCTAACGCCGTGTTGAGATTGTCTCGTTGATTATCGTTGAGATTTTGGCCCCGACGTAGGATCCCTTCCACATAACCTTGAATAATGGCCATGGGTGTCCGTAATTCGTGGGAGATAGTATCTAGTAATTGGCGCTCAGCACCCCACGCTTGGGATAGACGGTTCAACATACCATTGAACGCCTCGGCCAGTTGTTCCACCTCAGTCGGCGGATCCTCAAGCATAAGACGCACATCAGCTAGGTTATCAGGAGACACATGGTTCGAGAGGGAATTCATGTTGTGTAGGGGCTGCAAAGAGCGGCGCACCAGCCACATTCCTCCCACAAGGACACCGACGATCATGGTGGAACTAGACAAAGCTAGAACTTTCAAAAAGGCATAATAGCTTTCAGAGTAATGGGAAACATTAGTCAGCGTTTCAAGGTAAACCACACTATCATCTGTGAGGTTAATCGGTTGACCACATCGGATGAAAGCAGCCGCCTCGTGGTAAACCAGCTTGGGTTCAACTGTGGGTGGAAATGGCGGCAGTGTAGGATGCCCCAAAGCTCCTGAACTCAAGAGAACCTGACCGTCATCACTCGTAATCCGGATCCATCGCTGCCCTGCAGTGTACTTCTCAACCGCCTGCTCCAGGGCTACCCTCGGAGGGAGGGAGGCTTGGAGACGATTGACATCTTCATGGAAACGGAGAACAGCAAGATAGTGGTCTTCTTTGGTTCGCACAAATAGGTCGTTGTAGAGCCGCCATGTGGCTAATCCGCCTGCACTCGCTAAGGCTAGAATCGCAGTTGAGATCGACACAACCATCAAGCGAGTCTGAAGAGAGGTGGTGAAACGGTAACGCATAACGGGCACTCTGGAGGTAAAACCCTAATCAGATGGAATTGTACGCTGATATCTTCACCCAGATCGTAGCCTGCCATCCTAGTCTCTAGGGCGCTGCCGGGTTTGCTTAGCCGAAAAGTTGAGCTCGGGCCGCCCGTAGCATGGTTTCCACCTGCATCTGCTCCTCGCCAGTCCACAAAGATAATGCCTTAGCCCCCTGCTGAATTAACATCTCTAGGCCATCAATGCTGTGATGCCCCAATGCAGTGGCCACCTTCAAAAGCTCCGTAGGGTTCGGAGTGTAGATCAAGTCGTAGACAATCGATTTGGAGGGTAATCGTTGCAAATCCTCAACCGAGATTGGGCTAGATGGATCCGTTGCCGTTTTTTTCATTCCAATAGGTGTTGTATTAACTAATAGGTGTGTTGTGGGCAGAGTTGAGGTGAGGTGAGTCCAGTCTACTAAGACAAGTGAAGGCCAAGTCTGTTGCAGTTGAGCTAATGCATGGGGCGACCGACCCACAACTTGAATCGTGACGATCCCCAGTTCAATGCACCCTTGGATCACAGCCCGAGCCGCCCCTCCGGATCCTAAAATCGTTGCAGTCACGGATCTCCAGTCTTGGTTAAGCTGTCGCAAAGGGTAGAGAAACCCATCGAGATCGGTGTTAGTGCCCCCCCAACCGTAATGTGGATCCTCAAGACGATACACCGTGTTAACAGCCCCGATAGCTTGGGCTTGAGGGCTCACCATTTGCAATAGAGGCACCACAGCTTGCTTGTGAGGAATTGTCACATTAAATCCCTGCACCCCAATGGCATGGAGCCCGCCTACCACAATGGACAACCGCTCAGCCTTGGCTGGGAAGGGAACATAGACATAATCTAGGCCCAGTTCAGCCAACGCCGCGTTATGCATCAGAGGGGACAAACTGTGACTCACGGGATCTCCTATCAACCCCAACAGTCGAGTAGCACCAGAAATATCCATTAAGCTGTGCCAATAAGTGAACAGAGGTAGCCTGACCCTAACTCTATCGATTAAAACCACACTGAGAACCCGACTGGCAATCCTTAGTGAATCAGTCGTGGTTGCTGCCTCTGGTCTAGACCGGCGTAGACTGATGAGTCTCTAACTCAGGGTTACGAGTCGTCCGGCGGCAGGATCCTCACATCCCAGCTGAGCCTGAGCGGTCTGACAGTCCTCCTGGATTTGAGAGACGAGTGCGGATAGGGAGTCAAACTTACGCTCTGGGCGGATAAACCCCATCAGCTGGATCCGGAGTCTCAAATCGTACAGATCTCCACACCAATTCAAGACATGAACTTCAATCGTGCGCTGTAAACCTGCAAAGGTTGGACGATTCCCAATATTCATCACCGCTGCTTGCTGATTCTCCACACCAGGGATCCACACCCAGCAGCTGTACACCCCGTCCCGAGGCAAATACTTATCCGTAGGCACCACCACGTTCGCAGTGGGAAACCCGAGCTCCCGACCCCGTTGGTCCCCTTGCACCACGACACCATTAAGGTCATACGGACGGCCCAACAATTGCGTTGCTAAGGTGACAGATCCATCTTCTAATGCTTGACGGATCCGTGAACTACTGACCCGGTCATCAAATCGTTGCAGTTGCGGCACAATATGAACAGGGATCCCGCGTGTTTGTCCCCATGTCTTCAGAAGCTCTGTATTCCCCGAGCGCTTGTAACCGAAGCAAAAATCCCATCCCACACTTAGCTGTTGAACGTGAAGGCCTGCGGTCAGAACATCATCGAGAAACGATTGCGGGGGCTGCTGGGCAAAGTCACGAGTAAAGGGTAACTGCACCACCTGTTCAAAACCCAGGGTTTTCAGATAAGCTCGTTTTTCATCCGGTGGGGTTAACAGAGGACGAGATTCTCCCTTCAATACTTCGCGAGGGTGAGGATGAAATGTCAGAACAGTCTTGATTCCAGCACTCGCCGCTAAAATCGGGTGTAACACTTGCTGGTGACCAAGATGGATCCCGTCAAAATTCCCAATGGCCACCGCTGTTGGTCGGATCACTTGATTTAATGCAAACGCTGAATGCACCGGACTCGTCCTTCTTGCTCTACAGCCACTGCCATGTCAACCCAAGCATCACACAGGTTAGAACTAGCCACCCCAGTGTGCGTCGGATCCTCTGCATGATAGGTGCAATCTCGACCTGCACAATTAACCGATGCTGCGTTAATTCCTCTGGTGTCTTAGCCGCAATAGCAATGTCGTACCACCCACTTTCCTCGTAAGCCACCTGCTCTTGCCGTAATCGATCCTGCACGTACTGCCAGCCCAAGTACAGCCGCACAATCACCAGGCTCACGAGTCCATTGGCCGCCAGAATCGTCGTAGCCAACCAATGCCCAGGATCCTGACGCCACGAGAAACTACCCGCCGCAATCGGAGCTGTGAGGAGAAATAAAGGGATCCATACCTTTGCAAATCCCTTGAGATATATCCCCAAAGACTGAGCGGGCCACCCGGAAAAAAAGGACCGACGGAGTTCCTGATACTGAGTGAGAGGTTGTTGCTCATGAGGAATCACTTGGGTCGACGTGGGAACAGGATCCGGCATAGACAGCTCGCATAGCCCTAACATTCCTTCGATCATAGTGATGAGTTTTGGATGCGCCAAGTCACCCCGGCTTGGGTTATCCTCTAAAGGCGTGCTCAGGCATGATTCGCTTTACCATGTCTGCTCTAGTATCTGATCTAGGTAATCTATGCTTTCCTCGGGTCTAGCAGGCCCCACGGCTAGCGATCACGTCTAGCAGCCATCGGGTACATCCAGACCGTCTCCCAACCCTTCTGATCGATACTGTACTGATGACTGAACTCGTACTTCCCAGTCCCTACATTGTGCTCAAGGCTAGCGACGGCTCCCCCCGCAAAGTGGAACTCAGTGGTGCCAACTCTTGGACATTGGGGCGGGATAAGGATAATTCAATCGTGATTCTAGACTCAAGTGTGTCCCGGCACCATGCCATCATGCAGTATTTAGACAGTAACAGTATTTATCTCATTGATCTCGGCAGTACCAATGGATCCTTTGTGAATCAACAACGGGTTAGTATTCCAACCCTGCTCCAGAATGGAGACCAAGTCACGTTAGGGCAGTCCGAAATCGAATTTCACTGGGATACCCCCATTGACGAAGAGAATATGGATCCAACGACAGCTACGGCTGCTAAGACTTCAGTATTGCATCTGCGGCGATTGATCTCAGTAGCAGTGGTGGATATTCGGGGCTTTACTCAGCTGACCCAGAAAATTGATGAGCGCAAGTTGTCTGAGGTTCTAGGGGATTGGTTCCGCCGAGCGGGCAAAATCATCCGGGAAGAAGGGAGTCGCGTTGACAAGTATATCGGTGATGCGATTATGGCCGTCTGGTTGCACAGTTCGGGGGTAGATACCGAGCTGCCAGAAATGGATACTCCCGATGTTCTCCAAGCCTTCCAAGCCTTGCGGGCTCTATTCGAGATGACTCAAGAAATTAACCGAATCTATCCCCTTCCGCAAGCGATTGAAATTGGTGCTGGGATTAACACAGGGTACGCAATCGTTGGTCAAATGGGTACGGGGGAGCGGCAGGAGTACACCGTTATTGGTGATACTGTCAACGCTGCCTTTCGGATTGAGAGTGCCACGCGTCAGTTAGATGCTGATATTGCCATTAGTGAAGAAACCCACAAAGCCCTCTGGCTTCAAGTCGAAAAGGATCCATCACAGTCGTTCTTTCAAGGATCCGAGGTCATGCTGAAAGGGTACTCATCAGCTCATCGTGTCTATCACTGCAAGTTTTCAGATCTGCAGAAATTTTTATCAGTAGAGAAGACCCGCTACTAAGACTAGGCACCTCTAGGGCCAGACACGGGGTGAGACTGGGCACGGACCAAATGATCAACCTCAGTCTGCAAACCTACCTTTAGCTTGCAATCCTACCTTTAGCTTGCAATCCTACAGTGAGCGCCTAACCCCTAATCGAGTCATTAGGCTAATGGCCTAAACCACCAACTTCCGGAAAAAAGGAATAACAGCGTCGGATACCTTCTCATGCCAATCTTGCTGTGGGTAGTGCCCCACCTGCTCCAAGCGGATGAGTGATGTTCGCTTCACCTGATCCGTAAACGTCTCAGCCATTGTCACCGGCAACCAAGGATCTACCATACCCCACACCACCACAGTAGGCCAAGACCACTGCGGCCAATCCTGTTCAAACTGTTGCATCAGTGACTTCAAACGGTACTGCCGCACTGCCAACATCAAGGATCGACCTGCCGCTGAGGTTTTGAGAAAGGGCCGACGATAGACATCCAGATCAAAATCAGGAACTTCGTAAATCGTACCACCTTCAAGGGTTCGATCCACTACCAACGGATCCTGGGTCACCATGTCACCTACAAACGGGATCCGCATTTGTTGAATTTGCCAGGGGAGCTGGGCTTGAGCGGTGAGAGGGGCATTCAAAATGGCGATCCGTTCAATTAAATCGGGATACTCAAAGGCTAGCCGCAGTCCATAGAAGCCTAGGTAGCCTTGTACTACCAGATGGCAGTGTTGAATCTCTAGGGCATCGAGAAAGATCTTCAGTTCCCGTACGTAACTAGCTGGTTTGTAATCAAAGGTGCGTGAATCCGGCATATCCGAGAGGCCAAACCCGAGCCAATCGGGCGCGATACCCCGGAAGCCTTGCTCCGCCAGAGCCTCCATCACCGGGATCCAACTATGGCTTTGAGAGGGTAAGTCGTGGAGTAGAACGACAGGGTAGGCCTCCTCAGCCCGATTAGGCTCAATCTCTCGGTAGAACCAATTTAAGGATCCGGCTTGAATTGAGTAACCCTGCGGTGTTGGCATACCCTGTTAACCCATAACTGTGGTCTGAGTATACCGGCTTAAGTCTGTTCGTTTACGATCAAGCGGGCTGATTTCTACCCTGTTGCTTCCACCAGTTGCCTACTGCTCAACCCTAACTGCTTCACGTCTGGGCAGAGCACTGCGATGACACGGGCATCACAAGGTATGTAGTCTCGAGGGTGAGGGAACTCTCTAGTGGACTACCCTCTCTTGTAAACTATAGGTCCACTCTTTTTCGCCTGCTCGGAGCTTAATTATGACTAGTGAAGTGTTATTTATAACTGGATGCGGAATCCCGCTTAGGGGCAACGATATCGATACAGACCGCATTATTCCCGCTCGTTTTCTCCGCTGTGTCTCCTTCAACGGCCTCGGGGATCAAGTTTTTAAGGATGATCGTGAGCAGCAACAGGGCTCCCATCCCTTCGACTTACCCCAGTACCACGAAGCTCGTATCCTAGTAGTCAATGCTAACTTCGGGTGCGGATCAAGCCGCGAACATGCTCCTCAATCCCTTATGCGTTGGGGAATCCAGGCCCTTGTAGGTGAAAGCTTTGCCGAAATTTTCTTTGGGAACTGTCTGGCTCTCGGCATCCCCTGTGTGGTGGCTGATGTTGAGCTCATCAACCGCCTCCAAACTGCTATCGAACAGGACCCTCAGCTCACCCTAACCTTAGATCTGGCAACAACCCAACTAACTTGGGGAGACCAGATTGACCCAGTGGGTTTAGCTGAAGGCCCCCGTCAAATGTTAGTGACCGGAACCTGGGATGCCTGTGGTCAACTGCTAGCTAATACAGAGGGCATCCGGCAAACCGCGACTCAGCTACCTTACATGAGCTGGAAACATGCGAGCTAAGCCGGTAGACAACTTAGTTATCCCTGATATCGATAGGGCAAATGCAGATTGGCAAGATCCGGCTAGACGTTAACGCCCCCTTAATTGAAGTCCTCGGAAAGCTTGTGTTAAATGATAGGGAGTAGTTGCTGCTACGACTAATTGCATCCTCTCTCAGCTGTTCGAGTTACGTCGGTTTAGCCAGTCTTAACCCTGACATTGCAATTCGGTCTGCTCAAGTGGTGCAGTTGGTTGGTTAGGCGAGACAGCTCAATGATCAATCTGGAGTGGAGTGTCTCCAACGATGACTTGTCGGGGGACAGCGCAAAGGTTAGGGTAGACGACATCTCTTTGCTACTCCACATATTCGATATTCGGGTTCAGGTTTGCCGTTCGTATCACAGGACAGGATCCCATGACATCATCGCTAGCGACTAACAAACCGCTGCCTGTTGAGACGAAGTTAAAGGATCTTGACTTGGTTGACTTTCAAGTCAGTCAAGAGACGCCCTGCGAGAACGTGGTGCGACGGTTAGAGGACGATAACCGGCTATGTGGTGTTGTGGTTCTCCGAGATGGGGCTGTAATGGGAATGCTGACCCGGCGGGCTATCCTAGAGTGGATGTTGAGTCGTCCCTACGGTTTGGATGTGTTCCTGAGTCGACCCATCAGTTCTATGGTTGAGTTCCATCAGCGTGATTACATCTTGCTACCAGGTGGATGCTCAGTCCTAGAGGCATCTCAGCTAGCGTTCCAGCGCCCGGAAGATACTATCTATGATCCTGTCGTTGTGGAGCTAGACAATCAAGATTTTCGATTGCTAGATATTCCGGTCCTATTGGTTGCTCAATCCTACGTTCAACTGTCAACTCAGCACAAAATTGAAGAACAGCAAGAAAAAATGCGTTCAGTCTTAGCAGCCCTGGAGAAGGAGAAGAATCGGAGCTTAAAGTACGCTCAGGATCTAGAACGGCAGAAAGCTGAAATCGAAACCCAGAACTTAGCGTTGAAGGTGGAACGCCAACAAGCTCAAGCTCGTTCGGATGAGTTAGCTCTGATGAATAGCCGGATCCTTGAAATTGGCGCTCTGCTTTCAGAAAAGGGTCAGTCAACCTTTACGGCGACCTTTGAGGGTGTGGAAACGGTTCGTAATTTGGCTGAAGAGATTGCTCGCAGCTCCCAAGATCTCTCCAATGAGTTACGTGAGATCAATACGATTGCAGACCTGATTGTAGAGGTTGCTGGCTATATCCGTCTCCTCTCATTTAATGCTGCTGTAGAAGCGAACCGAACAGGGAGTGCAGTGGGCGGATTTGGAGCGATTGCCCAAGAAATTCGGAAGTTAGCCGGTCGCACAACCGAAGCCAGTAGCCGAATCCGAGGTCTAGCTGAACGGATCCAGCGTAAAAGCGACAACACAGTGACGGCGGCCCAGTCTAGTGCGGAAGTTGTGCAAATGCTGTCGGAACAAGCACAATCAGCTCAGGAAGCCTTAGATCAACTACAAATCCTGCTTGATACTACTCAATCGTAGTCTGGGTTATTCTGCTTAACACTACAGATTAACGAGACAGACAGCTCAGCAATGCAGACATTTGAACAAAAGAAGAAGACTTCAAGATCCAGCTGTTGGCAGTCAATCCATGGCTGAGAGCCTACCTAATCTAATCTACTAGTATTGGCTGCAATCCTTACGGATGATACTTACGAAAGATCAAGGTGGCGTTGTGTCCCCCAAACCCAAAGGAGTTGGACATAGCTACATTGACAACCTGTTCGCGGCTTTGATTAGCAACATAGTCTAGGTCACAGGATTCATCCGGAAACTCTAGGTTGATGGTGGGGGGGAGATGGTCATGATAAACAGCGAGAACAGATGCAACTGCTTCGATACCTCCGGATCCCCCCAATAAGTGCCCTGTCATCGATTTCGTGGAACTCATGGCAATAGCGTAGGCATGGTCGCCTAGGGCCTTTTTGACCGCCATTGTCTCTGTACTATCATTAACTGCTGTACTAGTTCCATGAGCATTAATGTAGCCGACCGCTTCTATCGGAAGTTGAGCATCCTTCAACGCTAGCAGAATTGCTCGCGAAGCCCCATCCCCATTCGGATCAGGAGAGGTGATGTGATAAGCGTCGCAGGTACGGCCGTAGCCTACTACTTCGGCATAAATCCGCGCCCCTCGGGAACGAGCATGCTCCAACTCTTCTAGCAACAACATTCCGGATCCTTCACCCATAACAAAGCCGTCTCGCTCCGCATCAAAAGGACGACTCGCTGTCTCAGGGGTGTCATTTCGAGTGGATAGGGTCCGAGCAGCAGCAAATCCAGCCATCGCTAGAGGCGTAATTGCAGACTCTGTGCCTCCCGTAAGCATGGCTTGCGCCTCACCCCGCTGCAGTAGTTGAAAGGCATCCCCTATGGCATTGGAGCCTGCAGCACATGCTGTCACGGTGCAAGAATTAGGACCTTTCGCCCCTGCCATAATTGCGATTTGAGCAGCAGCCATATTCGCAATCATCATGGGCACCATAAAGGGACTGCAGCGACCTGGTCCTTTGTTCATCAGGGTAGTGTGTTGGTCCTCTAGCACCTTTAAGCCACCAATACCAGTTCCCAGAATGACACCCACCTGTTCAGCATTGAGCTCTGTGATCGAGAAATTTGCGTCCTCCAAAGCCTGTAGGGCAGCGGCAATCGCTAGGTGCACAAATCGGTCGGAGCGCTTAACATCTTTGCGGTCCATGTAAGCTGTTGGATCGAACGCCTTCACCTCACCGGCAATGCGACAATCATGCTGACTAGCATCGAAACAAGTGATCGGACCAATACCATTACGTCCGGCCATGAGCCCCTGCCAATACTCGGAGGCAGTGTTACCAATGGGAGTCACAGCTCCTAACCCGGTAACAACCACTCGTCGGCGAGAGGTAACATCGGTTGGGGAGGTGGGTGAAGACGAGAAAGCCATAGTGAAAACTTCTGACAATACTATCCGCCTAAACGGACTTAGCGCTGCTCAATAGATGATGCCCCTGATCGCTTAGGCGACTTCTTTACCCGCTTTTTGGTCAATGTAGGTTACCGCATCATTCACAGTACGGATCCCTTCAGCATCTTCGTCAGGGATCTCAAGATCAAACTCTTCTTCAAACGCCATCACGAGCTCAACAGTGTCCAAGCTATCGGCACCTAGGTCGTTTTGAAAGCTTGCTTCAGGATTTACCTTGGCTTCGTCTACTCCTAACTGATCTGCAACGATTTTACGCACCCGCTCTAAGATTACCTGGCTCATTGATTTGTCTTGCCCTTACGCAACAGCATTCAGAGATTTAGCATCTTTCAATTCTACAGGACAACGGATCCTTTCTCGTGCGCTTGTGCGGGATCTCAAGAGGAATTCTTTGGGGACTCGAGAGGATCCTGGAGGGTCGAGCCAGGACACACTAGGAGTCCAGGAGCCCTAGCCATGGCGACGAGAATTGGAGTTTATCCGTTTTTTATCCCGTTGGACCGGTGCCTCAGTTTTGGGGCGTTTGACCGGACGACGATTGTAATTAGACTTGCGATGTACTTTTGAAGGTTTGAGGAGAGCCTGAAGCTGCTGACCACTCAAACCAATGCGGTTAGGTCCGTGAATACTCCGTTTATCCAAAACCATGGATAAGAGTTTACAGGCTGCTTCAGTCAAGTCCATCTCTTCTTGGAGAGTGGAGAGCAACTCAACTGCATCATCACGAATGTCTTGCTGATAAAGAGAGCGCACCAGCCGCAGATTACGTTTTTGGTGGACATCGGCGATTGATGGGATTTCGCCATGGCTAAAGGTAGCTTGAATCGCAGATTGTAGCCGTCGTAATTTACGAAACTCGGACGGTGTAACTAGCGTAATTGCCTTCCCTTTGCGACCCGCTCGCCCAGTACGACCAATCCGGTGTAGATAGCTTTGTTGGTCAAATGGCATGTGATAGTTGAATACGTGAGTGACGCCGGAAATATCCAGGCCTCGAGAGGCAACATCGGTGGCAACCAAAACGTTGACAGTCCCGTCCCTAAAGCTATTGATTGTATCCTGTCGTTGCTGCTGGTCCATATCACCATGCAACGGCTTAGCGGCACATCCCCGTGAGATTAGAGTGGTGCAGAGTAGGTCTGTCTCTCGCTTTGTGCGGCAGAAAATAATGGCTTTAGATGGTTCTTCACTGTCAATGAGTCGAACGATGGCATCACACCGCTCGCTTTCTTCCATCACGTAGAAGGCTTGTTCGACATCACTGTTAAAAACAACCTCAGTAGCTAAATTAATCGAGATCGGATCCTTTAGGATTACCTTAGATAACTTGCGGATGGCGTCTGGAATCGTAGCGGAGAACAGCAAGGTTTGACGCTCTGCCGGGAGATACTCAAAGATAGTGCGGATATCGTCAAGAAAGCCCATATCCAGCATTTCATCGGCTTCATCTAGGATGACAGTGTGAGGTGAAAAGGTGCCCAGACGACCAGAACTGAGGTGATCTAGCAATCGCCCCGGTGTAGCAACTACCACTTGGGACCCACGCTGAATTAAATCAACTTGTCGTCGACTTGACTGGCCGCCGTAGACCGAGACGGTGCGTACACCAGCAAATCGGCCCAGGCGATAGAGCTCATCACTAACTTGAGATGCTAGTTCCCGCGTTGGGGTCATAACTAGGACCTCAACACCCCCATCAAAGGCCATGCGACTCATGCTTGGGAGGCCAAATGCAGCAGTCTTACCCGTCCCTGTCTGCGCCTGGGCAATTAAGTCACGGCCCGAGAGAATGACTGGAATCGCCTGCTCCTGAATGGGGCTGGGCTGAATGAAACCGGCCTCCCGGATCCCTTTCATGAGATCTTCCGTGAGGCCAAAGGACTCAAAGCCTTGACCAGGCCGACTCTGAGTCTCAGCCGTTGTCGTATCTATCGTATCCATGGAAGGATCACTCATCCCTAACACCCTAACCCGAGAGACAAAAAGCGTCACAAATAACGATCATAACAACCCAACCCCGATCCTGCTCCCCCCGGCATAGATCTCCCTGGTACAAATCCCCCTAGGGTAGAACTATGTCCCTAGTCTCGGGGTCAGTCCGTAGAACATCAATGGTAGGACTCTCAAGACCAGCTGAAGCAGGATCGAGAAGGGTTGCTACTCCTCTCTGGCGCCCAATCTCTGGCACCTAGATGGCAGATGAACTCACCAGTCACCCACTAATCGTTCATCAATGCTGAGGTTAGGGTGGTAGATGATTCACTTAAGACTTGAAGCATACCCAGAAGGCCAGGATCCTATAAGCACCCTAGTCTGTCGCGCCAGATAGAGTCAATAGGATTCTGTTTTACTTGTTTGTGCGACTAGCTTGTGCAACTAGCTTGTATGACTAGATTGAGTCAAGCTTTAAGCAGGCAGAAAGACTAATGATGCAGAGTTCATACAGTAGCGTAGCCCTGTGGGCTTGGGGCCATCCTTGAAGACATGACCCAGATGGCTACCACAGCGAGAGCAATGTACTTCAGTACGAGGGAGAACCAGTTTCCAATCCGTTTTGGTACCTACAGCCGTTTCGGAGATGGGGGCCCAGAAGCTCGGCCAGCCAGTGCGACTGTCATACTTTGTCTCAGACGAGAACAAGGGTAGATCACAGCCTCGGCACACATACGTTCCTGCGGCTTTGCTGTCGTGGTACTCATTTTGGAAAGGAGGTTCTGTTCCTTCCTGACGCATCACTGAGTACTGTAAAGGCGTGAGCTGTTCCTTCCACTCTGCTTCAGTTTTGGTCACTTCAAAGTTCTCTGGCATTGCATTGGCTCCTGGGGTGTCTACCAAGCTGGACATCATACCAGCTGTTAGAAAGATGCCTGATTTTAGTACAGTTCGTCGATCCATTGTCAAATACCCTACATGTTGTGGCAACCTACCGTTCTAGCGGATTGAGGTCCGATCAGGATCCGTTCTTTAGGATCGTTTGATTCTGCGCTGCAACCCAATGATACGCATTTAACTAAGTGGGGCTTGTTATCAGGTTAGCTCAATCTTAAAAGCTGTTGAGAAGAGAGCTAATAACTCTAGGGCTGAATGGAGACAGGAGAGTTACTGGCTTGGACGGCCTGTTGACCGTTGAGTAACAGGATCCCTTCTAGAACACCATTGGTTACCGGGTTCATGTTGGAGGGAATTTGAACTTTTCCTTCGTACAGACCTGGTGAGACCTCTTGCATCTGGATCTCAGGAGTAATGTTGACAATCCGAAAAGTCGCTCGTGCACCTCGATTGCCTCGCATAGTGACGATTAAGATATCTTCGGCCTGTAGTACTCGTCCTGCCGCATTCGTGGTGACGGATTCAATGCGAGGGGGCGTAGCTGACACGGGAGTGGTGGCTGGGGGCTGGATCGTGGATCGAGTCCCGACGGATCCATCAATGCTGAACAGGAAGAGCTCCGTGTGCTGGCGGGTGAGGCCGTTCTTGGTAAACAAGATTTTGAGGGTGGGAGCAGTCGCTCTATCGTCGGGGGCAACGACATAGGTTCCTTCATACATGTTGGGTTGGATCTCTCGCATCGGCTGGTTCTTAGCCAAGTCACCAAGCTCAAATTCAGCTAAGGCCCCTGATTCCCCCCATACATTGATAGTGAGGATGTCACCCTCTTGGAGATTGCGGAGAGGACGGATCCGGATGCCAGTGAACTCGGGATACTGGGCTTTAGCGGGTCGAGTGGGGTGTAGGGCTTGGTGAGATCCTTGTGCGTG
>CAYUEE010000056.1:0-29793 GCA_964443615.1 uncultured bacterium | reverse complement strand
ATCACTGTCCTGAGTTGGGCTGTTCCCTCTCGGCTTACATGGATTCTTTAGGCAGCTCCACTAAACTCTTAGGATCCCAGACTCTGTTTTCAATCTCTCCCAGGAAGATAGTCAAAAGCTAAGGGCTTACCTGGGGGCCAACCGTTTGCTAGTCGAATGCAAGAAAGCTGCTGTGAGAGTGACCCCCGCTGTGTGGCAGGAGATCGAAGACAATATGCTGCTCCCACCAGAACGACAAACTCTCTCCTGGGCACGGCCATAACCTAGGCCACCATAGATCGGATGGGGAGGGGGCGGATCCTGCAGTCTAAGACAATCGATGCAATCTCGTCAGCGGATAGATACTCAACCTGGCTAGTCCGCTCCAGGATCCGTTCCACCATCTGTGTGGTGTATTGGAAACCCTGAAGGTTGAGGTAGAATTCCAAAGTTTCTGGACTGTTGATCCCAGCTCGGGCCACTTCCTCCAGGGTGAGAATGTGGTCGGCGGCCTTGGCATAGTGAAGGATCCGTTCCACTGTCTGCTCACTGTGGGGGATCCCTCGTCGCTCAAGATAAAGCTTCACTGTTGAATGGCCGCTTTGAAGATTGATCTGGATCTCGGGGTAGCCGCTAACGAGTTCTGGGGGGTAGGCGAGATAGACAAGATCGGGGTTCGGATCCTTCAACAGACAAGTGGGGCTCTGACTGGCTTTGAGGATGGCGGCGGTATGGATCCCACTGGAGGTTCCAAACACTGAGGATCCTATGATTGGGGTGTTTGAAGGGATTTCAATTGCAAGCAGCTGGGCGATTCGGTGTGAGAGGACAGTCAGGGTTTCGAGGCTTGGGCGCCACTGGCCGGTGAGTTTGAAGTTGAGGAGGAGTTGTTCAAGACTGGTGTTCCCGGCTCGTTCTCCGATTCCGAGGTGGGTGGCATGGATCCGTTCTGCCCCGGTGGCCACCGCTGCTAATGAGTTGGCTAGGGCTAGCCCGCGGTCGTTGTGCCCATGCCAGTCGATTTTGACTTCCGGATTCAAGGATTGCAGTTGGGTATGGATCCACCAAACCAGTTGCATTGCACTTGCTGGGGTGGCGGATCCTACGGTGTCACAGACAATCAGACGGCTGGCTCCGGCCTCTACGGCAGTTCTGAGAATTTGTTGGAGAAGACATTGGTTCTGGGGGTAGGCGCGGGTGGTGTCCTCTAGGCCGAAGGTGACAGGGAGATTGTGTTGATGGGCGTAGGTGATAGCTGAGCGGGTGCGGGCCAGGATCCAATCTGTGCTCCACTCCTCTGCTCGGATCCGTTGGTCGCTGAGACCGATGAATGGGGTGACTTCGATGGGGATCCCTAGCTGCTGACTGATGGTGATGATGGGATCAATATCGGATTCGAGGGCTCGGGCTAGACAGACGGGTTGGATCCCTAGAGCTCTTGCTTCTTGGACCAGACGGTAGACATCCTTGCGAGCTAGGTCACTGGAGGCGGGAAACCCAATGTTGGTGGACTGAATGCCTAGTAGTCAGTCAAGACTTAATTTTGGGGTAAAGTCGTCTCAGCTTAATCCGCGCATCCTCCGTCCGAAACTGCCAATCAACTCCCACTTGCTGCTGGTTGCGCCGCTGTGTCCACGCTTTCACTTCCCTCTCTACGACAGCTTGACTCTCTATCCGGGTCCCCAGACACTGACGGGTTAGCACACTCAATTCCGGCTCAGCCATGTTCAGCCAGCTGCCATGCTTGGGAGTGTAGACCAGGCGGAGTCGCCGCGCTAGCTGCAGGGCTTCCTCTGGCTCAAAGGTCTCGTACAAGGCCGTGAGCGTATGAGTGTTCAGGTTGTCACACACCAGTGTTACCACTTCAGCCTGCTGATATCTCTCCTGCTCCATTACCCATCTCACTTGCCTTGCCCAATCCTGCTTGGTGCGCCGTTCACTCACTCTCACCTCTCGCCATGCTGCCAGTGGCTCGCTAAACATCCACACTGTACAGTTCCCGTGACGTACATACTCGTAGTCGACACGCTCTAGTCCACCGCTGACACTCCTGATGGCTGGGCATCGGTGACCGATTAACTGTTTGGGCTGCTCATCCATGCATACCACCGGAAAGCGGGGGGCATAGGGCTGCCGATACACTTCTAATACACTTTCCATCTGGCAGACAAAAGCGGCATCTTGCTCCGCAGGGATACACCACATCTGTCGCCGCCAGGGCTTAAACTCGTTTTTTTAACACCTGGCGCACGCTCTCGTGGGAAATCGTCTCGACGATGTTTAGCTCCACTAACTGCTGGGCCCACAGGCGTAAGGTCCTGCGGCAAGCTCCTACCGGCGGCTCAGAGCAGCTTAACGCAATTAGTTGAGCCTCGGCCTCACCATCGAGCTTGGGAGCATGAGGGGCCCGACTCGGCTTCTGGCGTTCGAGTAAGGAGAGCGGCCCCTGTAGAACCGCTTGCTTGCGCTAGTTCTCCAGACTGCGGACGGTAATCCCCAACGCGTCACTGATCCGGACATCACTCCAAGCCGCTCCCTGCGGGGATTGGTCACATTTGAGTAACGCTTGAGCCCGCTTGAGCTTCCAAACGGCTACCTTGCCTCTGCGCGTGAGCTCCGTGAGGGTCTGGCGTTCATCCTCAGTGAGCTGGACCCCATACTTCTTGAGACCCATAGAGATTATCCTAAGAGGGGATAAGTCTTGTTTACCCGAAAAAACAAGCTTTACTGACTACTAGGAGATTACAGAGGCGGAACTCCAGATAAGTCGTCCATTGAATAATTGAGATGAATAGCCTGGGATTAAATCAGAATGAATGACTCAGAATACATAACTCAGGACTACCCAGTGAATCCTCGCTACTTTGTGCCAAACATGCGATCACCAGCATCTCCCAGGCCTGGAATGATATAACCATGCGAATCTAGCCCCTGATCAATGGCAGCTGTATAAATAGGGACGTCGGGGTTTAAATCATGAAAATGTTGGATCCCTTCGGGGGCCGCAACTAAACAGATAAAGCGAATGGATTTGGGCAAGGCCTCTCGTAAGCGTTGAACTGCCGCAGCCGCCGAGTGACCTGTTGCCAGCATCGGATCTACCACAAACATATCCCGCTCCTCAGTATCATAGGGAACTTTGAAGTAGTACTCGATCGCAATCAGCGTCTTCGGATCCCGGTACAACCCAATATGACCCACCCGGGCTGACGGCATTAACTCCAACATGCCATCTAGGATCCCTTGACCTGCCCGCATAATCGAGACAATCACTAACTTCTTTTCGGGCGCTAATACCGGCAACTGGGCCACCGTCATCGGAGTTCTAATTGCTTCTAATTTCAAAGGTAAATCCCGCGTTACCTCATAGGCCATCAGCATACTAATCTCGCGCAATAGTCTGCGAAACTCCGCTGTTGAGGTCTCTTCCCGCCGCATTAGTGTCAGCTTGTGTTGAACAAGGGGATGTGCAATCACAGTGACTTCGCCTGCTGTGTTCACACCTGCAATGGGTTCGTCTGCCATAGGTCAGGATCCTTCGACGATAAGAGTGTGGAGTCATCATAGGAGGTTCCGAGTGATCTTGTCGGAGGTGGTGGTCACCTTTATGGTCAGATCAATACACCGAAGCTCAATGCACTAAGGCCCAATACACTGATTAATAGTTCGATTAATAGTTCGATTAGTAGTCCGGTCGCAAAACGGTGCAGATCCCCATGAGCCCACACGACGCTAGTTTCTCACCCCATCCTGACCTCAACCGAGCCGTGGACTGGTTACAGCAGCCACTACCGGATCCTGAGGCTCTGCCATCGACATTCCCTGAGACAGGATTAGGGGAACTTGCGACGCTAGAGGCGCTGGCCCCGCATGTGTTGGGAGAGGCTGCTCGGCTGGATGCCCCTGGTGTTCTGGCTCATATGGATCCGCCTACCCCTTGGATTACCTGGGCGATGGCATTATGGAACGCTCGGTTAAATCAAAATATCTTGCATCTATCCACAGCTCCGTTTGCCACAGCCGCAGAAGACCGTGTGATCAGCTGGCTTACCCCCTTTTTTGGCATGGGTGGCGGTCACTTCTGTTCTGGATCAACCCTGGCTAATCTAACGGCTCTGTGGGCGGCCCGAGATGCTGCTGGCGCTCGCCGGGTTATTGCCTCGGAAGGATCCCATATTAGTATTCCTAAGGCGGCTGTGATCCTGGGGATACCGTTTGAAAAGATCCCGGTAACAGCCCATGAACAAATTGATGTTGAACAGTTAGGTGATCTCTCCGATGCGTGTTTAGTCCTCAACGCCGGGACCACAGCGACTGGAGCCATCGATCCATTGAACTTGGCGGGTCAAGCCGCGTGGACTCATGTGGATGCCGCGTGGGGAGGACCGTTAAGACTCAGTCCCCAGTATGCTCACTTGCTAGACGGCATTGCAGCAGCTGACTCAATTACCCTTTCAGCCCACAAGTGGCTATTTCAGCCTAAGGAATCGGCTCTAATTTTGTTTCAGGATCCTGAGCGAGTTGAGCCTGCCATCAGTTTTGGAGGAAGCTACCTCGCTAAGCCCAACACAGGCGTGCAAGGATCCCGAGGGGCCGCTGCGATTCCACTCCTTGCTACCTGTCTGGCCTGGGGTAGAACGGGTTTAGTGGATCGTATTAATCGCACGATGGCAATTGCAGAGTCACTAGCAGCCGGGGTAGAGACAGATCCTCATTTTGAACTGTGGGGCCAGCCCCAAACCGGCATTACTGTATTTCGCCCCACCCATCAACCCGTGGATTCTTTCTATGCTGAGCTCCCCCCAGATATGTTATCCACCTGTTTAGTTCAACATGTGAAGTGGTTGCGATCCGTGGCAGCGAACCCGGTGGCCAATGTTGAAGAGATCCTGTCAACGCTGTACGCGGTAGGTCACCGAGCTTGATCTTGCAGTATTTAGATCAACTTAGCGATCGATCCTAGTTGGCTTAGAGATATCGCAATGGATTCACCGGCTGGCCATTCACCCGCACTTCAAAGTGGACGTGAGGGCCTGTGGATAAACCTGTGGATCCTGCTGCTGCTATTGTTTGTCCCCGCTGTACGGCTTGGCCGGGGCCAGCTAGGAGCCGGCTATTGTGCGCATAGAGAGTTGTAACTCCGCCGCCATGGTTGACAATCACTGTGTACCCGTAGCCGCCATACCATCCTGCATAGATCACCGTTCCCCGATCAGCGGCTCGTACAGGTGTACCGGTTGACACACCAAAATCTATCCCAGCATGGAACCGTCGTGACCGATATATGGGATGCACCCGCCAGCCAAAGCCACTGGTGATGGGGCCTCCCACGGGGCGTCCAAATCGGCCAGTCCCTTGCACAGGATCCCCAGCCTGGGACCGCTGGGCAATTAATTGTTGAATAGTCTGAGCAAGCTTTTGCGAGTCTGCGGCCAATCGTTGTTGCGCGGCTAGGTAGGCGTTCCGTTGACTGCCCAATCGTTCAACTAATTGCTGCTGTTGTTGTACCTGTTGTTGTAGTTGATTCTTCTGAGAGGCCAGCTCTTGCAAAATGAGCGCAATCTCATTCTTTTGGGATTCCAAGGCGAGTCGCTGCTGGTCAACTGCATCTGCTGTTACCTTCAATTCGGTAATCAGGGTCCGGTCTGCTTCAATTAACAGTTGCAGTTGATGCCGTCGATCAAAAAATTCATTGAGATCATTGCTAGTTAACAATAGGGTCCACCAATGCTCTGCGCCCTGACGTTGTAAATACCGCAAGCGTGCCGCTGTTCCCGCCCGCTGTCGATTGAGCTTAGCCTCCAGTGCTTCCAACTCTGTCTGGGCTTTGGCCAAGGCAATCTGAGCTTGTTCTAACCGGAACTCGTTGTCAGCAATGCGGGTATTCGTCACTTTAATATTGGTTTGCAGCGAGTTGATATTTTGTTTCGCCGTATTCTCCTGCTGTTGAATCTGCTCCAGCGTCTGTTGATTGGTCTTAATCTGTTGCTGAATCTGTTGGCGTTGCTGCTGCAATCGGTCTACACTCTGGGCCAACACCGGATCCGATCCATGCACGGAATGTCCCAACCAGAGGCTGAGCGCTAATCCCCCCACGGCAACCGATCCCACTAAGGATCCGACCAACCAACGCCATAGCCGATTCCGGGCCATTCGTACTCCTCACAACCTGGCTGATTTTATCACGCGATTTCGAGGCGTCCAGACCCTGGATCCCAGTCCCCAAGCCGAGTGGCTACCGGATGGTTCATCTTGGCCCAACTACATCAGCGAGCTATTATAGTCTCCAACCTGGGAGGAGGCCCGTGTCTGACAACTTTGAATCCCCAACAACGTCCCCCTTAGATCCGACTGTACTCCTCCAAGTCGAGCGGTTACAGATGCATTTTCCCCTCTATCGTGGGATCCTATTTCCCCGCCAAGTCGGATCCGTACGAGCCGTTGATGGGGTCAGTTTTGGGATCCGACGCGGTGAAACATTAGGCTTAGTGGGGGAATCCGGCTGCGGCAAAAGTACCACCGGACGGGCTCTCCTCCAGCTTTACCGACCCACTGCCGGTCAGGTGTGGTTTGAAGGTCAGGATCTCACCCAGCTCCGCCCTCCAACTTTGCGGGCCTACCGTTGTCAACTACAGATGATCTTTCAGGATCCGTTTGCGTCGTTGAACCCACGTATGACTGTCGGTGACTTAGTGGGGGAACCACTAGATGTTCATCGTCTAGCTCGAGGGCAGGCTCGGCTCAACAGAATTCAAACAATGCTGGAACGGGTGGGATTGAACCCTGCCTTCATCAATCGTTACCCCCATGAATTCTCAGGAGGACAACGCCAACGCATCATGATCGCCCGCGCTCTCATCATGAATCCCACGTTTGTCGTCTGTGATGAGCCGATAGCGGCCTTGGATGTCTCCATTCAAGCTCAAGTCATTAACTTAATGCAGGATCTCCAAGCCGATTTAGGTCTCACCTATCTGTTTATTGCTCACGATCTCAGCGTCATCCACCATGTCTCGGATCGCATCGCCGTAATGTATCTGGGCAAAATTGTAGAACTCGCCGACCGCCACACCCTCTATCAAACGCCATTACACCCGTACACTCAAGCCCTACTCTCAGCCATTCCCATTCCGGATCCTGACCTAGAAGCCCGTCGCCAACCCCTGATTCTCAGTGGAGATGTGCCCAGTCCTACGGATCCTCCGGCAGGATGTCGCTTCCATACTCGGTGTCCCTACGCGGTTGAGCAGTGTCGTCAGGATCCTGAGCCAGAGTTTCGAGAGGTCAACCCTGGACATCATGTGGCATGCCATTTAGCTGAGTAACAGATCCTGTCTATCGGCCTACTATTCCCACTCAATCGTGCCAGGTGGCTTCGAAGTAACATCGTAAACCACTCGATTAATTCCTGGGACTTCGTTCACGATACGATTGGAAATAGTGGCCAGTAAATCGTATGGCGGGCGTGCCCAATCTGCCGTCATGCCATCCTCACTACTGACAAACCGGAGCACCACGGGATGAGCGTAAGTCCGTTTATCTCCCATGACCCCAACTGACTTCACGCTGGGCAACAGCACCGCAAACGACTGCCATAGCTGTGAGTACCATCCTGATCGATTGATTTCCTGCCGGACTATCATATCGGCATCTCGCAATATTTGCAGTCGCTCTTCTGTCACCTCTCCCATGATGCGGATGGCTAACCCCGGTCCAGGAAACGGATGACGGTTAACAATCTCTTCCGGCAACCCCAATGAGCGACCAACTTTCCTCACTTCATCCTTAAAGAGCTTGCGGAGAGGTTCAACTAATTTGAAGCGGAGATTCTCAGGCAACCCACCAACGTTATGGTGACTCTTGATTTTGACAGCAATTCGCTCGCCTGTCTTGGGATCAATGTTAGTATTAGCAGACTCAATTACATCGGGATAAAGAGTCCCTTGAGCCAAATACTTGAATGGACCTAAGCGGTTTGACTCTTCTTCAAAGACGTTGATGAACTCACCCCCGATGAGCTTGCGTTTTTGCTCCGGATCCGTGATCCCTTGCAGCTTGGAGAGGAATCGTTCCTGTGCCTGCACATACACCACCGGAATATGAAACTGCTCACGGAATAACTTCAGCAGTCGCTCCGGCTCATTCTTCCGCATAAAGCCCTGGTCAATAAATACACACACCAGCTGATCGCCGATGGCCTTGTGCAGCAGAAACGCCAGCGTTGAACTGTCCACTCCCCCTGAAAGCGCCAACAAGACATTTTCGGATCCTACCTGTGCCTGCACTTCACGGATTGCTTCTTCTACAAACATGGCGGTAGTCCATGTGGGCTCGCACTGACAGATATGGTAGACGAAGTTACGTAGGAGAGCCTGCCCCCCTTGAGAATGCACCACTTCCGGGTGAAACTGGACTCCATAACAGCGGCGCTCCGGGTTAGCAATGGCGGCATAGGGGGTATTCTCGGTGGCGGCTAACAGACTAAATCCAGGTGGCAGCTGAGTCACTGAATCCCCATGGCTCATCCACATGATGCTGCCATCATCGACATTCGTTAACAGATCGGTAGGATCCTCAATCCGCAAAGCGGCCCGTCCATATTCCCCTCGTTCTGCCGGTTCGACAACACCACCCAGCTGCTGTACCATCAACTGCATGCCATAACAGACACCTAGCACTGGGATCCCTAAGTCCCACAAGCGCGGGTTACAACTGGGAGCATGGTCGACATACACGGAGTTCGGCCCCCCAGAGAGGATCAGTCCTTTGGGGGCAATTGCGTGTAGCTCCTCGATCGGGGTCGTGTAGGGCAACACTTCGGAATACACTTGAGTCTCACGGATCCGACGCGCAATCAGTTCCGAGTATTGAGAGCCAAAATCCAAGATGGCAATCATCTCACGTGGAGCAGCGGGGGGCGATGCCGGTTGGGGTTGACTGAGAACATTGGTGGTCATGACAGGATCCTTCGCAAGCTCGCCCGGTTGACTGGTGACCTTATCGTATAACAGGACTTCAGCATTCAGACACCTCTTAATCCGTAGTCTTTACATACTGTCTCCGAGGTGCCTGTCATCGTCTGGCGGAGGGCCACTACCACTGTCACTGCCAACTAACTCCCGACCTACCCCTGCGAAAGAACCCTAACCCCGAGGCAGAATCTGGCTCAATCGATTGCCACCACTGTCAAAATCGGTAACACTTGGTCTATAGTTTGAACCAACCTGTGTAACACAGCAACCCCTACCGAGCTGAGCTATGGCGACACCACAAGAGACTCTAGAACGACTGATCGAGGCAGCTGTAAATCACGGTGACCGTGAGGCTCCCCTCCTTAAAGATTTAATGGTCGAGCTGGGACTGACGCAGCCGGAGGTGGAAGCTGCCTTTCAGAGTAAGTTGTCGGGGGAGATCAACGAGACAGCCTGGCATTTGGCCGCCTCTAAAATCCAAACCTACAATGTGCCCGCTGACAGTAATCGCCACTTTGAGCTGATCACAGAAGATGGCGCTCACCACAAGGTTGGCCTCCTATTTATTGATCAGTTCAAATACAAAAGTCACCTTGATCTCCGCCAAGACACTGTCCTCCGCCGGCGTGATTGGCGGGTTGCGGGGACACCTATTGCAGGAGGATCCTCTGCAGGGACTCAAGAGGCCATTTTGATTGATTCAGTGGTACTAGGCCAACATCAGGCCCTCTACCCTGGTGTCTCCATAAAGCAACTGGTAACAAACTATCTCAAAGAACGGATTCGGGCCCGCGAAAAGCAATTGAAGCAACTCCAGGAAGTAGAGAAGCGAGGGCTTGATTTGCAAACCTTGTTGGCTAAGGTAAATGATGGGGATTCTGAGGATCCTGATGATATATCCAAGGCCTCTGACAGTGGGAAGACGGCTACTCGCCGTCGGTCATCCTCTCGGGCTCGGTAGGCATTGAGGCCAGGATCCTGTTCGATAGGGCTGATTCCATCGGTCTAGTTCAACGGGAGTGATTCAATAGGGCTGGCTCAATGCTCCACCTAGCGTCATGAGCAACCGATCCTGGTTGCCGTACAAGGTTGGGGTTTTGCCTGCTGGCTTCAAGTCATGCTTACTTAGTTCTAGGGTAAATCTTGCTACATAGTCAGGGCCTATTTTCAGCAAGTCTTAGATAAGATTTAGCTAGAATCTGTGCTGCTCTTGGAAAATTACAGTTTAGATACTCACTGAGCGGAATCGAGCTTATGCAAACTGCGAGAGCTAGGGATTGACCCAGCAGCTTATGAAATGTGCCACATCGCCCATACTCAACAGTGCAAACTAGAGGTCATGAGCATGATGGCGGTACCAGTCAATGGTGCGTTGTAATCCTTCCCGGAGGCTCACCTTTGCTTCAAATCCGAACGTCTCTTTGGCAAGGGTGGTATCTAAACATCGACGAGGTTGACCATTCGGTTTATCGGTTTGCCAGCGAATTTCCCCCTCATAGCCCATCAGCTCCACCAATAATTCAATGAGCGCTCGAATTGAAATTTCTTCCCCCGTCCCTAAATTGACAGGATCCGTTCCGTTGTACTGTTGAGCAGCTTGAATAATCCCCCGAGCACAGTCTTCTGCAAAAAAGAACTCGCGAGTTGGACTGCCATCCCCCCACACATAGACGGCCTCTTGGTTCAACTGTTGGGCCTCATAGATCTTCCGAATCAGCGCTGGAATCACGTGGGAGCTCACAGGATCAAAGTTATCCATTGGGCCATACAAGTTTACAGGCAAGAGATAAATGCCATTAAAATCATATTGCTGACGGTAAGCTTGCAGTTGTACTAGTAGGGCTTTTTTTGCGATACCGTAGGGCGCGTTAGTTTCTTCTGGGTACCCATTCCACAACTCAGATTCTTGAAATGGAACTGGAGTGTACTTGGGATAGGCACAGATGGTGCCTACGCAAACAAACTTTTCAACCCCAGCTAAGTAGGCCGCATGGATTAGCTGAGTCCCCATGATAAGGTTGTTGTAGAATAGCTCCGCTGGTTTCAGTTGATTAAGACCAATCCCGCCTACATGAGCTGCCAAGTGAATGACTACGTCTTGATTTTGAACTGCTTCGACACAGACCTCCCATTGGCGTAAGTCGGTTGTCGCAGAGCGAGGGCATTGAATGTGAGACTTAGGCACACCGATTGATAGCAGATGTGCCACCACGTGCCTCCCAAGGAAACCGCTGCCCCCGGTTAACAGGATCCGTTTCTCGGTCAAATTAATCATAAACTCCTCGCTCTAAGTGCTAACTGAGTTGAGCTAATCTTTGAATTGATTGGTTCAAACTAATTAAATAGCTGAGCTGAACTGACTCGCCGGAGCCCGTAAGAAGGCCCGATCGGATCCTAACGCCCCAGTGCTCTCCCAGTGCTCTCCCATAGTTACTTGTGGATCGAGACCCACTGCTTGCAAATCTGCTGCCATCATTAGCTGCACTAGCTGTGCAAACGTTACCTTAGGTTTCCATTCCAGGATCTGTGCCGCTTTTGCCGGATCCCCAAGGAGCAGATCAACTTCAGTGGGGCGATAATAGCGTGGATCAATTTGAATCAATACTTGACCTGTGTTGGCATGGATCCCCTTTTCATCAGTACCTGATCCGTGCCAGTCGAGCGGTATCCCTACACAATGGAAGGCTTGTTCAACAAACTCACGGACTGTATGGGTCTCACCTGTGGCCAGCACATAGTCGTCTGGCTGCGGTTGTTGTAACATCATCCACATACCTTCAATATAGTCCTTGGCATAGCCCCAATCCCGCTTAGCTTCTAGATTACCGAGATAAAGACAATCCTGCTGCCCCGCTATAATTCGAGAAACAGCACGGGTAATTTTCCGAGTTACAAACGTTTCACCCCGCCGAGGTGATTCATGATTGAATAGGATCCCATTACAGGCAAACAAGTTGTAAGCTTCCCGATAGTTTACCGTCTGCCAATAGGCATAAACTTTGGCACAGGCATAAGGACTCCGAGGATAGAACGGTGTCGTTTCTGTTTGGGGGATGGCCTGAACCAATCCGAACATTTCAGAGGATCCGGCTTGATAAAAGCGAACTTCTAAATCCGTGCGGTGTTGATAGTCTCGAATGGCCTCCAACAAACGCAGCGCGCCCATTCCCACGACATCCACGGTATACTCAGGGGCATCAAAACTAACGCGAACGTGAGATTGAG
Source organism: uncultured bacterium (assembly GCA_964443615.1). Classification (GTDB taxonomy): domain Bacteria; phylum Cyanobacteriota; class Cyanobacteriia; order Thermostichales; family Thermostichaceae; genus CAYSWV01. Next base: position 17,617 of record CAYUEE010000056.1, on the reverse strand, counting down.
CTCCAAGATTGTAGACTTCTTGTGGTTGAACTTGCTCTAATAACCGGCGTAAGGTCGTGCCATCTGACAAATCCCCATAGTGCAGAAACATCTGAGCACTAGGATCGTGAAAATCGATGTACAGATGGTCGATGCGATCGGTGTTGAAGGTACTAGAGCGGCGAATGATGCCATGCACCTCATACCCTTTCTCTAATAGCAACTCAACCAAGTAGGATCCGTCTTGGCCGGTGATACCGGTGATGAGGGCACGCTTTTGGGTCATAGTGAATCATCGAAGTCAGTAGACCTTAGTGTACCCCTATCCTCAAATAGGCAAACGTTTCTCGAGGTACTGACCAATTAAGCAATGAGCTCCCGCGCGTGAAGCAATCGTCTGACGAGTCCGGTACAGCTGACCAATCAATTTTAATTCTTCTTCAAAAACATCATCGTTGTAGGTTGTGCACAGGCAGAGGGTATCCGGATCACTCAAATGAAATGCCGCTGTGATTGGTCGATGAGTTGCATAGCCCCGGTCGCGATAGAGTAGGGATCCTGAGGCCCCAAAGACAGTCTCACCTCTTGATTCCAACTTGTCTGTGTTTAAATTGTAACTTTCCCACCTTACCCAGGATCCACATTCAATGAGGTCGGGTGTTTCAAGGTGATGGAGCTCAGCCAAGTGCACCAGTTCGGAGCAACCTTGGGGTAAAAATTGGATGGACAGTTGACTTTGAACTGACTTGGTCTCACCCTTGGGCAATGTGTAGTACCGTCGCTCAGAGTGCCATTGACCCGCAGATAACTGGAAGAAGCGATGGATGGGTGTTGCTTGGCTCAGGTTTTTGACAGACTCGACAGCAGTTAATGAAGTTGAAAAGGCAGTCACAGGGACATCCTCGTATAGCGTTGGCTGCAATGCAATGGCGCGAGTTTACGTATTGTAACAGCCTATTGACCCAAAACTGTAGTCTGTGTATCACGATCCTCGTCTAGAGTGCTTTGGATTACTGAGCATGATGGCTGGAGGGTCTGGAGGGCCTAAGTTAGGCCTGAGAGAGTTACTGCTAGTTCTGAAAACACCACAGTCAATCCTGACAGGGTCACACAATCCTGACAGGGCCACACAATCCTGACAGGGTCACACAATCCTGACAAGGTCACTGTTGATTCTGGTAAGCCACGGTTGATCCTGACGAGGACGATGGTGAGTTGAGGGTTCAAAAATTGCGGATGAACGACTATGTAACCCAAATCTTTTTCTGATCCTCACTCTTGCTATCTGCTCAAGGAGTTAAGAACTCAAGATGTTCGCCTGACTCAATCCGCAGAGAATCAATGGGTCCCTGCAGTTGTAACTGACCGTGATCGAGTAGCACAATCCAATCCGCACGATTGATCACGCGTGGGCGGTGGCTAATTAAGATCGTGGTTTGGCCTTTACGGTGATCCAGCAGGCGTGTCAACAACTGGGCTTCACTCACCGGATCCAAATTGGCCGTCGCCTCATCCAAAATCAGGATCGGAGGATTCGTGACCAACGCCCGAGCTAACATCAACCGCTGCCGCTGTCCCCCCGACAAATTTGCCCCAAACTCTCCTAGGATTGTCTGATACTTATCTGGCAGTCCACTGATAAACTCATCCGCATCCGCCAAGCGACACGCATGCACAATCTGCTCGAACGTCACATTAGGGGATCCCAACTTAAAGTTATCCACAATAGATCGACTCCAGAGATGAGGTTCCTGCGGCACCATCACCACTTGTCGCCGCAACCCATCCAACGATAGATCTTGAATGTTGTATAGCCCAATGCGGATATTTCCCTCCTGCGGTGAGTACAACCCCGTCATCAACTTCGCCAAGCTACTCTTGCCACACCCCGACTTGCCAATCACCGCCGTTACCTTGCCACCGGGAATTGTCACCGAGAAATCATGGAGCAAATTAACCCGACCTGGATAATGAAAGCCCACATGTTCAAACGATACATTCACATCAGAGGGCAAGGGAGCGTAAGGTCTGCGGTCCTCATTATCAGTTTCTGGCGTGGCATCAATCACCTCACCTAAACGTTGACTCGCGGCTCGCACCCGCACAAATTGACTGATAAACCCAATCACACCGCCAACAAACACCAAAAAGTTATCGTTCATGCTCTTGAAGGCAAGCAGTTGACCGATCGTTAACTCTTGACCAATCACTAATGTACTGCCGAACCATAGAAGGGAAATTCCTCCAATACTTGAGACTAATCCCGAAAATGTCGAGTTAATGATGCCAATCTGAATGGTACTAAAGGTCAAATTGGCTAACTGTCCAAACTTGGTCTGATACTCTTCCCATAGTTGCACCTGCGCCGTTGTCGTCTTAACCGCCAAGGCTCCCTTAAACATTTCCACTAACACACCGTGGTTCTCAGCTTCTGTGGCTAACAACCGTCGGATTTTCCGTTGTAATGTGGGCAAAAATAGGATTGTTGTCACCGACATCGCTGCGGCAATCGCTACTGCTGCGCCGGTCAACTTCCAGCTATACACCCCCATGATGGAAAATGACACCAGCGCCACAAAGAACTGACGCGGCAAGTTGATCACCACCTGTGATACCAGCCGGTTAATCTCCTGAATATCCCGCAAACGGCTCACGACCTCACCACTACGCCTCGCTTCAAAATACGCCAGTGGTAATCGCAGAATATGACGCCCGAAATCTAGGACCAACCCAAATTCCAGCCGTTGGGCAAAGTTGGCAATCATGTTCGACTGCGCCAACTGCAAACCACTGCTGAGAATACTCATGATGATCACACCGGTGGCTAAGGCTCCCAACAACCGCTGGTCACCACGAACGAGAACCTCATCCGTCAAAATCTGAATCAAAAACGGAAATGTCAGAGACAGTAAGCCCAGCACCACATTGATGAGGAAGGCTTCCGCAATCACCGCTCGGTAGGGCAAAATCCGGCGCAGAAATCGTCCAAACCCGCTAACCTTGTCGTTTGCCTGCTCATAAAAGGCCTGATTAGGTGAGATCAGCAGCATCACACGATCGGCCCAGGCTGCCACTAACTCTTGACGAGAGAGGTGTTGTACCCCAATCGCTGGATCCGCAATTACGTAGCGCTTCCCCTTATGGCCATAAAGCACCACCCAATGATTCCCTTTCCAGTGCAGAATCGCGGGCAACGGCGCTTCATTCAATCGGTCGAGCAACTGTGAGGAGGCCTGCACCGCCTGGGCATCAAACCCTAACTGCTCTGCCCCCCGTCGCAACCCCAGTAGCGTTGTACCCAACTGACCCGTTCCCACGGCTTCTCGGATCCGGTTAATGGCAAACTCCCGCCCGTGGAACTTCGCAATAGATGACAGACACGCAGCTCCGCAATCTTCTTCGCTATGCTGCATCGTGCAATGAAATTTCATGAGCAATGGCCCAGTGAACAACAGAAGACTCAAGGCGCTAGCACCCGACTCCCTAAGGTGCCTTCAGGGAGACCCATGGGAAACTGAGATGAGAAACCGAGAGGGAAACCAGGCTTACTTTACTAAACCTGCAGCTTAGTTTCACACAAACAACGCCCAGCCCGTCAGTATGTATCCAACTCAATCGGGGATTAGCTGACAGGTTAAGCACAAAACTAAACAATAAGTTGAATCAGGATCTCGCCTGTCCTGTTCAACACTTGAGATAGCCCTAAACTCTAGACTACTTTTGAAGCCTACGGTAGTGTATTCACGGAGCATTTAGGGGTTGTCTCACTCTATACCTAGGGATCCTACTCAGTCTTATTCTTGATAATACGTTCATCTAGGTTAGGCGTCAGTAAGCATCTGGACGCTGGGATGAACAGAAACTCAAAGACTTATTCTCCAAACGTTGATTGAGACTTTATATTTACTTTGAGGGCTTACCTTTCCCTTGCAATCGTGCCCTGAGAATTGCACCACTAGATTGATAGGCATAAGAGCAGGATCCTGTCTAAGCTTGGCCTGAGAGCGTTTGGTACAGTGAGACCACATCAGAATACCTATGTTTACAGCGATACAGAAAGAGTGGCTAGATTAGGCACTCTTAAGATCTTTTTTTACTTAGAAATCCTATGTCATCCTACAAGGGGAGGCCAAAATCTGAAGGGGTCTGATCTAGACGAAAAAAGAATGTTCACGTAGTATATGCAGGGGAGAGATAAGTGGAAGCACTGTATCTCAACCTCACATGGGCAATACAGTGTGAAGCTCGTGAGATGACTACTAGCCAATCTAGGAGTGTAAGGATGAACGTAAACTCGTCCCTTTGGTCTGACATCAAAGAAGATCAGCAGCAGCTCGTGAACGCTGGCCTCAAAAACACAACCATCAGCTTCAGCAATCAAGACTTGACTGGCTTGGGTACAGCTGCTGGTAGTTCTGGCAATGAATTTCTTCTGCTCGTTGACCTTGTTAGCTTTGCAAGTCTTTTCAGCTTATTTACTGAAGTTGGTGGTCTCTTTGGAGATCGTCCTACTGTTGCAGGCTTCCTCACTGGCGAAAATGGTGGCTTCTTCGGCTAAGACCATGACCTTGACCGGAACGACCTCTTGCGGGAGCCTGTTCCATAGGGCGTAGTCCTTGTGCTTGACAACCGATGACATCTCTAGTGGAGATACAACAATGAATCCGTACAACCTGCATGGAACTCAGGCCCTTTGGACTTCCCTCTCTGAGGAGTCCCAGGGAGCGGTAACTGGTGGTCTGTCAGCTGGCCCTGAGACTCGCGAGGACGGGAATACTGGTGGTACCCTCAGGATCCTGACTAGTCTAATTGAATTCGTCATCTTCTTAAACTTTACCTTTGAGTTTGGTGGCCTCTTCTAGTCTGTGAAGGGGAGTGCGACTCCGGTTCTTGGTTCATTCCATTCGAAGTTCTTTCAACTAGCGACCAGCTTTGCAAAAGGCCTTCCGATATCGCTAGGTTGGGTAATGTGTCTTTCGATGTCAACATTGAGGTGCTCAAGTGAAGGTTAATGATCGGCCTGTTCAGGACCTTTGGGTCACTCTGGATCCGTCCCAGCAGGAGTCGGCCACAGGTGGACTTAAGAACTTTACAAATGTTGTAGAGCAGATATTTATTGAGGATGGCAGTCTAGGCAACAGTGGGGGTACGGCTGACATCTTATCTGGACTTTTGAAGTTCACCAGCTTCCTCGATTTCAATGTGGATGTAGGTGGTGGCTTTGGTGAGACTCCATTCTTGCCGACCTTACCGACGTCTCCCTTCTTCTTGTCCTTCCTGTAAACCAACTTCAGCTGGGGTTTGGCCTTTGTTGAACAGCTTACTCTGGATATCTTGATGGGGTATACCAGATGGGGTATATCAGTGCGAGATTGGGTAAGTTGGCCTGGGTACTGAATGACGTTCTTGCCTGTTAGGGCTGGAGAAAGAGTATGCATTATTCAAAACATCTGCCTGAGATGCGAATCCTATCGGGGTCTGAGCAAGAGGCCATCGTTGGGGGGATCAAAAACGTTGAGTATGTGTTTGACCGTCAGACATTGGAGGGCGGTGGAGCCTTTGGCAACAGTGGTGCCACGCTTGAAATTGCTGCGGACTTAGTTACTTTTGTCAGCTTTATCCGACTTCTCTTCGAAGCTGGCGGTGGTTTCTAAGTGATTTCTGCTAAGGGCAGCCTTCAGCTTGTTCGCAGCTGTACTTGATCGGCAGAGATTTTCAGGTAGACTGAAGTTTAGTTTCATATATTTCAGAGCAATTGCTTTCTGAAGTGTTGGATGTCGAGCCTGGTGTACTTAAGACTATTTACAACTTGGAGTTTTCCATGAGCATGCAACAGCAGGAGCTGTGGTCATCCCTCGGTGATGTGCAGCAAGAGACAACAGCAGGTGGATTGAAGGATACTTCCATCAGCTTTAGCACTCAGACAATCAGTGGTGCCGGTGGTGGCTTCTTGGGTAGCACTCCCAGTGCTGGTGGCAACACAGGCGATTCCTTCATCGTCTTCGCTGACCTAGTGTCTTTCTCTGCTCTCTTCCGTCTTCTAACTGAGGTTGGCGGTCTCTTCTAGGATATACCGCTTACATCTGAGCCTGATTTGAATCGTTTCCTATCGCTATTGACAACACTCACATTCCATCTAAGGAGCTCGTAAAATGTCTAACAATGCTTGGTCTGAACTCACTAACGCTCAGCAGGAAGTTGTAGCTGGTGGTTTGAAGGACTTCACCTTCAGCTTCTCTGATCAGACTATCGATGGTGGTGCTGCTGGCGGCAACTCTGGTGACACTTTGAGAGCGTTATCCAACTTCCTGTCCTTTGCTAATTTGGTTGACCTGATCGTTGAGCTTGGCGGTTTATTCTAAACCTCTTGTTGCATGTATGTGTTGGGACCCTGATTGTGTGAAGCGATTAGGGTCCTTATCTTTTCTGATGCCTACCTGATTCATACCCGCGCAGTAGGGTTTAGTTATATTCACTTATTTCTCGGTTATTCATCAACTACTGAGACTAAACTTGTAGTAGCCTCAGCTTTGCTAGTGTTGTTTTACTCACAATCTATTTTGGTCAAACTCCCATTTCTGACTGTAATTCGAGGATCCTATGAACTCATCGTCATTAATTAAGAAGACAGTGACGTATGCTATCCGGAATCGTAAGCTGCGACTATCGGAGTTTAAGCAGGTCATGAGCTCACTAGAAGGAACTGATGCTGTGATCTCGGATGATGATATGGAAATGATTAAGACTCTGCAGCGGAAAGTTCAAGAGGGCGAAATTAAGATTGAAGGGTAGTTCTCATGCCTGGAGTGACGGGGATCTGCTAGCTAGGTAAGAATTGAGATATTTCCATTGACTTCTCGATTAATTATGATCAGTGGTCATAAAGAGTCATGGGATGTTAGAGCTAAGATAGGCAAATCCATCTTGTTCAAGTACAATGACCGACCCCAAACCCTATCCTCAACGGCCTCAGTCTAACCCGCGTCCCAAGCCTAGGCCTGCTGAACCCCGCCCAGCGGAACGGTCCCGAACGGAATGGCAAACCTTCTCGGCCTTGCCTCCACCAGCAGCAAGGTTAGAGGTACCGGAGCCAGAACCAGAAACGGACGCAACGGATCCGTTGGCTGGACCTAAATTGGCATCGTGGCAGAAACGAATTGGAGCCTTTGCACTTGACTTTGGATTAGGCCTTGGTGTGTCTTATGTCGCTCAAGGTATTGCAGCCATGGTGGGAACAGGGGCTGAAGCGGTCAACTTTGTTGGTTATGGTGCTTTCTTCACCACATGGTTAGTGAATCGGGGTTACTTTCAATCACAACCAGCCGGCCAAAGTTTAGGGAAATGGCTCCTGAATATCAAGACTATTGATAAGGAAACAGAGCAATCACCTAGCCTGATTCGCTCAGTAGCTCGTGAGGGGGTGACCTCTTTATTAGTGTTGACGGAATCCTTGGTGGTACCGCTGGGTGCTGATGCTCTTTTTGCCGTCTTTGATAAAGAGAAGCGCCAAACATTGCATGATCGGGCGGGTCGAACCCAAGTGGTTGAGGCGGAAAAAGGCTACGACTTAGATGAAAAGGTGATCCAGTGGTTGGAAGAAGTCTCAGAGGGAGAAGCTGCCGATGATATCAAAGCAGCTGCGCAGAATCTACTGGCAATTGCGCGTCGGAACGAAACTATTGCTGATCTATCGGATCAAATCAAGCGACTACGAAAAGATATAGGTCTCAGCTCGGGTTCTGCAGCCGACCAAGCTTACAACCGCTCCACGAGGGAAAGTCAGGATCCGAGGTGGCAGGAGCCGCAAAACCCATCACCGTCCAGCTCACGAGATTCTAGATGGCAGGAGCCCCGCCGGCAGCCTCCTGTGAAGCCACGAGAAGTAGAATCACGGGATCCAAAACGGTGGGATTCACGTGAGCCGTTGCCTCCTCGCAACCCAGATCGAAGACCCCCCGAGCCCAGAGATCAAGGCCCAAGGGACCCCCAGATCAGAAAACGGGATCGCAGAACGGAGGACTGGGGAGGAGAATCTAGAAGACCATGAAGAAAGACGTTGATTCTGGGTTGATTATTCTAGCGGGAGGATAGATAATAGGAGGTCGCGTTTGATGTCAATTCTATTATCTATCTTGATGACCTATGGCTAAACCGAAGGGTGCGCGGCTGATCATTACACTCGAGTGTACGGAGTGTCGGACAAATCAGGCTAAACGTTCGCCAGGTGTGAATCGTTACACCACTATGAAAAATCGGCGCAACACTACATCACGACTGGAACTTAAGAAGTTCTGTCCTCACTGCAATACTCACACAGTGCATAAGGAAATTAAGTAGTTTGACGATTCCACTGTCATCTCTCATTCCTTAGTCTTGCGTGGGCTGATATGCAGTCCTGTAGACCGACAGGCCCGACACTCTGAGATTGCATGAGAACGCTCACACGCAAACACTCCGAAAACAGACGAACTGAAGGCGTACAAAAGGTGTAACTTATGGCGTATATGCGCAGACGGATGTCACCCGTTAAGCCGGGGGATCCTATTGATTACAAGGACATTGAGTTGTTGAAAAAGTTTGTGACCGAACGCGGCAAGATTCTACCCCGTCGCATTACAGGTCTAACTGCTAAGCAACAACGTGAGTTGACCATTGCTGTGAAGCGGGCACGCATCATGGGGCTGCTCTATTTTGTGAACAAAGAAGGTTAAGATGCTTTGCTAGCCAAACTAGATTGAATTAAGATCCCGGATGGCCTAACGCTATGACATCTGCACTACCGCCTGAGATTCAGGAACGACTGGCTGCACCTCTGATGATTGGCGGATATGTGGTGCAGAGCCGAGTGTTTCAAGCGCCCTTGTCTGGCGTTACGGATAAGGTATTCCGCCGATTTGTCCGACGGTACGCACCCACCAGTTTGATGTACACCGAAATGGTAAATGCAACTGGATTACACTACTGCCGGGACTTACCGCGGATTATGGAAGTTAGCCCTGATGAGGCTCCAATTGGTATTCAGCTATTTGACTGTCGGCCGCAGTTCCTAGCTGAAGCTGCACAGATGGCAGTCGATGAAGGGGCTCATATCGTCGACATCAATATGGGCTGCCCAGTTAATAAAATTACGAAGAACGGAGGTGGGTCCTCTCTTCTCAGGGATCCTGATACAGCAGCAGCTATTGTTGAATCAGTCTCCAAGGCAGTCTCAGTACCAGTTACAGTTAAAACTCGTCTGGGATGGTCAGATACAGAGATTAATATTCTTGAGTTTGCGAAGCGGCTGGAAAATGCTGGCGCTCAACTGATGACTCTGCATGGCCGAACGAGAGCGCAAGGGTTTAACGGAACTGCTCGCTGGGAGTGGATTGCCAAGGTAAAACAAGTTCTCTCAATTCCTGTAATTGCGAATGGCGATATTTTTTCGGCTAAAGCAGCACTTGAGTGCTTAGAAGCCACTCAAGCGGACGGCGTCATGTGTTCACGAGGAACGATGGGGAATCCCTTTTTGGTCGGAGAGGTGGATCATTTCCTCAAGACAGGAGCGGTGAAGCCAGTTCCGACAGTCCGGGAACGACTAATGCTAGCAGGAGAGCATTTGCAAGCGTTATGGGAGTACAAAGGGCATTCAGGGATCCGTCAAGCTCGCAAGCACATGACCTGGTATGTCAAGGACTTTCCGGGTGCCGCTGGCTTTCGAGGTGAGCTGTGCCGGATAGAGAGTGTGGAACAAGGGACTGAGATCCTTACACGTGCTATTGACCATGTAGAGGCGTGCTCCGATCGACGGTCTCTAGCCAGCGTCTAGCCAGTTCATCTCGGACATCGAAAAAAGTTGTCCAAGGTATATAAGAATGCTTTCGATCATCTAGGTAACGCGCCAATGATGACTTAGCAAATACAAGAGACGCGTGCAAAGCCATATTCAAATCAGTAACTCCATCTCCAATCGCTATTGTCGTCTCGGATCCGTAGTGATTCATCACATCTACTTTAGCCACTAGCTCGGTATCACCTTCAAATTCGGAGAGTGCTTTGAGGTAGGGGCTGTCTGTGTTGACATGAGCGGCATGGATCGCTCTCACCTGCTGAACCAGGGATCCTAATGCGGTCTCTACCATATCCTGTAACCCCCCTGAGACGATGACGATGGGGATATCGTGGTGATCAAGAAACTCTAGGAATTCTGGGAAGCCCGGAGTGAGGGGTTGGGTAGACATATACTCCAGGATCTCGGGATAGCGCTGGGAGGGAATGCTCTCCAGCAATTGACGTACACCATTTTTCAAAGACAGTTGAAGGCTATAAATATCGGGTTTCAAGGTGGACCACAACTGGGGTGTAAATCGCTCAAGCATACCCACAAAGGTTTCCTGCACGGTGATGGTACCATCAAAGTCACAAAACACGAGAGGAGAAGCCAGAGTATCCATCAGAAAACGCCAGTAGAGGATGAAGCAACAGGCTATACTGACTTTAACTGAGGGTCAACTGGGATCCATAGCCTAAGATGTTACCTTTGCTAAGTCTACCGGAGTTATGTATGAGCTCGGAAGTATGGACGGATGAACGTATTGAGCGCCTGGCCGATATTCTTGAAAATATTGCGAAAAGTCAAGGCATGTTAATCCACTCTGTCGAGCGAATTACTGAGACTCAGGCGCGGATGGCGGATGCCCAAATGCAAATGTCTCAATATCAACCAGAACTAACAGGAGCTCAGGCTGAGATTGCACACTCAGTGGCTCGGTTAACTCAGTCAATTACCCAAATGCAGGAAGTGTTAGCTTCTACTACGGCGGCCGTGGAACGGTTAGACCGACTAGTTGACTATTTGATCCGTCGGGATCGAGAACGGGGATCCTTCACTTTAGACCTCACCCCACCCCGGTCGTAGACGTTGTAGTAAGGGCCGGTAGAGTTTGAAGTAAGCTATGGAGCCAATCTGACGTAACCACGCTTTTTGCTGAGTATCGGCTCCAATACAGCGCTGACATACTGGGTTTTCAATTTTGAATTGGTCGAACCCCTGACGTAGCCCACAGGCTGAGGATCCGTTCAAAATCTCTCGCAATGGAGCTTCTGTCACATGTCCCAATGGAATCAGACCCTCATAGTCTTTGCAACAAGGAACCACTGTGCCATCGTAGAGGACCCCAGCTTGCTGAGATGCGCCATTGCAATACCCAAATGTGGCAGGAATGACTTGATCTTTTTCAACATTGCCCCAGCTGTCTAGAGGGAAGGTTTCAAAGGCAAGGCGGGGTGTTAATTCGATAATTTGCCATTGCCCAGAACGATGTTGACGGATCCGGTGTTGAAGTTGTGCAGGGGAGGGGGTGTTGGGGTGATTTAAGTTAGCAAAGATACGGGTAGCCCAAGTAGTGAGTTCCTGTCGCATGGCTGTTTCCCCATCGATAACGGAGAGGGATTTGTGAGGAACTAGAAAGGGGTGAGGCGTAGTGTCAAGGAATTTGATGTGGACTCGGGTGGGGGTATTAGATTGGAGGTGGGCTTGGAGGTACTGGGTGATACCTTCGAAATAGGCGGTGGGGGTTAGCCGGGGAGGAGCCCCTCGAATGGTGAAGGTGTCAGGATCTGGGGTTTGCAGGGAGATAGTGACTTTAGGGATCCCAGAGGCCACAAGATGGTCAATGTGATTGGGTTTGAGGGCAAAGGTGCTGCCATTGGTGGTAAGGTGCAGATTCAAGCGGCGGTGGATAGCTTGGGCGATAGCTTCAAAAATGGTGGGATAGATCATCGGCTCACCCATTAGATGAAAGGTGATAATGTCGGCGAGATGGTCTGTGGCGACCTCATCTAGAATCTGTTCAAGTAAGTTAGGATCCATGTGACCTCGGGCTCGACCCATGATGGCATCAGGGCAGAACTCACACTTGAAATTACAAACATTGGTAACTTCAATATGGAGGCGTTGTAAAGGTTTGTGCAGAGTAGTCATGGTAAGCAATCCAAGGTTGACGGTCAATACAGATTCAATATGGATTCAAGGTGGATTCAATACAGTTCAATATGAATTCAATCCTGTGGGTGATGATCCAATAGATTTAGCGCGGTGTAGGTTTAGACCATTGCGGTCGGGTGGGAGTACTGGAGGGGGTGGAGGTTGCAGAGGGTTTGGGACTGGGGGAGGCTGTGGCATTTAGGATTCCTGCTTTCTGATAAATCTCTCGAACTACAGCTTTGGGGTTGGTAAAACTGCGGCGGGAGGCCTCGTAGTCTGCCCAAACAGCCGGAAGATTATAGAGGTAGCGACCTAGACCAAAGGTGGTACAAGCTCGTTTGAAGGCACGAGCAATGGCTGTAGTGTATTGATAATCACCTTGCCCAGTCAGTTCACTAGCATCTTCGCGGACAACCCCCAAGATGCCGAGTTGACAGATCACAGCTTTGTCATCCCATGGGCGGTAGACCACTTGCCAGTGACTCGGACCAACGATGTCATCTAGTCGCTGCTGGTAAACACGAACATCGGCGTAGGGGGCGGCAAGAGATTTAGTTTTGTCACGATTGGTTACTCCAGGACGAACTTCGATGAGCTCTACGGGGAACGGCGCACACAGGCTTGGGTAGACAGCCTCTAAAGTTATGGGATTAGGTGTCATGAACTAGAAGTCCTAAGGTAAGGAAGGTCTGGAAGGGCTCTCAAGGTTTTAACTATGGTAGGTGAGGGAATGATGAACTGAATCCAGTTGATACACTGGCTTAATCTGTGGTCACGAGATCATCGTATTCAGTCTCTAAACTACAGGAACCGTTAGTGCTGACGATTTGAGCAAACTATGACCGAAGAAACTCAATCTATAAACAGGCCTTTACAAGAAGAGGACATATTGCAGACCAATCTTGAAGCCAGTAGTGGGTTAGAGATCGATCCTGAGAGCTCTCCCGATCGATCTTTGGATCAACAGGATCAACAGGATCAACAGGATCAACAAGAGAACTTGACTGCACAGGATCCGTTCCCTTCGTCTGATTTTTCAGCCCCCTCAGATCTATCCTCAGACAAGACAGAAGAGACTGGTGAGGGTGAAGGGACTTCCATTGCTGACTGGGATCCGGAAACACGACAGGCCGTGATTGCAGGGGCCATTGGTAATTTAGTGGAATGGTATGACTTTGCCTTGTATGGGTATTTTGCGCCTATTATTGCTTCATTATTTTTCCCTAACAAAAGTGAAGTTGCGGCATTACTGCAGACCTACGGCGTATTCGCGGCTGGGTTTATTATGCGACCTCTGGGGGCCATCCTGTTCGGGTATATCGGAGATCGGATTGGGCGGCGTCAGGAGTTGTATTTATCAGTGCTAATGATGGCAATCCCTACGTTCTGTCTGGGCTTGCTACCCGATTACAGCCAGATTGGCTTGACAGCTCCAGTTTTGCTGGTGATTTTGCGCCTAGTCCAAGGGCTTTCTGTGGGTGGAGAATTTAGTGGATCCGTGACCTATGTGGCAGAGACGGCTCCTGAGGGGCAACGAGGCTTGGCATCTAGTTTTACGAATGTCGGATCCATGTCCGGAACGCTATTGGGAGCAGCATTGGCAGCATTTATGACAGCTGTTTTGCCGGAGGCCAGCTTGCGCGAGTGGGGATGGCGACTGCCGTTTTTGCTGGGGGGTGCGATTGGATTGACAGCATTAGCGATCCGGACCAATTTGCCCTCGTCAGCCTATTTTGAAGAGAGTCAGTCTGAGTCTGAGCCGATCTCTTTAGTCGAGGGGATTCAGCGGAATTTTTCGACTTTAGTTCGAGCCTCCATTTTTGCAAGCGGCTGTGGTGTTCTATTTTACATCCCCCTCGTCTATCTGCCGACTTACATGGAAAAATTTGCGGGCGTCCCTTTAGACCAAGCCCTCTTGATTAACTCGGTAGCGATTGCCCTCTTGATTGGTGTGATTCCTGTATCGGGTTGGGTGTCAGATCGCTTCTTGCGGCGGCGGACGTTGTTACTAATCGTCATCATTAATGTGGCAGTTTTGAGCTACCCCGGTTTTGTTTTACTGCAGCAGGGCACTGTGTCAGTGTGGTTGAGTCAAATTGGATTTGGTCTGTTTGTTGGTTGTGTCCTAGGAGTTGCTCCAGCCATGTTTGCGGAAATGTTTCCCACAGAAACTCGGTTGACGGGATATTCTATTGCACACAACTTGGGGGCTGGGATTGTAGGTGGAACAGCTCCGTTGGTATCTACATGGCTCATTCAATCCACGGGTAACATTTACTCGCCTGCTGTGTACTTAACTGCTGTAGTGTTGATTGGTGCGCTCGCCCTTAGTTTGCTGCCTGATCGTAGCCGCCGTCCCCTCACTTGATCTAACCTTGAAAAAGAGCTGCTTTTGAAGTTCCATTTATTCACAATCTGTAAAGGCATTCCACTTCACGGTGTGTTCACAGGCTCCTTGTAATTTGTGGTTAGAAACGAAAGTTTAGAGGTCATTGAATGTCCTATCTATTGGCTGAGATTACGGGTGCTGCTGCTGTTGCTGAGGGATCCTCTCATTTCCCTGTCGCCGCGACCGCTACTATTGCCATTGGGTTTACTGCTGCTACCTTAATCGGATCCGTTGCCTGGTACAACTCTAAGCGCCCTGTCGGCTGGAAGGATAAAGAGCGCCCAGAAGGTGTTCCTTCTATCGATTAGTAAACTCCGCAGAGAGGCAGGACCGACAAGTGAATGAAGTAAGGCGTTGAGTTCAGTGCAATCTGCTGCTGATATTTCAGCTTGACTGTCAAAGCTTATTTCAGTTTGATCCAGCTCATTTACGCAGATTCATTTATGCAGACCAGGTAAATATGGAGACCATGATGACAGACCCTAATCCAACTACTAACCCCACCTCAGATCAGGCTCCCAACTATGATCGAGGTATTATGCCCTCTGAGGTGGCAGCCCGAATGGAGCGAGAGGGGGACCAATTTCGCAAAGCGCCGGACCGGGAAGGGGCCGTCGATACAACGACTGGCTATACTGTGGACCGTGAGGGATTGCTCAACAATTATGCGATTGAACCAGAGATGTACATTGAAGAGCCCGGTGACCTTCGTGAGCAGAACATTCAACGCCAATTCGAACGAGCTCAAGAGCTGCAGGAGATCCGTCGAGTTGATGGCGAGGGAGAGTTGACGGAGGAGCGGGATACTAAGCGGCGAGGGCCAGGTCTCATATAGCCACGTTAGGAGACCAAGATAGATCGCGGTCGACAGACAGCCCAGCAGGGCAACAGGTGGCGCCGAGTTAGCCTCAGAGTTGATTCCTCAGACCGATGTTGAGTTAGTGCGGACCTGACCCTCAATGGGTATTAGATTTGATGAGATGAGCGGGAGAGTTCAAACCTCCTGCTTTTTCTGTGTCCAATTTGTTCTGCAGAGTACAAATTCTAAAATGGGGCAATCAACGTTCGAGACCGAGTCTAGATATATCCAAGTGAGGGTGCCAACGTTCAACCAACTCGTCAAATAGCTGATCGCGATCCTCAGCGTAGTGACCGTCTGTCAGTGGCAAAGGATCCAACCCTTTTTGAGCCCGCACCTGATTCAGCCACAGTCGCCGGAACCGGTGGTTATCAAATAAACCATGCAGATAACACCCCCACACGGATCCATCTCTTACTGCAGCCCCCAGCGCAGGATCCTCTAGCAGCGGGACTACTCCAGAACTAAATACTGTTTGCCCTTGGTGAATTTCATATCCTTGAATTGGCGCTGAGTCAGGCCATCGTGCAGCTGTCGTCCGCCACTGTGTCACCTTCTGCGCAGAGCCATCCAACCTAGTGACCGATGGTAAGCGGCCCAGTCCTGCCATCTCCCCCACCACCCCCTCAAGACCGGAGGGATCCGCGATCGAGTCTCCCAGGATCTGTAATCCACCACAAATGCCTACTAAGGATCCTTGATACCGTTGTAATTGCGCCGCTAAACCTGACTGGTGTAAAGCAACTAGATCAGCGAGAGTTGCCTTTGTGCCTGGCAAAATTACAGCATCAGGTTGACCTAATGGATCCTGTAGGCGGACGTACCTCAGGTTCACTGTGGGCTCTGCTCGCAAGGGATCAAAATCGGTGAAATTCGAGATCCGGGGCAGCTGAATCACAGCAATATCTAGCTCATGCTTGGATCGAGATGTCCCCCTCTGCTCCAGCAACGTCAACGAATCTTCTGCTGGTAAGGCCAAGTCTACCCACGGCAACACCCCAACGATCGGGACGCCTGTGTATTCAGCTAACCAGTCCAAACCAGGTTGCAAGAGGTCTCGGATCCCTCGGAACTTATTGATCACAATCCCTTGAACCAATATCCGTTCTTCCGGTGTCAGCAACTGCAGTGTCCCTACGACATGTGCCAATGCCCCCCCGCGATCAATATCAGCAACTAGCCAAGTAGGTGCTTGCAGATGCATTGCTACTCGCATATTCACTAGATCCCGAGAGCGTAAATTCACCTCCGCCGGACTCCCTGCCCCCTCACACACAATCCAATCGAACTGCTGCTGTAATCGTTGCAACGATTGAGTGACCGCCTGCCAACCGGGTATAAACACTTTATTGTAGTAGTCTTGGGCCTGATACACTCCAAACACCTCTCCCTTCAAAATGACCTGGGAGCGCATGGATCCTTGGGGCTTCAACAGAATGGGATTCATATCTACATGCGGAGGAGTGCGAGCAGCCCAGGCTTGAACAGCTTGTGCGTAGGCGATTTCATGCCCCTGATCAGTCACATAGGCATTCAACGACATATTCTGAGATTTGAATGGAGTGACCCGTTGGTGAGCACACTGTAGGATCCGACACAACGCTGTCACTACTAGCGATTTGCCCACATGGGATGATGTGCCTACCACCATTAAGGAACGAGCAGTCATAGGAATGAGCAAACTATAGAGTTGTTCTCAAGCAAAGCAGTCCTGGCCAAGCAATATGCACTAGGTAATAGACTTGATGGGTAGACCAGTTATTTACGACGTTAAATTTTTGAGATTGACAGTAGGATCCGCCGACTCAACACAACATTCCTTACCCATGACTCCGAGGATCCGGCTGGCGAAGGGCTTCCCGTTCGGCTGATACCGTCGATGCTTGGCCTTGCGCAGATTGAATAGCGCTATCTCCTGACTTCAGTGCGATCAAATTAGCCGCCATAATCGATTCTGGTTGCTCCCCGATTGCTGTCCCCAATGTCTCGCCTGTAGAAGACATAAACACGAAATGAGGAATCCCGTTAACTTGATAGGATCCGAGTTCTGGGAGCCATTTGGGATTGTCGACATTGAGCATCACGAAGTTAATCTCGTTACCATACTCCTGCTTCAACCCTGCCATCATGGCGGCCATCAAGTTACAGGTTGTACACCAGTCGGCGTAGAACTCAACTAGCGAGGGACGACCATTACCGCGCGCGACCTCCAACGGCACTGACTGAGCGGCTAAACTCTCCAGGCTGACAGATTGATTTCGGACATTATTGCCAACTAACAAAGCTGCACTCAGAACCACCACGGCCAGAGCAATGAGGATATTACGCACACGTTGAGACATGGGATTACCCCGAGATGCTGCAAAAGATCATCACTATTCTACTGAATCTACAGGCTCTAAGCAGGACTAACAGACCGGTATAC
>CAYUEE010000055.1:4515-29872 GCA_964443615.1 uncultured bacterium | reverse complement strand
ACCCAGCTTGAGTGACCCAGCTTGAGTGACCCAGCTTGAGTGACCCAGCTTGAGTGACCCAGCTTGAGTAACCCTCCATCATGATGATCGTCTGAGGAGCAAGTGATGCAGCTTCTGGTTTTACATGGCCCTAATCTCAATCTGCTCGGGACTCGTGAAGTGGGTATCTACGGTAAGTTCACACTAGAAGACGTTGACCAAGCACTGGAATCACTCGCTCAGGACCTCGGGGTGTCGCTTCGGATCCTCCAGTCCAACCACGAAGGACAGTTGATTGATGCCATTCATCAGGCGTTGACTGAGACCCAAGGGATCCTAATTAACCCAGGGGCGTATACTCACACCAGTATTGCGATCCGAGATGCGATTGCGGGGGTGGGACTGCCTACAGTGGAAGTGCATATTAGTAATGTGTATCGTCGGGATCCGTTTCGCCATCATTCTTATATCGCCCCGGTGGCAGTCGGTCAGATTAGTGGGTTTGGGCTGAACAGCTACACCCTAGGGTTGCGGGCTTTGGTGGACTATTTGAAACTTCAACACGCGGCGGCTGAGGCTTGAGCCGTTGGGTTATGACCTAACTTCAACTCTATCCAGGTTCACCTCAATTCAAACCGGGTATCGGTTCCAGACGGGTACCATCTCCTAACTAACAAACCGATCTAGATCCGCTCAGGGAGTTCCCTTTGCCCAGGAGTCGCACAACAGAATTCGAGGCAACATTGTGGAAGGGTTTAGGATCCTAAATTTCACCCAGGTTAGTTGGATTAACGGGGAAGGATCCGGCTCAGGCGGGTACACATCACGTTTTGATTGGGATCCTTTTGGCAAAGAAGGTGGATTGAGTGGCTAAAAGAGTGAATTGAGTGGTCAAAAGTGACATTTGAGTGGTTGTAACCGAAAATTAAGTGGTCAAAATGGTGAACTGAGTGGTCAAAACCGACAGCTGAGTTATTCTGGCCCACAAAAGAGAGATTTCTATGGTGAATCAAGCCTTTAGGATGGTGAATCGTCGGATCCTGACCGTCCTCTGAGTCGCCGAATTCCGTAACTTAGGGATCCTGAGGGACAGACGACAATCCTGAGTAGACATCAAAGTGTTCAATCCTCGGTGGATTAGCAGTCCTGTCACCCTATGTTCACTAGGATCCTGCAAACCCCAGGGCTTCTGTGAGCATTCATCGCTGTGGATCCTATTTTTTCTGTGGGGATCCGTTAGCGATGTTCAGTTTGAAGCTGATGGACTCGTTCTAGAGGCAGTCCTGTCAGTTGAGCAATTTGAGCAGGATCACTGATTCCCAACATTGCCGCTATCTCCTTGTGACTCTTGCGCGGAAATTTGTAGATGAGAATACTCTCCACTAGTTCAGTATAGTTTCTGCGCGTACTGCTATCGGGAATCTGCTCCTGAGCCAACTGAGTCAAACCGGTACCGCCCACTTACCGACGGATCCTGGTCAATCAGTTCAAAGAAGACACCGGGGAATTGGGCAAAGTGGGTGTAGAAGATACTATCCGTTTTCACGCATCACCACACAATGACTCTTGTGATTTTAACGAATGATTTTAACAAAGTGTCTCTCATGTCAGCATCGGATCCTTTCAGTTTTAATCAGACCAACCTCAGGATGCCCTCAAACAAGAGTTTGAACTTGAGTCAAGGTAGCTTGAAGAGAATGGACAGATGCTGATATTAAAGTATAGGTGCCCGTGCCAAAACTGTTCAATAGATCTATTCTGGTCCTCACTATTCAAAGGATTTGGCCTCAGGACGGGGAGACGGATCCGAGTCCCAGAAGAACAATTGATAAGGGATCCGATCATCAGGCCTTTGAACAAGTGACTGGGTGTCCCTTAGGATCGTATAGTAAAAGCGATGGACTCAAGGCTGAAACTATGGCAGAGATGATCCCGGATCGCCTTCCTCAACGGGCCTCAGCTGGCGAGAAGAAGTTGTTTGCGGTGCTGCAACGACTACCTGAAGACTACGTTGTTTACTATGAACCTATTGTTGAGGATCGTTATCCCGATTTCGTCATCATCTGTCGCGATTTAGGTTTGCTAATTATTGAAGTTAAAGGCTGGCGATTGAGTGATATTATCGCAGCTGATCAACAGACAGTCTTGGTGCGAGAGCTTGGCGCCGAGGTTCGCCGCAATCATCCTGCCAGACAAGCACGTGATTATAGACTCTCGTTAATGGATACCTGCCAAAGCAATTTCTGGAGTAAACGACTCGTTCAAGAGGGTGAGTTCATCTTTCCCTTTGGGCATTTGGCTTTGCTCCCCTACATTAGTCGAGAGCAACTGGAACAGTCCAACGTTGAGAGTCTAGATGCTGCCTTTCCTCCTCAACGAGTCGTCACTAAAGATATCCTGGAAGGCTGGCAAGATGAATCATTGACAGCAGAAGATTTGAAAGGGCAGCTACAGGCCTATTTCAATCCGTTCTGGGCCATGAAAAGATTTACGGCTGTTCAAATCCAGATTTTGCGAGCCATCATCCATCCCGAGATCATCCTTGAAATTAATCAGGCTGTAGACGGTACCACCACGGATAACGCGCCAGCTGTTCAGGATCAACCCGACATCAAAGTCTTGGATCTAAAACAAGAGACCAACGCTCGCAGTATTGGTGAGGGCCATCGCATTATCTATGGCGTTGCCGGATCGGGCAAAACAATTCTCTTGCTTGCACGGGCGCGGCTAATTAGTCAATCGGATCCTAAGCCAAATGTTCTGGTCCTGTGCTACAACTTGACGCTATCTGCCTATCTCCGGTCAACATTAGCAGATTGCCCTAACGTGCAGGTCTTTCATTTCGACGGGTGGACAAAAGGCAATAGCATCAGCCGGAAACCTGGCGAGGAGAATGAGGCGCTCGGGCAGAGGTTTCTGGCTGCATTACAAAATGGCACAGCACCGGATAGCCGTCGGTATGACTCTGTATTAATTGATGAAGCTCAAGACTTCGTTCCCAATTGGTTTCGCTGTGTTCTAGAAGCCATGAAGGATCCGGAAGATGGCGATTTAGTGATTGTGGGAGACGCCAGCCAAGGCCTCTATTCTCGGGGCAAACTCAACTGGAAGCAACTGGGGATTAAGGCGCAAGGACGGACAATCTCAGCCAAGTTTGATCTAGATAAAAACTACCGCAATACTCATCAAATTGTGGAGCTTGCGAGTTTATTTGCGCGGTCCGATGAGGAGGGCGAAGATGGAATTCGGGCATTGTCTGTGGATCCAACCAAGTGTCAGCGGCACGGTGAGCTCCCAATTTTATTACTCGCTAAAAGTAAAAAAGACGAGCTAACGCGGATCTCAACGATCATCAAAGGATTATTAGACGGGAACTGGTTTGGTAAACCGATTGAACCCTTACAACCCCAGGAGATTGGTGTATTGTATCGGTTGCTATCGAGACAGAATGAGGGAGCATTTAGAAGCTTTTTGGACAATGTTCAACAAGATATCGCCCCTGTTACTTGGCTAACTGAAAAAGGGAAATCTGGGGCACGAACGCTGGTGACTGAACCAACCGTGAAATTTCAAACTATCTTTTCAGCTAAAGGGTTACAATATCGAGCTGTGATTTTACTCTGGGCTGATGACTTACCCATCAAGTTTGCCGATGCCGATGAGGAGGTTGAACGGCAACTCCTTTACGTCGCGCTGACACGTCCAGAAAATTATTTGGCTATTAGCTACTCGGGGCAATCCAAGTTCATCCAAGAGTTGAGTGCCTCTGGGAAAGTCGCTCAGGCCTGAGGGCCACCGGTCAACTGCTCAGGATCCGACTTGAACTGATACCGTCCCAAAGCTCAACAGATTAACGCGACCTGTAATTGTGGACTTAGCGCTGATGAGAATAACCCTTCCCGGTACAATAAGTGAGGACTGGGGGAAACTCCAGTAATTGTACTCAGCCACACCGACCATTGAGGCAGGACTCCAACATGCGCGAACGTATCTTAGCTCTCGTTCCAGGGGGAATTGGGGACCAAATCTTATTCTTTCCCACCTTGGATGGCTTGCGCCAAGCTTATCCGAATGCCGATATTGAGGTGATGACTGAGCCTCGCTCGGCAGGGGCGTATGAGGTGTGTCCATCGATCACTAAGGTGTTAACGTTCGCCGCGTTCAAAGAGCAGATCACACTAGGCGATATCAGTGACTTGTTGGGTCGGATCCGGGAGCGGCAATACGATGCTGTCGTTTCGTTGGGGCGGTCATTTGGGATTCGGGTGTTGTTATGGCTCACTGGGATCCCGAAGCGAGTTGGTTATATCCAGAGTGGAACCGGCGAACCCTGGCTCACAGATGGAGTTCTCCTCAAGCAGGAACAGTACGCAGCCCACATGTACATGGATCTGTTGCAAGGATTCGACATCGAGATCCCTGCTGCAACACCACAGGTACGTGTAATGAAACCCGCGCTCGATTGGTGTGAGCAGGAACGGCAACGATTATTTACGAATCCTCAAACCAGTTATGTCCTCCTGCATCCCGGAGCTAGTCAACTCTCTATCGATAAAGGGATCCGTAAAATCTATCCTGTGGAGCAATGGATCAAAGTCATTCAGGGCTTCCGCGCTCAGCGCCCAGAATTGCCGATTGTGCTGCTGATTGGGCCGGAAGACGGATCCTTGGCAGATGCCTTTACCGAACAACTTCGAGATCTGCTGATTTCCCGCCCGCTGCAGTTGGGTCAGGTCACAGGGTTGATCGCAGGAGCCTCCCTCCTGTTGTGTACCGATAGTGCTCCGATGCATCTGGGTGTAGCGAATCAGACCCCGTTAGTGGCTCTGTTTGGTCCCACGGATCCGAAGCGATTGTTGCCCAGTGAAGGCCCCTTCCGCCCCGTGACATCGGCAGGAGGTGACATTGAAGGGATTACCCCGGACCAGATCCTTCAAACTATTTTTCAAAGCTAGAGTTTTCAAAGCTAGAGAGTTTTCTAGTTAATGAGTTGGCCCTATTGACCTTCTTGTTTAACCAACTCTGGAGGCATGTAGGATCGATCGCCCATCCGTTCCATCATCGGTCCGTAGCGTTCAAAGCTGACAATACTTAAGGAGGCAGCGGGCCAGTCCAGTCGGTCACGATAGCGTCCTAAATCAATGCCGAGTAAGCTGCACAGAATGATCCGCAATGTAGTTTTATGGGAGACCACCAACACATTGCCATCCGTGTAAGTATCTTCAATCTCAGCTATCACCGTCATGGCC
This sequence comes from uncultured bacterium, assembly GCA_964443615.1. Lineage (GTDB taxonomy): Bacteria > Cyanobacteriota > Cyanobacteriia > Thermostichales > Thermostichaceae > CAYSWV01. Next base: position 24,644 of record CAYUEE010000055.1, on the reverse strand, counting down.
CGACTAGAGACTTGGACCGCCGTTTCGCCGTCAGTGGGCGGGTTCCACGCGGGCTCTGTCATCCAGTGATAGTAGTCATCTGTAAAGGTCTGCTCCACCTCTGCCTTACTCCGGCCTTCCCAGGATCCGTAGTCACTCTCACGTAACCCATCTCGTATCAAGGGCTCCAAACCTACCGTCTGGGCAATCGGGGCAATGGTTTGTTGAGTCCGTTTCATGGGGCTGCAGTTGAGTGCGGTCCACCCCACCTCTTTGTAGGCCTCTGCAAATGCTTGAGCCATTGCTCGGCCATCCTCAGTCAGGTCCACATCAAGAACGCCACTGTAACCGCCTGATTGGCTAAAGGTGGTCTCACCGTGACGCAAAAAGTAAACTCGGAGACTCATGGCTCAACCCTGGATGACAACAACTTCAATTGATGGCAGGCACATCTGATTGATGACAGGCACGTCTGGCATTACACCCTAGGATCCAATCGGGAATTGCGATTAAGGATCCGGCCTCGTTGCTAAAGGGTCAGATGGATCCCTTCCCCCGTGTGATAGGCCGCGAGGAGAACGTCAGTAGTTGTATCCCAGGCCACATCACCATTGGCTGCCAATGCAATCGCCCCAAACTCCCGCTGGCGAGACCGGGCTTCGGTAAAACTCTTAGTCATAGCGGCTTTCAACGTCATCCCATCCGCCACCCGGACCACAATACGAGCCGCGAGACCCTCATCAATAATGTCTTCCCCTACCCCTGTGCAACTGACCGCTGCGTGGGCATCGGCGTAGGTCCCGGCTGGCATCGCACAATCACTCACTCGACCAATCCGCTCCAACCCTCGCCCGCCGGTGGAGGTCCCTACCGTGAGCCGGCCCTGCTGATCAAGGGCAGCCACACCGATTGTGCCCATGGCAACTGATGTTTTGAATCGCTCATCCGTGGCGCCTTCACTCAGTCGGATCCATTCTTGTAAACGTTTGGGAGTGAGGGGGCTGTGGACTGGTAGACCCATCTCGCGCGCTAGTTCTGCTGCACCAGATTCAGCCACCACACGATCAGCACTCGTCTGCAATGCTTGCGCCATCCGAATAGGATTCTGGACACGACTGGTATTGATCACACCGCTAAATGATTGTCGATCGCCTACCATGAACCCTGCACTCATCCGCACTTGCCCATCTGCTTGCAGTACGGATCCGGTGCCAGCATTGAACAAAGGATCATCTTCGAGCAACTGGCACGCGGCCATCACTGCCGTTTCAGCGGCTCCCCCCTGTTGAAGGAGAAGATATGCCTTTTCCACGACTGTTCGCAAAGCGGTCCGGACAACATCAACACTCTCAGCCCCATCCAGCGCACTACCAGCTCCACCGTGAATAATCAGTTTAGGTTGTACCATAGGGCCCTCCACTCCGAAGTGTCAGATGCTGAAATCCAGTCAAAGCAGTTGATCAGCCTCTCAGTGTACTCGTAAATGACCACTACACATCACATACCCTCTGGTTAACATAGCCTCTTATTCTGTTCTACTCTTTGGGGCTCAGGATCCGTAGACTGGAACCAAACTACTATCAGAGTAAGATAATCGCTACCTCAACGCCGAACTTGGGATTTCTAGACACACGATTTTAGGATGAAAGCTAAACTTCTTGCTTAAGTTCGATTACTTCTTAAGTTCGATTACTTCTGGGCGCACAATAAGCTGAGCAATGAGTAGAGTAGGTGGTATAGAAGTTCAATCAAGTGGCTCTCAACAAGCTCCACACTGACTTCTCCCTAGAACAGCTCCTGTCTTCACAGAGCACACTCTTGACCGAGTTCAACTATTACAATCCTATGATTGACTCTAAGCAAACCTATGATTGACTCTAAGCAAAGCAGGACACCTAAGTCCACTAGGATCCCCTTCACCCACTGGAATCCTTAGGGGGTCTAAATCATTACAATCTCTAGTAGGTCCTTGTGGCTAGAGGGATCCTTGAGAAGTTCATTGGAGGGCACCAAATAGGCTTTCTAAGTTTGAAGATTGTTCGATTGTGTCACCGAGAACTTACTTCTAATGTCTCCTACATTCTAATGTTCTCCATATTCTAACTAATGTTCCCTATAATTTTAGTGTTTCGAGTAGGGGAAGATAAGCTCAGTAATTCATCCCTCGATATTAGGACTGCTCTGAGAGTGGTAAGGTGCTTCTCTCTCCGAGATAGGGTAGTAAAGGCATGGTAAAATACCACTACAGCATGAGGTCTTTTCTGTGATTCTGATCACTGAATCTGTGACACAGGTGTGTGTTCTAATGGCTGTTTACAATGCAGAACGCTACCTGGCACTTGCTGTAGAGAGTATCCTCTCTCAAACCTTGCAAGGCTTTCAATTCATCATTGTTAATGACGGATCCACAGACAGATCCCTACGGATCCTGGATCACTATGCGAGCTCAAATCCTCAAATCAAGGTGGTAAACCGGGAGCGACGAGGGTTGTTAGCCACTCGCAATGAGCTCCTCCAGCTAGCTCAGGCTGAATTCGTTGCCATTATGGATGCTGATGATATTGCAGTACCGAACCGATTAGAGAAACAACTCTGCTTTCTCCGTGATCATCCGGAAATTGTTTGCATTGGTGGTGCTTATGAGATCATTGATGATCAAGGGCGACTGCTCACAACATTATCAATGCCGACAACCCACGAGGAGATCCAGGAATTAGCCCTAGTTGGTCACACATCTATCAATCATCCTTGCTCAATGATGCGATTGAAAGCTGTCCAAGCAGTCGGAGGTTATGACGAGTCTCTCAACTTATGTGAAGACCTAGATCTGTGGTTGAAGTTGGGAGAACAAGGGCAGTTGGCAAACTTATCTGATGTCGTCTTGAAGTATAGAGTCCATACTCAATCCACTAGCGAAAAAAATCAAGCGTTAGCTATTACTGAAAAGCGGATTATCTGTGAACGAGCCTGGCATCGGAGAGGCATTACGAGAACATTTGAAGCTGACCACTATTGGAGGCCAGGATCCGGGCGAGCCTCTCGTTGCAAGTTTGCACTGAAGTATGGTTGGTGGGCATTTCAAAGTTGCCAACGCTACACAGCCCTCATCTATGCCTTACGAGCCCTAACATTGCAACCCGTTAATCGCCAGGGATGGATATTACTGCTGTGTAGTTTATTCAAACCTATGCCAGTTCAGCAGCAGCGCCATTTACTTTAGTGGCGTGACTTTAGAGGCTTGAATAAGCATGTATCGATATGTGCTAACAGGCATCGAAAATGGTGGCCGTATTGTTGAAGTTTTATCAACATTGCAACTGGTCCAAGTGGCTCCTCAGGAGGGCAGGCGATTCTGGATGGACAAAGAATTTCAGATCATATCTAGGCCCCGATTTCTCCACTCAACTGTCTTCAAAACCGCTGGTGTCTCAGGATCCGTCCCCTCTGATCTACAACCTCAGCCTGATGAGTCAGGATCCTCTCTGACCATTCAACCAACTTCCCCACTTGGGCACGCTGATTCACGAGGTTCAGAGGCAAGCCATAGGCATCAGCCAGAGGATTTTGAAATTGGTATCCTAAATCCATCATGGCTCCGATAGTAATGCGACTCAAGGGATTGGCTTCAAGCGTATTCAAGGATCCGGTCATTAACTCATTCCCTAAGACTGACTCCCGCCAATGCACATCACGGCTACCTGACACACCACTGGCATCGATGGGGAGGAGACCTTGCCCCCCTAGATCAATGTACTGAGCTGTGCCCTGCAAACCGAGGTAGACCGGATCCTGAGATCCTGGATTCCCGATCAGATTGTTGAAGGGCCACAGGACACCGAAACCTAGAACATGTGTTATCTCATGCAAGACGACCGATTCAAAATAAGCCTCATTTTCTAGACGAGTCAGGTCTGCGCTGTCTATGACAATGGCACCGTAGACGGGTAGCGACGGTTGACTACGCATAATACACGGGCCTGCAATTGCCAATGTCCCGGCGTTCCCATCAATGGGCTGACTCCCCACATCGATCAACACATCATCTACCCATTGATCCAGCCCTGGCAGAGTCGTGAGGCAGGAGATGCGGTCACGCAAGAGGTAAACATTGGGCAGGTCACCTGTGATCAACCTACTCCACCGAGAGGCCGATTGCATAATCAGATCTCGCTGAGTGGGGGTGAAGGTATCGTCAACAAACCGTAGCTCAATTGAAAAGCCCACCGAAGGATCTGTTGAAGAACCGGATGCAGGCCCTGATGACTCTGGCACAACCCGAGGCCCTATCCCACCTGCAGCATCCCCACCACAGCTCCACAGCAGGCTAGATAGCAGGAGCCCAAGCACACCAGCGATGAGAGTCGTTCGCCACCCCATAACATAATCTTCGGACAACATCTATCCGACGAGAGATCACCATCAAAATCAATCTGTACTGTATACGCCCTATCCTTCCAGGGCCACTACCTGTCAACGTAGAGTTTTGAAACAGGATCCTGAACGGAATTGGAGACTAGATCTTACGCCTTGAAAAGCGCTCAACTCAGATCTGAGCAAGAGGACGATGATCCTCAGCAGGGTAGTGTCTAGTAACGGAGTCTTAACAAACTACACAATGGGATACATCACAGAACGCAGTGAATCCAGCAGCCTCAGGCTGGATCCTGAACCAATTGCCCTTGACGATCGCCGATAGAAAGTGATAGCAGATATCAGAATTACCCACAAATAGTAGTCCCTGTTACAATTCACCCCAACTAGCAGTGATACAACATATCGGAAATTATGTCCGCAACTGGGGGGTTAATGAAAAAGATCGAGGCAGTCATCCGTCCCTTCAAGTTAGATGAGGTCAAGATTGCTCTAGTCAATGCCGGCATCGTAGGGATGACCGTTAGCGAAGTGCGAGGGTTCGGTCGCCAGAAAGGTCAGACGGAACGGTATCGCGGCTCCGAGTATACGGTTGAGTTCCTTCAGAAGTTGAAGATTGAGATTGTGGTTGAGGATGAGCTCGTTGAAACCGTCCTAGAGAAACTGATTTCAGCTGCTCGAACGGGTGAGATTGGCGATGGCAAAATCTTTATTTCTCCCATCGAACGCACGGTTCGGATCCGCACTGGGGAATCCAACCAGGATGCACTTTGAGCCTCCCGATACCTTCCCGATAACTCGATACTCTACAGACCCCTTCATTAGGTTAGTTGAGATGAATAAATTGACAAATTTGTTGTGTTCCCCTTCTATTGCGACATGGGGCCGCCGCCTCTGCTTAGGACTTGGGATTGGCCTGTTGGGCCTGACTCTGATGCAGATCCCGGCGTTAGCTCAAGATGAACTGGCAGCAGAAACTGTTCAGTATAGTGCCAGCATCGTCTGGACCGCGATATCAGCAGCATTAGTGTTCTTGATGCAGTCTGGCTTCGCCATGGTGGAGTCTGGCTTCACTCGTGCGAAGAATGCGGTCAACATTATGATGAAGAACATTTCCGACTTTGCCATTGGAGCCTGCTCCTTCTGGTTTATTGGCTTCGGTCTCATGTTTGGGGCCAATGGATCCGGATTATTTGGCCTCGACTGGTTTGCCTTCAGCTGGGGAAAAGCCTTTGATGCTGCTGGTACTGGGGATGCCTGGCCCTTTACTTTCTTTGTCTTCCAAATGGTATTCTGTGCCACGGCGGCAACGATTGTATCTGGGGCACTAGCAGAACGGACCAAGTTTTCTAGCTATCTCATTTTCTCGCTTGTCATCACAGGTCTGATTTACCCTATTTCCGGGAGCTGGGCTTGGAACGGCTTGTTTGGCGACTACAACGGTGGGACATCCGGCTGGCTAGAAGGAATGGGCTATATCGACTATGCCGGATCCGGCGTGGTGCACTTGGTTGGTGGAGCCGCCGCTCTAGCCGCTGCTTTGGTCGTAGGTCCTCGGACGGGCAAATATGGGCCTGGAGGGGAGCCTCGGGCAATTCCAGGTCACAACCTGCCGATGGGGATGCTCGGCGTCTTCATCCTGACGTTTGGTTGGATCGGGTTTAATGCCGGCTCTACTACGACAGCCGCTCCTGATATCGGTTGGATTGCGACCAATACCTTCTTAGCCGCTGCCGCAGGAACATTAGGCGCGATCTTTACCTCCTGGGCCATCTTCAAAAAGCCTGATATGACCTTCGCAGGTAATGGCATGTTAGCGGGACTGGTTGGGATCACCGCTCCTTGTGACAGTGTCAACCCTGGGGCCTCCATCATCATTGGATCCATTGCCGGTGTGTTAGTGGTGGTTTCAGTGCTTGTCATCGACACGGTATTCAAGATTGACGATCCAGTGGGTGCGTCCTCCGTACATGGCACTTGCGGTATCTGGGGTGTGATTGCATCCGGGATTCCCTTCTTTCAAAATGGCAACTATGATTTCGGGTGGGGCCAACTTGGTCCTCAAATTGCTGGAGCAGCAGCTTACTTCCTCTGGCCGTTTATTACGACTCTGGTGGTATTCTTTGTGCTCAAGGTGACCATAGGGGTCCGGGTTGATACTGAAGCGGAAGTCGCTGGTCTTGATATTGGTGAGCATGGCAACATCGCGTACCCAGATTTTGCTAGTGTTGCTGCTGAAACAGATCGCTAAAGGCCCTAGCTATCCGGCTGAATCTCAGCCTGTACCGATCAGTCTAAAACGGACTTAACCTCGACTCAACATTACATTCCCTAGATGCGGTAGGCAGACTCTGAACTCTCAGGGCTGCCTTTTTTGATCGTGATAGGCCGGTTCCTCACCCTTGGCGATCTTGACACTAAGGTGACGGGAGTTTCAGACTGGATGAGCTCAGGCAAACGGGGTGTTAAAGTCTTCCCCCATTATTAGTCTATCTAGGATCCATCAGTCATGGCTGGAGGGCTAACGGGTGTACTCGATTTTAGAGAGATTTTGATTTTAGAGGGATTGTTGTAGGAAGCCACATGCAAACGGCGACTCAGGCGCAGGAACTGCTGGAACGCTACGCTGATTGGGATCGAGATTTCCACGGATCCTATCTCAAGGGGGCGGATCTAGCGCTGGCTTATCTGCGAGATATCAACTTAATTGGAGCGTGTTTGGATGAGGCTAATCTGAGCGAGGCCATCTTGAATGGGGCCCAGTTGCAACGAGCGCAGCTACGGCGAGCACATCTAGAACGTGCAGATTTGTATGGATGTGGGCTACAGCAAGCCAACTTGGAATTAGCTAACTTAACGGGAGCAAACCTACGCGGATCAAATCTCTTCCGGGCAAGTTTGCAAATGGCCAACCTGACCCAGGCCAATCTGAAAATTGCCCTGTTGAAAGGGGCTGATTTGAAAGCAGCGATTCTAGATGGGGCCACCTTAGTAGAAGCCGATCTGACCCAAGCCTGCTTAAAGGGGACAGATCTCCAGGGCACACTCTTCAACCAAGCGGTGTTGGCCTATGCGCAACTGGCGGGGGCTAACCTGTGGAAAGCCTCACTCAAAGGATCCAATCTCACCGGTGCTGACTTGCGAGTGGCTAATTTTTATCGGGCAACTCTAGAAGGCGCAAATCTCACCCGAGCTAATTTGCTAGCCGCAAACCTGCGCAGTACTAACCTATGCAAAACGAACCTGACTCAAGCTTACGTAGAAGGGGCTTTCTATGATCATCGCACTCAGTTTGATCCACATGTGGATCCCATTGCATTGGGTATGCGATTCCTGATCACAAAGCCCCTAGCTGGATCCGCCCGCTGAAAGCTTACTGGCTCATGAGCTAGCCATTGAACTGAACTGCGTTAGCGCAGGGGCCCCCTCTCTCAAAATCAGTGATATTAGCAATCGTTGTCTCGGCAATAGCTTGTAAGGCGTTACGGGTGAAAAAGGCTTGATGAGCAGTGATAACCACGTTGGGGAAGGAATGTAAGACCTGAAAGGCATCATCTTGAATGACGGTATCTGAGAGATCCTCGAAAAAGAGGTCAGCTTCCAATTCGTACACATCAATGCCGAGGTAGCCAATCCGCCCTGACTTTAAACCATCAATAGCGGCCTGTGTGTCAATAAGTGCCCCTCGACTAACATTGATGATCATTGCGCCTGGTTTGAGATGCTGGAGGGTATTGGCGTTAATGAGGTGATACGTATCTTCAAGTAAAGGGCAGTGTAGTGAGACGACATCCGATTGGGTGAGTAAGTGGGGCAACTCCACATATTCGACACCTAGATCCAGACACGCCTGGTTTTGATAGACATCATGAGCCAGTAACCGACACCCAAAGCCTGCCATGATGGAGGCAAAACAGTAGCCGATTTTACCAGTACCGATAATGCCGACAGTGGATCCGTGGAGATCAAAGCCAAGCAAGCCATCAAGGGTGAAGTTATCATCACGAACGCGATTGTAAGCTTTGTACAGTTTGCGATTTAACATCATGATGAGGCCCACTGCATGTTCAGCGACAGCATAGGGCGAGTAGGCGGGAACTCGGACCACGGTTAACCCCAAGTCAGTTGCGGTTTTGAGATCAACATGATTAAACCCGGCAGAACGGAGGGCAATCAGTTGGGTTCCGTGGGCAGAGAGTTGTTCAAGGACGGGGGCACTCAGTTGATCATTAATAAAGTTGGAAACAGCAGGGTAACCAGCAGCTAGTGGAGCAGTATCGGGGGTGAGACGGGGAGTGAAGTAATTGAGGGTATGACCGTGAGTTTGGTTAGCAGCATCGAGAAATTGCCGGTCATACGATTTGCTACTGAACACAGCGACTTTCATGATCGTTCGGTCCTTGGGTGTCAGCTTCAAGAAGTTTAGTGCTTCTTCTTTAGAGTACCGCGATTTTAGAGTACCGCGATCTGAATCCTGAAACTAGGCCGTTGGCATCGGGCTGAACCCAGATCCTGAGTAAATGACTAGCACTAGAGAGGGGCAGAAGAGAATGGGCAAGCTCAGGATCCTAGTTTTTGCTTGCATTTCTCAACTAAACGTTGGATCCAATCAAACTTAGGCACCAATCTTAGAGTGTCTTCATCCGTTTCCGGCTCGAATTCGGTCACAGGGACAACTCACTGGGAGGATCCTTGTCACCGATGACATACTAGGCTCAACCACCAGCCCACCATTTAGGGAAACAATAAAGGATCCTAAGTAATGACGACCTATCAACTGGTGACATCAGGCCGATCCCTCGATCTGCTTAAACCGATATCAACTGGTGGAGAAGGGACTGTTTGGATTACGAATTATGCAGACCAAGTGGCCAAGATTTACACTCAACCGACACCGGAACGCATCACAAAACTAAAACAGATGCTGGCTAATCCGCCTCAGGATCCAACTGAGGATCAACGGCATATTTCAATTGCTTGGCCTCAGGATCTGATTCGAGATCCACGGAGTCGGGCTGTGGTGGGTTTCACAATGCCCCGTATTCAAGATGCGGTGACCCTCACTAAGATCTATCACCCACGTCATCGGCGGCGGATCCTGCCTGGGTTCAATTGGTTTTATCTTCATGTCACAGCGTTGAATATCTGTTACGTGATGCAATCGTTGCACCAGAATGGATATGTGATTGGCGATGTCAACAGCAAAAATATTTTGGTAAATCGGCGGGCTTTAATTTCAATCATTGATACAGACTCCTTTCAAGTACCAGACCCTGAGTCCAAGACGGTCTATCCCTGTACCGTTGGGATCCCGGAGTATACCCCACCAGAATTGTTTGGTCTTGAGCTGGCTGAGGTGCTTCAAGATGAATCGCACGACTGTTTCGGATTAGCCGTGTTGATCTATCAGTTGTTATTCGGGAGTCATCCCTATCAGGGAAAGTGGATAGGGGAGGGGGATCCTCCGGATCCAGTCGAGTTCATGCGATTGGGATTATGGCCGTATGGATCCCAGGCCACTGTAGAGGCAACACCCGGTATGATTCCCCTTGATATCGTGCATCCAGACTTACAGAAGTGTTTCCTCCAGACGTTCAATCACGGTCATGGGGATCCAAGCCAGCGGGTACCCGTTGGGGAATGGGGGCGGGTGTTGAAAGCAGCCATTGATGATCTAGCGGTGTGTAGCCGTGAGTCCAACCATCGCTTCAGTCAGATACGGGGGAATTGTTACTGGTGTGAGCGGATCCAGCACGGGGGACAAGATCCGTTTGCTAAACCCGTACGTGCCTTTGGAGAGGTGAATTCTGTGACAGGATCAGTTATCAACCGGCTCGGATCCCTGCAAGCTCCACCGCTCTCGGCACCGACGAGTGTGATCACAGCTTCATTGAACCAACCGATCGACAGTTTTGAACAATGGGCGAACCGTGAACTGCAACAGCAGAGGATCCAAGTTCTAGCCCGGCAGGATGGCTCCCGTTTAGTGGTGACAATGCTAGGTCCGATGCAAATGGGAATGGGCACAGAGGCAGCGAATCGCCTAATCAGACATATGAAGATCATAGCTCCAATCCCGACAGGTGTGGAAACAATGGAAGTCTATGGCCAGTTTGGGGCAACCAACGAAATTGTGCTCTACGGTCAAGCCTCTTTGAGGCCACTACGCCAACGTCTTGTCAACAGGGTTACTCCATTGATCAAGCGAGCATCTCAATGGGGCGGGCTCCTGCTGGTGGGTGCGACGGGACTGGTGGTTTTTATGCAATGGCCTCTTCAAGTTATCTTCTTGGCCTTTGTGGGTTTTCTCTCCTGGCTAGATAATTCATCTCGTTAGTTTATAGAGACACTCATTGGACCAGACCCGTAACCCATTCTGCCTGTTACCCCCCAGATCGGAGTTATCGTAACGGTCTAACCTGTGATAGGCTTTCTAGCTTAGGTCAACCTTAGGAATCACTGCGATCCCATGGAAAATCGATTTAACTTTGACCGGCAACTCTGGTCACGCTTTATCAAAATTGCTCAACCCTATTGGTATCCCCGCGAACGAAAAGCTACCGGGTTCTTTGGGTTGTTAGGGATCCTGTTGATTGCAGTAGTGATTGTTACGTTCTTTTTATTGATTGCGGGAACCGTCATGGGCCGGACGATTGTCCCTGGCTTTTTTGAGAATGTGGCGGCTGGACTCTCTAACCAGGTTGATCACTATCTTGGTAATACGGTTTTACTCGTTGCAGCTGCGATTGGCCTAGTCATCTGTCTCCGAACCTTCATTTCGCGAAAAGATGCTTTGATACCTCGTTGGCGACAGTGGAGTATCCTCGCTCTGCTACTGTTTTTAGCCTTTGTGGTGACGGGTGCTAATGTCTCAATCAGCTTCATTTTTCGATTTATTGATACAGCTTTGAACCAGAAAGAGGAGCCCATTTTCTGGCGCTATCTATTTATCTATGCTGGCTTAATTGTTACAGCAATTCCTATTTTGGTCTTATACCGATATACTCGACTAAAACTGGGTCTTTTATGGCGAGACTGGCTCACTCGGCAGTTCCTGGATCGATACTTTAGCCATCGGGCCTACTATGAACTTGACTCCAACGCAGCAAACAGTGAGATTGATAATCCCGATCAACGGATCACGGAGGATATTCGATCTTTCACACGAGTAACCCTAAGCTTCCTACTGGATGTTCTCAATTCTGTCTTGGATCTCATTTCGTTTACTCTTTTACTGTACACAATCTCTAAAGCACTGACAGTTGGTCTGATTATCTATGCACTAGTAGGAACATCAATAGCTTTGATCGCAGGACGTCGACTCATCAAGTATAACTTTGATCAATTAAGGCTTGAAGCCGACTTTCGCTATGGTATGGTCCATATTCGAGATAATGCAGAATCTATCGCTTTTTATCGAGGGGAACAACTGGAATTTCGACAAGTTGTGGATCGACTGATTAAGGCTATTCGCAACTTTGATCGTCTAATCTTGTGGCAGGCCATTATTGATCTTTTCCAGTATGCATATAACTACTTCACTCGGATTGTGCCTTACGCGATTATTGCTCCCCTCTACTTCGCGGGTGAAACAGATTTCGGAACCATTGGTCAGGCTACTTTTGCCTTTGGTCAAGTTCTGAGTGCGCTTTCGATCATTACCAACCAAATTCAACAAATTTCAGAGTTTGCAGCGGGGGTTAACCGATTGGGAGCCTTTGATGAAGTTTTGGATGACCCTGCCAGGTCTTGGCGAGAGGATAATCAGCACATCCAGACGACTATCGATCAACTGGTGGCTCTACACTCGGTGACGCTCTTGACACCAAATTCTGAACAACGGTTGGTTGCAGAGCTCTCCGTGACATTAGGATCCTCAGAACCTCTCCTCATTGTGGGACCGAGTGGGGCCGGTAAGAGTTCAATTCTCCGAGCCGTCGCCGGGTTGTGGACCAATGGGATGGGGACGATTCAGCGACCTGATATTGATCAGATGCTGTTCCTCCCACAGAAGCCGTACATGCTGCTAGGATCCTTGCGTGACCAGTTGCTTTATCCCACTAATCCCACCGATTTTTCCGAGCAGGATCTTGAACAGATTTTAGAAGAAGTGAATTTAGGATCCTTGCGAGAGCGGGTGAGTAGCTTTGATGACTTCCGGGACTGGCCTAATATTTTGTCGTTGGGAGAGCAACAACGGTTAGCGTTTGCGCGCTTACTAGTAACGAAACCGGCTTACGCGATCCTTGATGAAGCAACGAGTGCGTTGGATATCGCGAATGAACAACGGCTCTACGAAAAGTTGCAAGCGATGGGAACCAGCTACATCAGTGTAGGTCACCGTGCGAGTTTGTTGAAGTATCATCCCAAGGTGTTGGAGCTCCTAGGTGAGGCTGAGTGGCGGATCCTGTCGAATGATGAGTACGCTGAGCTAGCGGAGTTGGCCAGTTAACAAGTTCAAAACTGTGGTCACTCAGAAAGTTAGATCCTGGAAAACTGGATTGCTTGCACAATTGAAGAGAGCAAATTCTACCCCGGATCTGAGATTAACCAAGCACAGTTCATGGCCAGTTTTTTAGCCGAAATATAGATCTACAGAGTCCCAAAGGATCCTCTGTTCACCCCAACACACTGAAGTCGTCATATGGATCGGTGCCTTGATTAGCAGACTCTTCAAGTTTCGGGGCTTGGGACTATCCCTGCTCTATTCGCTCATCTGGATCCGTTCTTGTAACAGCACGTTAAGATGATGGACGGATACGTTTATCAGGCGGACTCCGAATTGTTCAAGTGTTATGCGAGAAAGACGCTATGCCTTCCACCTCAACCCATAATGGCCTGCCCAGCTGGGTGAAACGCTCAATCGGTAAAGCCAGTGATATCTCCACCGTTCAGCAGGTGATTAAGCAACGCGGGATCCATACAATCTGTGAAGAGGGGCGGTGTCCAAATCGAGCAGAGTGTTATGGCCAGCAGACGGCAACCTTCCTATTGATGGGGGGCGTTTGTACGCGGGCCTGCTCCTTCTGTCAGGTGGCGACAGGTAAACCGGAACTGCTAGATCTTGAGGAACCACGTAAGGTGGCTGAGTCAGTTGAGATCTTGGGCCTCAATTATGTGGTGCTTACATCAGTAGCTCGGGATGATTTAGATGATCAAGGAGCCGGTTGGTTTGTCAAAGTGATAGAGGCCATTCGAGAACGGCGGCCTGAGGTGCAAATTGAAGTGTTAACGCCGGATTTTCGAGGCGATCACCAGTGTATTCAAACCGTCGTGGCAGCCAAGCCCGTCTGCTATAACCATAATATTGAAACGGTACGGCGATTGTCTCAAGCAGTCCGGCGGAGTTCTGGCTATGACCAATCGTTAAAGGTTCTAACGACAGTGAAAGCATTGGATCCTGAGATGGTAACCAAATCTGGGTTGATGTTAGGGCATGGTGAAACCCGTGAAGAGGTGATTGAAACGTTGCAAGATTTACTCGCTGTTGGCTGTGATCGAGTTACTCTAGGTCAGTACTTACAACCGTCTTTGGCTCATCGTCCGGTTGATCGATATTGGACCCCAGCAGAATTTGATGAACTGGGTGATACTGCTCGTCAAATGGGTTTTAAACATGTGCGATCCGGCCCATTAGTCCGCAGCTCCTATCATGCCTCTGAAATGGTTTGATCCAAGTCGGTGACCTCAGAGCCCAAGTCCGTGAACCAGTCAAAGAGCTCAAGTTGGGCCGCAGTAATGCTCTCAGGTGCTAATCCATAGCAGCGAGCCCGAAAAAAGCAGCTGCGGCAGATCTCGGTGTGGGTTGTAAGGGGATAGTCCTGTTCGGCCATTTGTTTCAAAACTCGGAGACGGTTCCCTAGATCGAGTTGATCCTGTTCAAATTGCTGGCGGGTGTACTGCCACTCAAATGGGTGGTCAGGATCCGTGGCATACCAAAGCGTCAGCCGGATCATCTCCGGTTCAACAGGGCGATTAAGGAGTTGGGATCCGGTGAGTACTACCATCAAAGGATACAGTTTCACCTGCCAACGTCGGCGCAGTTTAGCCTCTGTTGGTCGAGTCCGCTCTGTTTTCCAATCCACAATGTGCAGCTCGTGGTTGCGAATCACCAGGCGGTCTAAGCGGGCAGTCAGCCTAACCCCTAACACTGTTGACCAAATGGGTACCTCTGTCATCACAATCCCTTCAGGATCCCGATGTTCACTAGTTTGAAATGCCTGCCACCACTGGTGTAACTGAGGATCCACTGCATCTACTAGCAACTCGGTGGGATAGCCTTTGGCATAGCGTTCAACCAGCCGATGAAATAACGCCCCCCGCCGCATCTCCTCCTCTGGTTGCGACGGATCCCCGGCAGGCCATAGGAGCTGATCAATATAGCTGTAGCGAAATAGACGCGCACATTGATCGAATACCGTCAGTGCAGATGCTGATAGAGTTAGATCACGGAACGAATTGGCTAGGGAGGGCATAAGGTGAGGATCCTGATAAAAGACTTCCAATTGACAGAATAAGTCTACAAAATGTGCTAGAAACAGGAGTAAGCTGACCTGTTAATTGGTAGAGCAGAATACTACTTCTAATCAAGCAGTGACGAATCCATTCACTACAGTCTCATAAAATTGTTCCAACCCCCTGAGACCCTCTCGATCTTCAAATACTTGAGTTTTTGAGTCTTGGATCTGTTTCACTAATTGTTCTCGATAGGTGTCATTTTGACCTAATTCGACGGCAATATTCACATAGTCTTGCTCAGATTGTGCGATCGTATCCTGAAGCCCAAGCAATCGTAGAATAGCGTATGTATGACGACCTCTCATCAATGGTCCCGGATAAGTCACAACGGGTAAATCACAAGCAATAGCTTCTAAGGTTGTTTGTCCACCTGACCAAAGAATACTATCCAAGAAAATGTCAGATAACCGATTGAGACTAACATAATCATGCCACGCTAGAAACGGAAGAATATGACAATGTGTATCACTCACTAGATCAAATTGTCCAAAAGCATCGTGCAAGCGCTGACGAAATATTTCAATTCCACGGGATCTTTCATCACCTAAAAATACAAATTTTGCTTGAGGAACCCTTTGCGCAATTTTCGCAAATAGGTAATCGTACTGCGGTAGATACTTAGCCATCGACTGGCAACACAAGTAAACGATTTGACCGGGGTGTAATCCAAAATCTTCTCGGCTTTTATTGGTGCCAGGAAATGTTGGATAAGCATACCGAATTCCAAGATTAGGCAATCGAACTAAGGTCTCTGTATAATGTTGATTGCCATTATTGGGTTCCATCAAATCACTAGAAAGATAGTAGTCTATAGTCGGTAATCCTGAGGTTACCGGATGCATCCAGGTTGTACATTGAATGGGCGCTAACCGCAAAGCTGCTACTAGTTGGGTGAGAGGGACCATTCCAATATCTAAAATAACTAAAATATGTGGCTGATTCTTTAGTATCTGTTGGCAAATACGGTCTAACTCGGGCAAATGATAAAATTGAGTACTGACCTGTCGCACCTCTTCTGTAAACGGATCCGTTGAACTACCAACATGGTAACAATACACTTCAAAGCGGTTCGAATCATGCTCCCGGATCCATCCTAAAGCTAGACGACCAACGGTATGACGGCAAAAGCAACTGGACAGATATCCAATCCGGATCCGATCGGTGACGGGGGGGAGAGGTCTAGATCGGTGCCATTCTGGATAGAGACACTGCATCATATCGTGCACGACCCGACCAAAACGGGCTTGAAGTGACCGATCATCTTGCCCCTGATAGGAAAGAGAAAAATTCAATTGCCTGGGACTCAATGCTCTAAAGACCTGTTCTGCAACCGCCGGATCCTTGACAGGTAAGGAGGTCAAAAAATCCAGTCCTTGAATAAATTGTTGCCGATAGTGTTGGATCTCTTCGGGATAACGATAGATTTTGGGTAAAACTGTACTGGCAATAATTTGGATCTCTAAATTGTCAGGCTCTAACTCTAAAGCTTGTTGGTAGTAATAAAGGGATCCTTCGACCCAATTCTGCTTTTGGAGCATAGTTGCCAACTCCATATAGATTGAGACATTTTGTTGTCCTAGTTGAATCGCTTTTTGATACAGAGGAGCTGCTAACTCTAGTCGATGACGTTGATAGTAAAGACGACCTAAGTAGTAATAAGCCTTGGCAAAGTCGGGATCTAGTTGGACTACAGCCTGATAGCAATATTCAGCCTTGTCCATCTCATTAGCTTGTTGGTAAGCATGGCCTAAATTGAAATGATATATTGCGACAGCAGGGGAGTAGCTAATCGCTTCCTCAATGAGTGATATTGCTATGTCTAGGTTTCCACGATGAAAAGCCAGAACTCCTAATAAGTGAAGAGCATCAGGGTGATCAGGCTGAGCTTCCAAAACCTGCAGGTAAAGAGCTTCAGCATTAATATAGTTCCCTTCTGCATGAGCCTGAATGCCCTGCTGAAGTAAAGTATAGAGATTGGGAGGTATACTGGCCATCACTCAGACTCCAATTAGCCTATCTCAATCAAAGCTTAACTCTGGTTGACCAACTTTTGAATATAGGATGACTGCCGTTGAGTCTTCTCTTTACGATCAACATGATCTAAAGCCAAAGCACAGAGATCATAAGAACCATAGATATCATGAGAAATCACAGCTATCTTTAATAGCTCTTGAGGATCCAGTTGTGGGAAATCAGTAAATCTTCGCACGTAGATAGCATCTGTCCAAAGTATTTGACTCAGGCCGGCATAGATATCACCATTATTAACGAGAGGTTTAAATATTCTGCTAACTAATGGAGTAAATCGATGCAGGTAAAATCCAGCTCTGACTAAGGCTTGATCTAAATCTCCGAAAAGAGGTTGACTTTGGTAGAAGGGAACGAACTGGATTTCAGTATGAATGACAACTGTCTTTGCTAGCTGATTTAATCCATTTTCGATAATACTCAGTTCACTACCTTGTACATCCATTTTCAAGTAGTCCATTTTCCCCTGAATTTCTACAATATCATCCAGTTTTGAGGTGGAGACAGGCTGCTGCTCAATGATTCGGGCCCACTGCTCGAAGCCATGAAAATGTCGCAGAATGTCCAGATCAGGGACTAAAAGAGAGCTCATACCCGGTGCCTGACAAATGTTTAGAACATGAGACTCTCCATCTCCGATAGCATAGGGTAAAAAATGACAGTGGGTCGACTCTTGGCTGAGTAGCTGATTGAACTGATCTGGGTTAGGTTCAAATCCAATAACTCTAGCTTGATTCTGGTTGATCAGCTGTTGATAAGGTGGTTCCCCATCAATGGGACTAGCACCAATGTCCACAACATTGATGACGGGAAGATCGTCAAAAATATCAAATAGTGAGAAGTTCATAATCCTGTCGGTCACCTGCTGGTTGAAGTCTTGATATCTATCTCGACTAGGCCTGATCACAAGCTGTTGGCTTAACGCGGCTCAGCAGTACCAAATTCAGCGTCGAAATCGAAGACATCATCATCCTCTTGCCCTTCAATCTCATCCTCAAATTCATCATTTAATGCATCCAAGGCTTCCTCAAACTCAGCAGCGGAGAGATAGCCGGTTTGCTGGGGACGCCGGCCATTTTCCAGGCGGTCCTGAGTGCGGGTAGAGCGAGGGTTTTCAGGACTCAAGATTGGGTAGGGCAAGCCTTCTGCTGCAGCCTTCTCTGCTTCTTCAAGATAGCTTTCAATTTCTTTGATATCAATTTTCCATCCAGTCAATCGTGCTGCTAACCGAACGTTTTGACCTTCTTTACCAATGGCGAGACTGAGCTGATCGGCTGGCACCAGGATATGAGCCTGTTGAATTTCAGGATTCACTAACCGCACCTCCAGGATCCGAGCTGGACTCAAGGCGTTGGCAATGTAAGTTGCCGGATCCGGTGACCACCGAATCACATCGATCTTCTCATTGCGTAATTCCTGCACCACCGCTTGAATGCGAGACCCCCGTGCCCCAATACAGGCCCCGACCGGATCCACATCCCGTTCAATGGTATCGACAGCAATCTTAGTCCGAGGACCGACATTACGAGAAGGTGGATTGGCTTCCCGAGCCACTGCCACAATCCGGACAACTTCATCCTCAATTTCGGGGACTTCGTTGGCAAACAGATTCACCACCAACCCCGCATCTGCACGAGATACCATCAGCTGAGGACCGCGTCGGGATCCTTCATGTACTCGCTTGAGATAGACCCGCATGGCGGCATTTTGGTTATAACGATCGCTAGCCAACTGCTCCCGCTTAGGGAGTTCCGCCTCTACTTCTGGTTGCCCGAAGCCACTGGAGACCGCCATAATCACAGTCTGCCGTTCCTGGCGTAGAACTCGGGCTTGCAGGACTGTGTTTTCAAGATCACGGAATTCCTCCTGAATCAGCTTGCGTTGCTGGTCACGGAGTTTCTGTGCGAGGACTTGCTTTGTTTGAATCGCTGCCATCCGCCCAAATTCTGCCTGCTCTGGGGTCACATCATCCGTCACTTCCCAACCCACTTCAGCCTCAGGGTAGTCCTGCTGTACTTCGTAGAGAGAGATTTCGTGATCGGCAATTTCAACAGTCTCTACAATCGTTTTGGTTGCTAAGACGCGAAATCCACCCGCATCAGTGTCAAGCTCAATATCAAAGTTCTCAAAATAGCCTTCCTCAAACGAGTGACTATTGCGCTCTACCGTCTTGCGATATCGTTCGTAGCCCTTTAGCAAGGCTTCTTTAATCGCGTCCGCAACGGCATGTTTAGGCAAATTGCGTTCCCGACTAATTACATCAATCATCTCTGCCAATCCAGGCAAATGCACCATGGCCACAGGCGATTCTCCTTATCGTTGAAGGGTTGTCATTCAAAAGTTAAGCAGTTAGACGAAATAGTCTAGTTAGACAGAACAAACTCGAAAGCGAATAGTAGTGGAGTGGATCCAGAATCCTCTCAGATTCTCATTGCGGATGCCTCCTCTATTACTGATGCCTCCTCTAAGGATCCGGACTACTCCGAAGTACAACCTGTTGAACGTTAGCGCGGGGCAGCTTGATCTTGCGACCTTTTTGCGTAATGAATACCCAGTCCTCATCTCGACCAACCAGGCTCCCGATCCATTGAGTTCGCCCTTTGTGGGGAGGATCCATACTCACGTCAACCGGAAATCCTTTGAAAACAGTGAAATCTCGCTCCGTGGTGAGGATATCAGGCACACCGGGGCTCGAAACCTCCAAGACATAATTGCCTTCGACTAAATCGGCTTCGTCTAACCGAGCTTCAAGGGCCACACTCATCGCCTCGCAGTGAGCCAAACTCGTGTCTAACTCTATTTGTTTGGGTCGAATATCCACCCTAAGAACCGGTGGGTGTTGATTTGTGTGAAACACAATATGAACCACTTCCATGCCGAGACCATCAGCAATCGGGCGAGCGAGCGTCTCCACTTGAGGAACCAGAGGGTGAACCATGATCGTGAACAGATAAGCAACGAAGCGGAACAGGATCCGAAGCAACCTAGCCTTGAGACCCGAGAGTCAGGATCCTAAACTAGGCTATTAAACAGAAAAAAAGTGGGTTACCCCACTCCCTCGTCCCCCACACCGAAGCCGAAAACTAGGAGGGGGTCGTCCTGATATTCCATAGCTTAATCGAAACTGGGGTCATCAGCCAGTGAATTCACCTGTTCGTTAGTGAGGAGGATCCTTAAATGAGGAGGATCCTTAAATGAGGAGGATCCTTAAATGAGGAGGATCCTTAAATGAG
>CAYUEE010000055.1:0-4415 GCA_964443615.1 uncultured bacterium | reverse complement strand
GAGGATCCTTTAAGCTTTTTTGAAGTCTGCTTCTGCGAGATATCTCTCTAGCATTGATTAAGCAGTCACGGCTAAAAGAACTTCACAGAAACCGCCACACACCCCACACCCAGTAAGGATCCTATCATTACCTGTAACGGCGTATGTCCCAATAACTCTTTGAGGACAGGCTCATCGAGGGGATGCTCTTTGAACACTTCATCCATTACCCGATTCAACACCCGGGCTTGTTTGCCAGCCGCTTGACGGATCCCGGCAGCGTCGTACATCACGATGATGGCAAAAACAAAACTTGCGGCAAACAGAAGACTATCCCATCCCTCAGAGATCCCTATCCCCGCCGCCAACGCACTCACTAACGCGGCGTGAGAACTAGGCATCCCGCCAGTTTGGACCAGAACACGGGTATCTAGCTCACCTGAACGCCAGAACCCCAGAAGTAGTTTGAGAGCTTGGGCTAGACCGCTGGCTGCCAGAGCAGTCCACAAAACACGGTTCGATAGGAGTTCCTCTAACATCAGGTATCTCTGCCTCAGTTCGTGCGTCGGGTGATGTAATCCGCCAGGGCTAAGAGGGGGGCTGCTGCGCATCCATAGACCGATAACTGCTGTTTGGCAGAGTCTACCAGGGTATCTGCTCGGCGGCGGGACTCATCTAGGCCTAACAAACTGGGGTAGGTTGCTTTCGCTGCAGCAATGTCTTTGCCCGCTGTTTTGCCTAGTTCTTCTGAGGTGGCAGTGACGTCGAGAATGTCATCCACAATTTGAAATGCGAGACCAATATCATAGGAGTACTGGGTTAGACGCGCCACCATCGTCTCATCCGCCCCAGCCAGGAGCCCACCAGAGACAACCGAGACCTCTAGCAACGCACCTGTTTTGTGTTTGTGAATAAACTCCAAAGTCTCTAGCGGAATGTGTTTGCCTTCAGATTCGAGATCAATCACTTGGCCGCCGACTAAGCCTGTTGCGGCCACGGCTTTGCCCAGTCGAGCGATCACATCCAGGATCCGCTCGGCTGGGACGTTGGGAGTCTGCTGAGCCACGACTTGAAACGCATAGGCCAGCAAAGCATCTCCGGCTAGAACCGCAATATCTTCGCCGTAGACTTTGTGATTGGTTAACTGGCCCCGGCGATAGTCATCATCATCCATTGCCGGCAAGTCATCATGGATCAGTGACATTGTGTGCACCATTTCTAAGGCACAGGCTGTGGGCATCGCCTGGTCAATTGTGCCCCCCGCCAACT
The DNA here is from genome assembly GCA_964443615.1 of uncultured bacterium. Lineage (GTDB taxonomy): Bacteria > Cyanobacteriota > Cyanobacteriia > Thermostichales > Thermostichaceae > CAYSWV01. The sequence goes on along the minus strand of CAYUEE010000055.1, from coordinate 3,167 downwards.
CACAGGAGGCGAGACAGAGGATCGGACGCAGCCGTTTACCCCCCGCCATCAGGCTGTAGCGCATAGACTCGTAGATCGTCTCAGGGTAGGTGGTTACAATGGCAGCATCCAGAGCCGTTTCCACCCACTCGCGGCGAGTCGTGAGATAGTCGGTTAAGTTGAAGGTCTCAACAGCCAATTGTTTACTCCTTGCCTGGACACTATTGCTTGGTCACTACTAGGAACCGTGGACTCGGCTGACATTATCTCACGTCTAGGTTCTTACGCTCAGTTTGGCCTTACACCTGAACCGATGATGGGAAGAGAGTCCTCCAAATCTCCAAGAATCTCAAGAGCTGGCGACCACAGTTGAAGATGAAAGGCTCCACACATGCGATAGTGGTCTCTCGATGATCTCAATGGGCGCGTGATGACTCAGTTGAAATGGATCCTGATTAGCCTAGTCCTCTTTCTGACTTCTCTTCTAACGTTAGGATGTGGCCCCTCAACTGAGCTGGGCTATCGAGAACCGTTGCTACCTAACCCGGGTGGTATTGGCAAGGTGTACATGGGTCGACCAATTGCCAACGTGATGGGGTACGAGGGTCTCTACTGGTTAGAACGCCCCCAACGCGCCACCGATGAAAAGCCGGCTCAAGTCATTGCGGCCCTCGATCTGCAACCTACCGCTGTCGTTGCTGATATTGGAGCCGGATCCGGTTATTTCAGTTTTCGCCTCGGGGAGCAGGTCCCACAAGGTCACGTTTTCGCCGTGGATGTGCAACCCGAGATGGTGGCGTTCATGGAAGCCTACAGTCAGGATCTCGACGCCACCAACGTGGAACCCATTCTGGGTGACTTACAGGATCCTCATCTCCCCGATCAGTCCATCGATCTGGCCTTGATGGTAGACACGTACCATGAATTTGCTTATCCCCGTGAGATGATGACCGCGATTGTGCAGAGTTTGAAACCAGAGGGGCGTGTTGTCTTAGTGGAGTACAAAAAAGAAAATCCTCTCATCCCCATTAAAACATTGCACAAAATGAATAAAGTCCAAGCCCAGCGGGAAATGGAAGCCGTGGGATTACAGTGGGTTGAGGCGAAAACGGTCGTTCCCCAACAGCATGTCCTCATTTTCCGAAAAGCGGCCTAAAGGGTATTCAACACATCCTGCAGGACAGCACTCGTCATTGCTCCAGTCCTCGCCCAGCTGAAGTTAAGGATCCGGGCTAATCCGCGTTCTCGTAACTGGCTCCGCAAACCTGCACTCTCGGCTACTTCTTGGAGAGCCGCTTGAATGGATCCGACACTATAAGGATCCACTAACACCGCCGCATCCCCGGCCACCTCAGGCATAGAAGCGATGTTTGAGGTAATAACCGGTGTACCACAAGCCATGGCCTCTAGGATCGGGAGTCCAAAGCCCTCCCATAAACTAGGCAGCACCAAGGCGAGCGCCTGATTGAATAGGATCGGCAGTTGGTCATAGGGCACATAGTCAAGCATTTTTACCTGTGGGGCGATGCCAAGTTGGACTGCTTGTCCCTGAAGAGCGGATTGAACCTTGGGATTCGGGGATCCGGCGATCCAGAGTTCAAGGCCCTGATGTTGAGCTAAAGGTTGAAAGGCAGCTAGCAATCGGGATAGATTTTTGTGCTTATCGTAGCGACCTACGTAGAGAAAGTAGGGCTGGGTGGGGAGGCTTAAATAGCGAAAATGATCGGTATTGCAAGCCAAGGGAACTAGGCTCACTTTGTTGGGATCAATAGCGGCAAATTGAAGGGCGTCTCGATACGTTGCCTCAGAAATGCAAATGACTCGCGCCGCTTGCTTCAACACGGCTGGAATGATCCAACGATGGTAGGCATACAAGGGCCGGCGAGGATTAGGGAATCGGAGTGGAATGAGATCATGTAAGGTCACCACATAGCGGCAGCGGGTGAATAGAGGGGCTTCGGGTAACGGGGAAAATAGCAGTTGAGCGTTCACTGTGTTGTAAAGGCGAGGCAGTTGAAATTGCGTCCACACTAACCGGGCGGCATGACCTCGTGTGCCATAATCTGCGGTCAAGGATCCTGGAATGGGGTGGCAGTGATACCCCTCCAGGGGGTGATGGATGAACAAGGTGGGATCCAAGGCTTGTAAATAGGGCACCACATTCTGAGCGTAGGTCATTAGGCCCGTAGGCTTTTCGATTAAAAAGGACAAATTAACCGCCAATGAACTCATCCCATCCCCTGCATTTGAGCAGACCGATTTTACCCTAAACCCTCCACACGCCCTCCACACACCCTCCACATGCCGTCGGCTAGGGTATTGGGATCTGAGCGCCTTTGCACGGCTTTGCGAGCTCCACTCTGGGGTTTGTGGTCTGAGCATTGACACGGATCCTACCGGCTTTCTACGGTCTAGCTAGGATCCTAGACAGAGGCAATTGCCTACTATAGAAGAGAAGATAGATTCTGATGGTATGACTAATTTATTCTCTAACCTGCGCCATGTCGGGTTCCTACACTCTATAGCCCTAACTGCTGTGATCAGTCTCGGATTCCTGCCGACAATGGCTCACGCTAATGACGATGATGATGACCGCTTTGAACCTGACTTTGAAGTTCCCGGATTTTACTGTGAAAAAGCTACTGCCGCCAGTGATGCTCCCGTGGTGTGCCGTAATCGGTCCAACTCCCGAGATGTGCGGGTCTATCGCAATGCACCCTCCGATAGCTCTATTACCGTCGTGGATCCTCCTCTACTATTGCCTCCCATCCCGATCCCCGGTCTGACCAATCCTGTGATCAATCAAGGGAGTGGCACCATCACCTTGTTCAGTGACTTCAATTTTCAAGGATCCACTATCTCCCTGAGCAATGGCAGCTCCGATCTCCGCAGCCAAGGCTTCAATGATGAAATGTCCAGCCTCATTGTGCGCTCTGGCAACTGGACTCTCTGCCAAGGGACTCAATACTCGGGAATCTGCCGTACATTCGGGCCGGGCGCTTATGCCAATGTGACCCGGTTCGGCTTCAGCAACGACAGTTTATCCTCTTTGCGTCCTCAGTAAGCTTTGGGGAATGATCCACGTCTTATCGGTTAACTGTTAGACCTCATGGGTCAATCGCTGCGTGGCAGTGGTCAATCGCTGCGTGGCAGTGGTCAATCGCTGCGTGGCAGTGGTCAATCGCTGC
>CAYUEE010000054.1:0-30525 GCA_964443615.1 uncultured bacterium | reverse complement strand
AGCTTAGGTAGCCCTTGGCGTAAGGTATCACAGACGTGTTGATCTTGCTTCTCTGTTAACTCTGGGAATAACGGTAGAGAGAGGACTCGGTGTGCAGAGGCTTCTGCGCAAGGGAAATCACCAGGGGCATAGCCTAGTGTTTGATAGGCAGGCTGCAGATGCAAGGGCACTGGGTAATAAATACGACTACCAATAGACTGTTCTTTCAAGTACTGCTGCATTTGATTGCGCGCCCAGGATCCTTCCCCAGAAGTAGCGACTTGAATGGTGAATTGATTCCATACAGACCGTCCCCCTCGAGCCTCGTAGGGCAGTTTGACTTCAGGGATCCCTTGCAACAACGATTGATACCGCTCGGCTAGGATCCGCCGCCGCCAAGTCCATTCGCGGAGGTGGGGGAGTTTGACCGAGAGCACAACGGCTTGCAAGGCATCCAGACGGCTGTTGATCCCAATGTTGGCGTGCAGGTACTGCTGATTCTGCCCGTGATCTTTAAGTTGACGAGCTCGGGTGGCCACAGCTGAGTCTGAGGTGGCAAGAGCGCCTCCATCTCCAAACGCGCCTAAGTTTTTGGTTGGGTAGAAACTGTAGCAGCCCACGTGACCCCAGGTGCCTACTTGGCGACCATTCCAACAGGCTCCGATCGCTTGGGCACAATCTTCCACAACTGCGAGTTGATGCGTCTCGGCAATGGCCATCACCTTGGTCATATCCACAGCCTGACCGAATAGGTGCACAGGGATAATCGCTCGGGTGCGAGGGGTGATGTGGGCGGTGAGTTGGTCTGGATCCAGATTAAAAGTGGCGGGATTGATGTCTACGAATACAGGGCGGGCTCCCGTCAGGCTGATGGCTTCAGCAGAGGCAAAGAAACTGAACACACTCGTCAATACGTCGTCACCAGGACCAATATTGAGGGCTCGCAGAGCCAAGTACAGCGCATCTGTACCTGAGTTACAGCTAATCACCTGCAATGGCCTAGCTCCCCCCAGCAACTCAGTCGGCGGCGGGGAGGTGAGATACTGGGCCAACTGCTCTTCAAACGTGCGCACGTAGGGTCCATTAATAAAGGATCCTGACTTCAGCACAGCCTCAAGTTGAGGACTCAGCTCAGCGGCGAGGGCCTCAGTCTGCTGGGTCAAGTTAAACAGGGGAATGGCATCCATGCGAAAGGGGGAGGTAGACGGGCTCAGTCACCATACCAAGACAGTGGCCTGCTCCCATTCTAGGTAGAGATAGGATTCCTGTTGCAGACTTTTAGAGGGATCACCATACAGCAGTGTGATTTCAAATGAAAATAAGGATCCCTTTGAGCCATGCTCAGCAGGTATTGTGCTACTGACAGGAACCTTCCCGCCGCTGCCAGAAATCATTGCGCTGCTGTTAGAACCCTTTGTACCGACCGGAAATCATTGCGCCGCCGTGGGAAAGTGATGTGCCGCTGCCGAAAGGTACTGCGCCGCTGTTAGAAACCTCTGCGCCGCTCTCAAAAAGTATTGCAACGCTGCCGAAAAGTATTGCGCCGCCCTCAAAAAGTATTGCGCTGCTCTTAAAAAAGTATTGCGCCGCTGCCGAAAAGTATTGCGCCGCTGCGGGGGAGCCTCTGTCCTCTCACAATTGAAGTCTGATTGCTATAGCTGTAACTTCAACGTGCACTACTCCTGGATCGATTCTTTGTCCTGCAGGAGACGTTCTGCCCGATTCGCACTATCCACCCGACCGAGTTCATAAACTCCAGAGCTCACACACATGAGTAAGCCTAGAGACGCACCCCAGCTTTGGCCCAAGGTCAGATCCGTTAGCCACACGATACCCGCCGCCACCCCGATGAATGGGAGAGTGCCGATGAGTGAACTCAGGATCCCTAAGGGATCAAAGGGGAGTCCGTCATCCAAGCGATCCATTAATCGATGCTTCTGCGGAGAGAAGGCCCACATCAGCCCTACCGCCCAAAGCGCACTGCCGCCAACCGTCGAGGGCCGTACCCAATCAGGGAGCGCCTGGATCCAATCCACTGCGAATAGTAACGATTGCATTGTGAAACTTCACTATGGTTAACACTTCTCCTCAGTTTACTCCAATCCTTACCCCAACCCGATGAGACCCTAGCTGTCCGGATCCTGATGCTGCCATCGCCAGAGTAGGATCCCGAGGAGCAAAGTCGGTGACACAATGAAGGCGACGACCACTGGAATCGTTGCTGGAATTGGCAGGGCCGGAGCCCCGTACTTGATACCCACGCTAATCAGCCCTGACAGCACACTCAGCTGCCCTAACAGGATCCAAGCTTGACGACTCATAGAATACTCACAAAATCACTTACTGCCTTAGCTTAGCTGATGTCTCTGACGGACTCAGGGGGCTGAGAATTCCCTGCACTCAGGATCCTTGTCTATCCGCTCCCAGAGCACGAGTGGAAACAGAATCATGACCCAAAAGGCCAACCTTATTCGTCAAGACTAATCACTAAGTCGGGTAGCATACTGATCAAGTTTAGGACTTAAGAGCATCTGGCAGTCCCAAGAACCCTCGCAGGACAGCTAATTAGAGACGCAGGCAGACTATGAATGGAACGTAACTAAGATTATGTTGCCGGATCCACCCCAGCGACAAAGAGAAAGCCTCCATCCCCTAGATACATTCAGGGAAAACTGGCATCTCTCTCAACACTCAGTCTATTCAGGGGATCTGATCGAAGTATTCAATCTATCTTCGCGGTTGTTAACCCAGAAGAGCTTCATAGCTTAAAGTTATAGGAGGTACGGTGCAAACAGTTGCCTGATTACTGTCGATATGTCAGTTCCCTTTCCAGAATGCTATGACTGCTATTTCTGACCAAGTGGGTTGTCAATAACATATGGTCTGGCTGCTGCAGTGATGGTGGTCTTGACAGCAGCTGCTGGGATCCTGAATAAGGTATGGAAGTAGTTGATAATTAACTAAGCCGTTGTATCTGGTGTCAGTAGTGGTAGACAGGTAAGACTTAGTGAGCCCATCATCCCTAACCTTGAGAGTTGCGTTACCTCAGATCTCAGGATCCTAAAAGCTGGCTGCTCGGAGGCAATCTCGTTAAAATCAGTGTTTGTCTTGATTGTCAGTCACCTCGTTCATCTCGGCTTGAGGATCCTATGCCACGTACTAAAAATTCCACTTCTAGTAAGTACTCTGGCAGCAACACCAGTGGAGACAAACAGAAATCGGATAAGAAGAAAGCGCTAGAGCAGGTCCTCGGTCAGATCGAGCGCAGTTTCGGCAAAGGGGCCATTATGCGTCTGGGGGATGCAACTCAGATGAAGGTAGCCACAACCCCTAGTGGTGCCATCACCTTGAATCTTGCATTGGGTGGCGGGTATCCCAAGGGTCGTGTGGTCGAAATTTTTGGTCCTGAGTCATCCGGCAAAACGTCTGTAGCTCTCCATGCCATTGCCGAGGTTCAGAAAAATGATGGCACTGCTGCGTTTGTGGATGCTGAACATGCTCTGGATCCTACGTATGCCGCCGCTCTGGGTGTGAAAATTGAAGACTTGTTGGTTTCACAACCTGACACAGGTGAAGATGCCCTGGAAATTGTTGACCAGCTCGTTCGATCGGCTGCCGTTGATATCGTGGTTGTGGATTCAGTAGCAGCCTTAGTTCCTCGGGCTGAAATTGAGGGGGATATGGGTGATGCGCACGTGGGGCTCCAGGCTCGACTCATGAGTCAGGCGTTGCGGAAGATTGCGGGCAGTATTAACAAAACAGGATGCCTGGTGGTTTTCTTGAATCAGTTGCGCTCCAAAATTGGAGGGATGGGCTACGGCCCTCAAGAGACCACTACTGGAGGGAACGCCCTAAAGTTTTACTCCTCAGTTCGTCTGGACATTCGCCGGATCCAAACCTTGAAAAAGGGCAACGATGAATACGGGATCCGAGCGCGAGTCAAAGTGGTCAAGAATAAAGTCGCACCCCCTTTTCGGCGAGCAGAGTTTGACATCATTTTTGGCCAAGGCATCTCCAACATTGGTTGTGTGGTGGATTTGGCAGAAGAAACAGGACTGATGAAGCGCCGCGGATCCTGGTACAGCTATAACGGCGAGAACGTAGCCCAGGGGAAGGAGAATGTGGTGACCTATCTGAAGGAGAATCCCGAGACTCTCGCTGAACTGGAAGCGGCTCTGAATGAAAAGTTATCGGCTGGGGCCACGGTTTCGGCCACATCAGTTGCGCCGGTGGAAGATACGGATGAAGAGGATCCGGAAGGCACCTCTCCAGAGACTGATAATGTAGATGCCGATGGTGCAGAGGAAGAGACTGCCGATGCTATCCCCGATGATGAAGATTTTTAGTCTGAGTACTGCTGAATGTCACAGTCTTCCCCTGTGAGTGCGGGAGCTGAGCCTGACGCCTACTAGAGTGTAAAGACATCCTGTTTTGAGTCATTTTGCATGTTGGTTGCTACAGATCTCCATAAGGTCTACGGATCAACTCCGGTTGTGTGTGGGGTGGATCTTATTCTGCAACCGGGTCAAGTGTTAGGTCTGCTCGGTCCTAATGGGGCCGGCAAAAGTACGACGGTGGGGATGCTCTACGGCATGGTGATCCCATCACAAGGATCCGTTACTTTCAATGGGATTGATGTCCATAAGCAGGGAGCTACCGCCCGCCGGTGCATGGGTGTGGTGACACAAGATGACAATTTGGATCCGGATTTGAACGTGATTGACAATCTCATCTGTTTTGCTCGCCACTACCACATCATCGGTCGAGAAGCTCGGCACCGAGCCGATGAAGTCTTGGAGCAAGTGGGATTGTTGGGGAGGGAAACCTATACGGTCAGTGCTCTCTCCGGCGGCATGATGCGACGATTAGTCCTAGCCCGCGCTTTGTTGAATGATCCGCAAATGGTCTTTCTGGATGAGCCCACCACAGGGTTGGATCCGGATGCCCGCCAGGAGTTTTGGCGGTCTGTGACCCAGCTGAAGCAGGCGGGGCGGGGCGTATTACTCACCACCCATTACATGGATGAAGCCGAACGATTGTGTGATCGGCTCCTCCTGATGCAAGAGGGTCAGATTGTGGATCGTGGTACGCCCTCAGAGTTGATTGCGCGCACGGTGGGCCAAGAGGTGATTGAAGTGGAAGGGGTGGATCCTCAACTGATTGAACAGTGGGCGCATCAATTAGGAACCTGGTGGCGACCCTTCAGTACTGGATACCTATTGATCCTACCTCCAGGCGAGACTCTAGGGATCCATGAACAGATTGCTCAGCATCATCCCACACGTCTCCTACAACGCCAGGCTAACTTAGAAGATGTTTTTCTCCGGCTCACAGGTGTACGATTATGACCCTGAGTTCAACAATACCCGGATCCGCTTTGGGTCCCTTCATCTGGGGAGTGTACTCGGTATGGCGCCGACATTTGAAAGTGTATGAACGCACTTGGCTTGTCAATTTTTTACCTCCTATCACTGAGCCCTTAGTCTATTTGTTGGCTTTCGGTTACGGTTTAACGCCGATGGTGACGCAGTTGGTCTATCAGGGGCAGGAGATTTCCTACACTACCTTCATCGGTCCCGGTATGATTGGGATCGCGATTCTATTTCAAGCCTTTTTTGAAGGATCCTTTGGTACCTTTCTGCGTCTCTACTACCAACGCACGTGGAATGCTCTCCTCACCGGTCCCCTCACCTTTACACAAGTTTATTTTGGAGATCTGCTGTGGGCCGCGACACGGGGATGGATTTCAGCTGGCATTACAGCTCTAGTCACAATTGCCCTGGGGTTCTATTCCTGGACTGGGTTCCTAGGATCCTTACCCATATTGCTAGTGGGAGGGGTCCTGTTTGCCGCATTGGGGTTGTTAGCAGCAGGTGTCGTGGCAACGGTTGATCAAATTAATGTCCCCATTTTTATGCTGGTTGTACCAATGTTTGTACTGTGTGGCACCTACTTTCCCCGCGAGAACTTGCCTCCATTGTTGAAACTATGTACTGATTTACTCCCTTTGTCAGCTCTGGTCGATCTGCTACGTTGGCCTTTGGGATTACCGACACTCTGGCCTCTTCAAGTCGCTTGGCTGCTTGGTCTAACAACATTGGCTGTTTACTTAGCTTGGCGACAGATCCATCGGAAGCTGTTTGGCTAGCGCGGGAGATCAGCGGCCAAAAACCTGCACCCAGTACACTACTCCTGTCTCGGATGATGTGGCTATGCCTATCCCTAAGTCCTGATAAATTGGGTTTAAAATGTTAGTCCGGTGCCCTGAACTTTGCATCCACAATGCCATGATGTCAGAGGGATCGTCGGATCCTTGAGCAATGTTTTCAGCAAAGGCGGATCCGGTATAGCCTGTGGCCACAATGCGTTCCAAAAAGGTGCTGCCATCTAAACCAACATGGTCGAAATACCCTTGAGTCGCCATATCGTCCGCATGGTGTTGAGCCGCTGTTGATAGTAAGTCGTTTAAGACCAGTACTTCAAGCCCAGCCTCTATCCGATTCTCGTTGGATAACTTCAGAATCGCCTCAGCCCTCGAATCTGTTGAAGATACCGATATTGAAGGATCCGTAGTCGTCGGCATCGCTGTTGGCACTGACAGTAGTGTAGGGCTTGGTGGTCTAGGACTGAAAGCAGAAGGGTGAGGTGTCGATGGCTGCATCATTGGTGCTGTAGAGGTCGCTGCGGGAGCAGGGGTAACTATACTTTCCCTATTAGCAGATCCAGATGAGGGCAATACCGAGATGTCAATAAGACTAGGATCCCGAGACACTGAGTCAGAGCACCCGAAAGCGAGAATCGTACTACCAGCCAACAAAATGAATCTCATAACTGTGCCAGGTGCCATCAAGATATCCTCACAAAAGTCGCCTAGAGGTTCAACAGTACCTTAGGACGTAACAGTAACGATAGAATACCTCGACCCGCAGTAAGGGATCCGTCTGGGAAGTCCACTCGGGCCACTCCAGCCTTTTTCAGTTGAATCACTTCAAATTGAGTTGGGTTTGGATCCGGCTCCAAGCACGGTCCCCACAACGCCATCGCAATCCACTGACCAAGATCCGGTTGATGTCCAATGACTGCTAGGGACTGCAAGGGGGCATGGGATAGGTACCACTGCTCCAGCGCCTGAAAATGCCCACCGGGAGCTAAGGCAGGTAACGTTTCGCTCATCCGGGCTAGACCGACCTCAATCAGAACATCAGCGGTTTGTTGTGCTCGCACTAACGGGCTAACTAGGAGCCAATCCCAATGCCAGCCCAGCTGTTTTAGGCGTTGTGCCACTTGATGTGTTCGCTCCACACCTTGAGTCGTGAGGGCACGTTCACCATCCTCCTGCTCAGGACGTAACTCTGCTGCAATACCATGTCGAAAAAAGTCCACTGATAGTCTAGGATCCGCCATTCACCTGCCATCCGCACAACAAGGGGCACTATCAGTTTGCTAGAGTGACCTCAACCTCGCCATCAGGTGTGAACGTCACGGCAAACAGTGTGGTTGAATCACCTACGGCACCTAGCTCAGAGGGCTGCTCCGGTACTCCCAGTGGAGTCTCGGCCTGCCGCTCCTCAGAAATGGGATCCACAGGATCCACAGAGACTACCTCTCCCGCCGCATCCACTGCAACGGAGTATGCCAGAGCTACATCAAGATCGTCAGGCGCGGTCCAGTCTTGAGTGAGGGATCCTTGTAGTTGAGCCGCCAACGAGTCCTCGTCTAATGTGTCAACACTATTAGCAGCTAGAGACTCTGCTTCCCCTACCGTAGCCGCACTACTTCGCTGACTAGCCTGCTCATCAGTATCCGCCGTGTCTTCGTCAGGATTAGGAGGGGCTCCAGGAGCGCTGAGCTGATCAACCTGAGCTGGGGTCGACACGACAGCAACCGTTTCCTCCGTATCACGCGTGCTCAACGTCCCCCCCAAGGCAATGACCGCAGCGGCTACGCCAATCCCTCCCACAAGGATCGCAGCAACACCTGTAGGCTGAGAGTACCAACTCGGCGGCCGCTTCGTTTTAATCTCGGTGAGCTGAGGCAGGTCATCCGTCATATCGGCGATTACTTCAGCCAAGTCGTACAGTTCTGTTGTTGCCAAATCGACCTGGGCAATGCCCTCACCTTGCCGAACTGTTAATCGATGATAGGCGAAGTCCAAAGGCCGCAGGGCAACAGTCCCGCTAAAGGTCCCCTGAGACTGTCCAGTCAGAATAAAGCCAAGATAGCGATCAAGCACAGTGCTTAGATCCTTGAGAATAGCCGGATCCCCCGCGATATCATGGGTTGAAGGATCCTGGCGGATCGTCAGCGTACTTGTCAGCGCCTGGGTAATCTCAGTCAGCTCAGCAGTAGTCCCCGACTTAACAAGTGCTTCTCCTTCAACATTCAAGGACACGGAGTCCTGGTTGTAGTGTTTAGAGACCGTTGTGGTTGGCATAGTAGGTTACTCAAACGGTGTTCAATTCGGTGATAATGTCTTCTGGACTTTATGGCTCTTCGGCATCAGTTGTTCGCTAGACCCAGTTAAGTGGCACGGATCCGAGTTAACACTTGAAAACATTTCAGCCCAACCCTCTGTTCAAGATAATTCAATCCACTCACTGTTGTTGGTCCAGCACCGGCATCTGTTCTGGACTATCGTCATCCTCTTCACCGGGAGGCAGTTCCATCGGTGGACGATTGAGAAGAGCTACCCAGAGCCGAGCTGGGCCGCGTCGACTGCCGTAAAACAAGAGCTCAACTAGGATCCGTAACCCGATTTCTGTAATGCTATCGGACGTCAAAAAATCCCCATCGATCATACGGCTACGGTAATGGGAGTGAAACTCGTCAAGATAGTCTGCTAGCCCTGGCTCCTGGTAGGGTGAGCGTTCTGCCGTAATCGCCGCTTCCAGCGCTGTGATCGCCGCCCGAATCTTAGGTTGGTGCTGTCGAGCTAGATAACAAATAATGTGAACGAGTGCCCGAGCTTCATCAATATCGATCTTTTTGCGTCCACCTGTGCTGCGTCGCAGTGGGCTAGCATTACGCAGCCGCCATAGGTTCACTCGATCACTGACCCATTGGCTTAGGTTCAGCTCCTTAGCCGCCGCCAGGGTGGCCTCTGAGCTCTCCCCAGCCAAACATTCCAGCCCTAGAAACAGCAGATCAAGCTGTGCCTTTGTGGTCCCAGACGGCGATGTCGAGGATCCGTCGGGCAGCGATAGGGACTTAATCAGATCGTTATCGTCCACAGTTGTTGTTAACACCATCTCCCAACCTCTAATACTGGCTCGTCTGGGCCCAAGCTGCAAGCTCTCAATCGGTCTGAGAGACTGGGCTATCCTGGGAGCCGACCTCACTGGTTCCGAACTCATTAGCTCCAAACTCGCTAGCTCTGAATTCACTAGCTGATGAGTGGCCAAAGTGTTGTTCATTGTACTCATGACCCTGCCTCGACGACATGTCTAGGAGCGTAGGTCTAGCTCCTCTTAATTGGTTCAATCACTTCTAGTATTGTGCTCATGTCAAGTGATTGTCTTGCCATGCATTCCCCTCCGATAACGTCAGTTTCTTCACTACTCCTTTACTGTAAAAGGTTGAGCCGAGCTTGGTGCAGGGGTTTCAAGTTCTGCAACCTGTTTTGCTGACTTATCTGTCTCTCTTGGGCTGGGGAGAAGAGCAAGCCAACCAGAGACCTAGACTGATGCAGCTTCGGCACGAAACTCATGTCAGTATTGTCAGTGATTGATAGCATGGCGATGGCTCTGGGAAGAAGGGAGAGTTTATACTGTGGACTTGCAGTGGACGTTACCTGGATACCCACATAGGCCTGCTTAGGGAGCTGGCTCAGCAAACTTCTCAGTAAACCGGCTCCCTCACTTCCTCATATCTAACGGTAAACTTTCCAACGGCACGCTTTACCCCAGCAGCAGGCTCAACGGAACCAATTCTATGTCTACTGAGGACCAAAATCTGATCTTAGTCCTGGAAGATAGCATGGGACAGCGGATCATCCCCCTCGACAACATCTACTACTCCATTGGACGGTCACCATCCAGTCATATCCGGTTGTTTGATACTTTTGTTTCTCGCGAACACGCCTTGATTATTCGGATCCCTGACTCCCAAGGGAATGGTTACACTTTTATGATTTTTGATGGAGACTCAGGCTCCAAGCGTAGCACCAACGGTCTATTTATTAATGGAGCCGCAGTCCGCTCCCATCAATTGCAGCCGAGTGATGTTATTAATTTTGGACCAAAGGTGGTGGCTCAAGTTGATACAGCCGAAAACTATGGGGTGAATGGGCTTAGTCGTTCCAATGATAAAACATTGCCGCCGTCAGAGATGCAATCAGCTCACTCAACTCGCACCACAGGGTTCAGTGCAGCGTCAGGCTCAGGCCTGAGTAATGAGAGCACCAAGCTAGTCTAGCGCTGAGCGGGTACACACTCGTCGGTACTGTCGACTGCCAAGATCCAAGAACTCCCAAGATCCAATAACTTCCAAGATCCAATAACTCCCAAGATCCAATAACTCCTGTAGATCCAATAACTCCTGTAGATCCAATAACTCCTGTAGATCCAATAACGCCGGAAATTCAATAGCTCCAAGGATCCGAAGGTCTTAACGAATCCGTGAAAATGTGTCTAATGATGTCATCGACACTATCCCTTCAGACTTCCCAGTAGGATACTGACAACACTCTATTGTTATGGTTAGGCCGCGATCATGTCGGAGTTAACTTCTGTGGATATGGGTCAGGATCCTGTTTCGGTTGGGATTATCGGGGCCTCAGGGTATGGGGGCGTGCAGCTAGTGCGGATCCTAGCGGAGCATCCCCTTGCGAAAGTAACCTACGTCGCCGGACGCGATAGTGTCGGCAAAAAATATAGTGATATTTATCCTCATCTCGGCCAGGCACTCAACTTACCCATCCAGCCAGTAGATGTGGATCAGATTGCGGCAACTTGTCAAGTGGTCTTCCTGGCTCTGCCGAACGGATTAGCCTGTGACCTCGCACCTGATCTATTGGCCAAAGGCTGTCGTGTACTAGATCTCTCTGCTGATTACCGTTTCCGTGACCTCAAAACCTACATAGATTGGTATCGTCCTGGCCAAGAGGATCCAGGCTGGCCTTCACTGGGGCATCGGCAAGCAAATGAAGAAGCCATCTACGGCTTGCCAGAGCTTTATCGGGAGCAGATTGCTCAAACTCGAATTGTAGGGTGTCCAGGATGCTTTCCCACTGCGTCTTTGCTGGCAGCAGCCCCGCTGCTACGACAAGGTTTAGTTGAACCCGAGTCTCTGATTATTGACGCGAAAACTGGAGTCTCAGGAGCTGGTCGGGCCTTAAAAGTCACATCCTTATTCGCCGAAGCGGATAGTTCTATCGGGGCGTATGGTGTAGCCCAGCACCGACACACTCCAGAAATTGAACAAATTTGCTCTGATCTAGTGCACCATTCCGTTACTGTGCAATTCACCCCTCACCTCATCCCCGTTGTGCGAGGGATCCACGTGACGTTGTACGGATCCTTACGAGATCCTGGGTTAGTCGGGGATGACTTACTGACAATCTATAGCGCTTTCTATCGACAATCGCCCTGGGTGAGGATGTTACCAGCAGGGACATATCCACGAACAAAGTGGGTCGCTGGTACGAACTATTGCTCTATTGGAGTGGAGGTGGATAGCCGGACGAATCGCGTGATTGTTTTGTCGGTGATTGACAACTTGATGAAGGGGCAAGCGAGCCAAGCGGTGCAGTGTCTCAATGTCATGATGGGATGGGATGAGATGCTAGGCCTACCTCGTTTGAGCTTCTATCCTTAAGTGACTGTCCCCCTTTTGAAGACGCCATGACCGATAACTCTAATACCCCTTCCGCTGATTCTCGTACGTCGGCTGCCCAGACAACGAATGGGGAAGGATCCTTCTCTACCCAGGCTATGACGGATGCCTTTGACCAGGTCTCAAAACTGCCAGGCCAGTGGATCCAACGGTTAGGGGCAACGTGGGAACTCACCTGGGGTGGATCTACACGAGATTGGGTAAACCGATTGCAGACCGGGTTAGCAACTAGTGGGGCGAGTCAGTCGTTGACCATACTCAAGGCGGACGTGGCTGAGCTAATCCGTCACGTTTCAGCGGAACAATTCACCGTAATTATAGAGGCCCTGCCGATGGCGGCTCATCGAGCGTTGGTCGCAAGCTTGGTGTATCACACAGTTCAGGATCCTGAGTCGGAACTTGGAGCTGCCAGTGCGAAAGCATACGGATTAAGTCAATTTCCTATGGTAGTAGGGGCTGAGGGTGACGTACAGGTTGACGCCTCCAGTGCCTTGATCAGTGCCTTGATTGGAGTCTCGGTAACGCAGACAACGCTCTCGGTCGCTGGGTCCCTGATGGGTAGTGTGTTGCTCAGTCGGTTATTGAAATCGAGTGATCAGTTACGCCAGGCCGCATTGAAGCAGGGAGGGGATCCGTTTTCTGCGGATGAGTGGGCGATGGTGCGGGAGGTACTCATGCAAGGATCCTCGCCAGAGCCGGACTGGTACCTGATGGTGACGAACACAGGGGTCCAAGGCGCTCAGATTGGTGAGTTCCTTAGTAAGGCGTTGCGTAATCTGAGCCAGAATGAGCTGTTGCTGTTGATTGCCCCCTTACCCTTACGACCGTTCTTCTTTGGGGTTGCTCTGCTCACCAATGATGTTGTTCTGAGTGTTGGCCGCACCGCCGAATCAGCCTGGGATGGTGCCAATGCCTCACGCCGACTGGAGTTAGCTTTTGCCCAGTTAGCTCAAGCCAAACGGTTGCCCACTCCCGAGCAGTTCATCGCCGCCGAAGAATCAGTGATGGCCGCAACAGATCAAGCGGTACGATCACTGCTAGTCAAATATCTTTATCTCGTTGTAGAAGGATTTGACCCACAACTTCGCAATCAGATGCTGAATGAATGGGGCCAACGGCTGAATCAATGGAATCCACTGCAGTTTTTTCAAGGATCCATCAGTGGTGACTGGATTGAAAGCATGGTGGAGGCCTTGGAATCTGCCTGGGAAGCCTATCCTAAACTGGAGTCTCTGAAAGTAGCAACGACGGGGCTTAGAGAGGCGAGGGAGTACGGGCTAGCCGTGGAGCAAGCTCGGGTTCTGCGGCGAATTATGGTGGAATTGGATCCTGATGCGGATCCCGAGAGTCTGTGATCAGTGTATGGATAAATTTGTTACTTCAACTGAGTCATATCATCGCTGTCGGAGCTGTCCATCATCATCATTTCCTGGGGTGAACAGCGCTCGGAAATTATTCTGGTGTCTCGACGAGCGGCTTCACCCGTAGGCTCTAGATCAGGTGAGGCCAAGTATTTCAGAACCTTCTCCCGTCGTTGACAGAACATGGCATTGCCTTCTGCAACAGGCGTGTAGAGATTACCTAGGCCCAGTGGTGTTGGCGTAATAAAGGAGGTCGTTAGAAATAAGCTTTCATGCTGAACATCTTGACTTCCGCTGGAAAAGCTAAATAGATCGCCGAAAACAGGTATAGCTCCAAAGACACCGTTCCAAAGTGTACCTATTACAGGTAGTCGCCATCGCCCTCCATCTAGAGTTGCCTGACTAGTAAATGTCGATAATTCAAAGAAATCTAATGCACGAGTGTAGACAGTTGTGGAAAATGTCCGTTCTCCAAAGCGGGAAAACTCTGGGACTGAAGGTGCATCTTCTGCGGTAGCTGCAATCCTTGGGTCTGCCAGTGTCATATTGACTCTAATTTCAGCAGAACTTAGATCACGCAGAATACTAGGAGTGAACGCAAGCCTTGACGTGGATATGATGCTTGCCTGAGTTGTCTGTTGGGCTGCGAACGCTGCTGCAAGGGCAATATCATTGGCCTCCCTGGGAAGAAGAGTTGATGTCTCGCCCCCAATACTGTTTCTAATAGTACTGGCTCTCTCTAGTAAATCCTCGATATCCTCTCGGGGCTGGGTAACCTGAAAGGCACTGTTGGAGGTAGTATTGAAAGTTGCAGCAACTCCATTGAGGGTTGAGATTTTGCTTCGTCCTACTTGAGCATAAGTCACTTTTTTGGCCTCATCCGCAATTGCATTGATTGTGACAAGAGTGGGTCTGACGAATAAAGCCTCAATATCTTTTTGCAATGCAATCGATGTCTCTTGCAAAATCTCATTCAGCCTTTCTGCTGTCCTCTGAAGTTCACCAGGGTCGTACTCCTCCGGATTTTCCAGATAATCTGCATAATGAAGGGCGAACTCTAAGAGCACCTTCCTATCACTATTCCGAATAATGTTAGACACTTGGAAGGAAGTATTTCTATCCTCGACAGCCTTCCACATCCAGCGCTCACAACTTTTTTCTCCATTGATAAGCTCACCTCCAGGGCTGAAATTAAGGCATTCATATATCAGGCCTCGAGAGTGCAAAAAGTTGCTCAAGGGTGGTTGGTTAAGTTCATCTCTGATGGCCTCATAATAGGGCTGCAGATGCCTGTTCTGTAACTGAAATCTGCCATCACGAATTTCTCCCTCAAATAAGTAGTTATAAATCGATTGATAGAATGCAACAGGATCCGTAACGGTCACTCCAGCCAGTCCTATCTCTAAGATAGAGTTTCCACCAAGCCCGTCAATAGCTTCTCCGTAGCCGAGAGACTCAACAACTTCTTTAAACTTCTGATCAACACCTGGAGTACCTCCTAGGGGAATAATCTCCTGAAAGACTCCTTGAGTGAGCCCCTGTAATAAATCTAACGTTTGACTCAATGCCAGCTGTGTTTGATCAATCTCATTACGAACTAATGGCATCGCAGTGGCCAGACGATTTGATTTTTTGCTTGACAGTAGTACTCCCCAAACTTGTAAGTCAATGCTAGGCAGTGGTAGGTCAAGCGCTGTGATAATCCTCTGAGCCTCGTCATTAAAGTCTCTGGTTCCAGAGAGGAGGATAACGTTACCTCCGCTGCGAGCATTTGATGAGCTCGGTAGAACGTTAATACAGCCTTGTTCTTTCAACAGCAGTCTGTCTCCACTAGAGGAAAGCTGGTTTAAAATCTCGACTACCATAGCAGCATCACGATAGTAGTACAGCTCCACTCGCCTATTTTCAATATCAGCTGGACACTGGGTCTCCTTCTGCATACTCGAGCTAGCCTGGGCACTAGGTGTAGCTGGCCTATTCTGCGCCTCTTTAGGATCCTGAGCTTGACCAGTCTTCATCATGGCTTCAGGAGTCTCCTCAGTTGCTTGAGCATAGGCAGTCCCAAAGGATGTTAGAACTAGCAGGCCAAGACTGAATACAGACAATCGCTGGGTGAATTTCACAGGTCAATCTCCGATTTTATAGATCATAGGGACAGAATATGCAGATCATTTTAGAGGTCAGAACTTATGCATCAATTAACAGTCTCACCTAAAGATCATGGCAGCAAAGATGAATGGCAGTAGGCCAACCGAGACAGGCTTGCTAGTCAGCGAGAAATGCATTTTTGTCAGATAAGTAGTCCGAACAGATTAAACACAAGTTCATCTAATCTGCGAGTGTTAAAAGGGAAGGATTATCCCTAGCCCTCCTTAATAAGAAAGGAAAACAGCCTCGTTAACCTAATGGCTAGTAGAGAGTTGGTTTTACTCCCACCCTTATCAAGAAGATCCAACGCTATGCAGGATCTACTCACTGCTCGACTACATTGCCTTTATATGTATCGGGCTACTTATTTCCATAAAGGACACTATATAGTCCTCGAGCTTATTGTGCTCCCAGAAGTAAGCGAACTTAAGCAAGAAGTTTAGTTCCTACCCTGATATTTTTTCAAGTCAGCGACGGGTTGACACCAAGTTATGAACAAGGGCACTGTTCAGCAAGGGGTGTATTCCAGCGACGGATTGACTTCAGTTCTAGTTATCAAGCCTGAGTGGTTCAAACTGACATCCGAGGGGTCCAAACTGACATCCGAGGGGGCCAAACTGACATCCGGGTAGCCCAGACTGACATCCAAAGGATCCCCAACTCCACCGGAGTGGCTGTAGATGACAGTTGAGTGGTCCAAACCGAAAACACAGTCAGACAAAGTGAGACCAGTGCCGTTGAAAGTAACAACCGGAGTCACTAAACGTGAAATGGCAATGGTGGTAACGGACAATTAAGTTGTAAAACGTTCAAAAGATGTCGTTACGCGGGTCAACACTGTCAATTGGGACCACTCATGAGCTGAATGGAGTTAGGATCCTTGCCCACCACGGATAGAATTTGCTTACGGGTCTACTAATCAGGGGGTTGTATGGTCACCTCAACGCAACGGATTTTTGAGCACAGGGATCCATAAATCTCGGCTAAAAATCTCGGCTAAAAATCTCGGCCACAAATCTCGACAGATGCGATGACATGGACTAAACCCGCTACACAGAGTAGGATCTATGTCTTGTTAAGTCAGCTACGGATCAACACTAGATTATGAGCAAGGGCACACTGTTCGATAAAGTTTGGGATGCCCATACCGTCGGGCTTCTCCCCTCAGGACAAACGCAGCTATTCATCGGCCTCCATCTCATTCACGAGGTCACCAGTCCTCAAGCCTTCGCCATGCTGCGGGAACGGAATCTGAACGTCCTCTACCCCAACCGAACAGTCGCCACCGTCGACCATATTATTCCTACTGATAGCCCCATCCGCCCCCTCGGAGATGCCCTTGCCGAAGAAATGTTTCAAGCCCTGGAATCCAGCTGCCAAGAACACGGCATCACCTTCTACAACGCCGGATCCGGGAGCCAAGGCATCGTCCACGTCATTGGCCCTGAACAAGGACTCACCCAACCGGGTATGACTATCGCCTGTGGAGACAGCCACACCTCCACCCACGGAGCCTTCGGAGCGATTGCCTTTGGTATTGGTACGAGTCAAGTCCGCGATGTCCTCGCCACCCAAACCTTAGCCTTCTCCCGCCTCAAAGTCCGCCGCATTGAAGTTAACGGATCCTTAGGTCTCGGTGTCTACGCCAAAGATGTGATCCTGCATATCATTCGTACCCTCGGCGTTAAAGGTGGTGTCGGCCATGCCTACGAATACGCCGGATCCGCCATTGAAACAATGTCGATGGAAGAGCGGATGACCATCTGCAATATGTCTATTGAAGGCGGTGCTCGCTGCGGTTATATCAATCCCGATCAAACCACCTTCGACTACCTCAAAGGTCGCCCCTTCGCCCCCAAAGGATCCGACTGGGATCAAGCGGTAACCTGGTGGCAGAGTGTTCGCAGCGATGCTGATGCTGAGTACGACGATGTTGTTACATTTGATGCTGCTGATATCCCGCCAACCGTGACTTGGGGGATTACACCGGGCCAGGGTATTGCGATAGATGGACAGATCCCGGACACCAGCGACCTGTTGGACGCTGAACGAGCCCTGGTAGAAGAAGCCTACCGATACATGCAATTACAACCCGGTACTCCAATTCAAGGCACCAAAGTGGATGTTTGTTTCATCGGTAGCTGCACCAATGGCCGTCTGAGTGATCTGCAAGAAGCTGCCAAAATTGCCAAGGGACGGCGAGTCGCTCCAGATATTAAAGCCTTTGTTGTCCCCGGATCCGAACAAGTCAAAAAAGAGGCTGAGGCCGAAGGCCTAGACCAGATCTTCAAAGAGGCCGGCTTTGAATGGCGAGATCCTGGGTGCTCCATGTGTCTGGCAATGAACCCAGATAAATTACAAGGATCCCAACTCAGTGCCTCCTCCTCCAACCGAAACTTCAAAGGCCGTCAGGGCTCCCCAACGGGTCGGACCTTACTGATGAGTCCGGCAATGGTGGCCGCAGCAGCGGTTACTGGTGAAGTCACCGATGTGCGCACTCTGGTCAAGGCCTAGCTAGCGGTCAAATCCCTGTTGGATTTCATTGGCGGCTCTGACTTCAATCTTGTCAACAGGTTCAAGATCAAACAGAGCCCGGATGGCATTCTCCACTTCTTCAATGGGTCGCTTACCCACAGAGTCGTACACAATATCCCCCGATGAGTCAAATAGCAGGGTTTGGGGAACTCGGCCTGTGTAGTACTGGGAAATGTTATCCGGATCCTCTGTGAAGAATAAATCGACTGGATAGGCGATGAAATTAACTCCAATGCTGTACCGGGTCTGTAGGTTAGCAATGGCCGGAGCGTACTGCTTACAATCGCGGCTGTCATCAATGTAGAACACCACTAGGGCTGGCTTCTCTCGTTGGAGGGATTCACTTAACGTTACGCGCGGGGGAATCATCCCGCCATTGGATCCGTAGAGCGCAAAGATATTCCCATCAAATCGATCATCATCGAACCCTGCCCACGCCGGTGTCACCGTCATCACACTGATGAGACTAGCCGCGAGTATGACACTCAACGTTGCAGATTGAACCCTGGGCTGCACAACCTCAACGAAACGCTGACCAATGTGCAGGATGAACTGAATAAACAGCAGGAAGAGAACTCTCATCGGATTAGCTTGGCTGACACCCTTATCAGTGTCCTACACATTGACTCGGATCCGTTAACTTCTCTTTAGTACCAGTTCTGTCAGTCTCAAGGCCCACTGAGCCACCCATGATCTAGATGGTGGCAGCAGGAGCAGATGCGGTCGGGTCCAACTGTGCTGGGCACTCTTGCTGCACATGGACTCGACTCAAATCCGGCATGAGCGATAACCCCTGTTCAAGATCAATCTCCGCATCACAAATCGCCTGCAGAATCTGTTCTCCCATAAAGGACAGCGGCATATCCAACGTCTCTTCGGGGGGAGTATCTCGGCTAATGGGACGTAATAAATTGGTCGGGACAGGCGGCAGCGCTTTCTTGGGGGAAGCAGTGAATCCAGGCATTTGTTGAGTGGTCGATGTGCCTATATTCAGTTGCAGCTGAGCCCAGGCGGCAGCGGGGCTGAAGGCGACTGCCAAGGATCCCATTACAACAGATACCCATAGAAGCTTAAACATATGCGAACCTACCTGCCATCTGCTCTAGGATATCCAACCTTTTCGAGATCTGGCAGCTTAGTTTACACATTTTCGCGAGCTTAAGCACTACATGCAGTGGAGTAAAGAGTGCCACACGCCACAGATGGATCCTGTTCCTCTCCAACCTAGGGTTTAGATCATGAATTAGATTGATCAGTCACGGGTTTAGGTGGTAGAGTCGCGGACCTGGGTGGTAGAGGATACAAAGCCTTGGTCACCACGATTACCATAAATAAAATAATCGTAACCGTATTAGCTAAGATAATGGGCAAATCCCCTTTGAGGAACCCATACAGATCCCAAGTACTCACTCCAGTCCCGAACATCGCGAGATAGGGCCACGAGAAATCCTGGGCACTGCGAGTTTGCCACGTTTTAACGGCTTGCGGGAGGAAGCTAAAGGTAGTGAGAAAGCCTGCGGCGTAGCCTACCCAATCGGTGTAATTCATGATGCCCTGGATGAAATTAGGATCCCAAAGGCATTCTAAGAGATTGCAGCCCCTGTAATGGATTCTGTTCTGCCTTGAGGGGTAATCCTTTAGCTTGGACTAGAACTTGAAATTGACCCAGCCCTAATGGATCCATCAATGTATGCAAAGCTTGCCGCCGCTGCAGGATCCAATGGACGGATTGGGTCGCCTCGAGTTCGCTTAATTGGGTAAGCCGGTCCACTAATCCTAAGTTCACAAGAAAGGACTCCTGTGAGATGAGCCCTAACGTTGTTAAGTTATGTAAGGATCCTTGCTTCTGCAAGGCGGTGAAGTCGACATGAGCGGTGAGATCCTGTTGTCCTAGCCCTTGGTAGGGATCCGGGCGACTGGTGTGCTGGCGATACCCCATGAGAGTGCCTTGGGATCGGGCCGGATGATAGTAGCGTTGAGCAGGATAACCGTAATCGATAGTTAACACATAGCCCTGCTGCAGTCGTTGCGCAACCGCTTTAATCCAGTCCAAAGCTGCTAGATTGACTTCTGTTTGATACCCATCCAGATAGGCTGCAGAGGGGAGGACCACATCAACAAATTTGAAATAGTCCAGCAGACTTGGCGTTGAGAGCTCCCCCACCTCGTCCCCAAACTGACCTGACGGATCCACTCTCACGTAAATTTCCTGCAACCGTCCCTCTTGTACAGCAACACGATGAACGGGAAAGGCATCGACTAATTCATTGGAAAAAAAACACCCCACAATCGAATTCAAGTTAATCTCGTCGAGTTGGATCCATGCCACAGTCGTGAATTCAGCCAGACGAGACTGCTGCTGCCGACGTAAGGCCGGTGACTTCTCTACAATGATGTACTGTAATCCTTGAAATAGATCAGGATAGTCTTTCATCAAATACCGGAGACAGTCGCGGGCAAACAACCCAGATCCCCCTCCCATTTCAACCAGTGTGAATGGATCGGGTTGCTGAAGCCTGTGCCACATCTCTACAACTTGTTCACCGATCAATTCAGCAAAGTCGGGGCTGACATGTGCAGAGGTGAGGAAGTCCCCTTGGGGGCTGATGGTATGCTGACTGTAATACCCATAGTTAGGGTGATAAAGAACCTGCTCCATGTAATCGGTGAATGGGATCCGTTGGTCTGGGTGAGATTGGATCCGTTGAATGAGGAGATCCTGGAGGGACATGCTGGCAATTCTGAAGAGTTCTGTTGAGTTTAGAGGATTAAGGGATAGATCGGAGCCGTTTTTCAGTAAGATTTACTTGCATCATCGGGTACTAGGGTGCAACCAAAAGGGTTGATCTAAAAAAACTGCCGGATCCAAATGACCCAGCAGTTGATTCTTTACTTCAAGTTCATCGACAGATCAGCACTCAAAGCCCAAAACTAGCTCATGGTAGCGTTACTACGATCGAGGGTATCCCGGAAAGTGGGATGAACCTTACCTTGGATCCGGTTCCAGTACTCAGAGAGGTTGTCCAGAGGACCAACGTTGGCTGCAGACCGGTAGAGCATAGTTTGCTGACGGATCTTCAAATTCCGCTGATGGCCTGTCATCAAATTCCGGGCAATGGCTGCTACGGACAAATCGACCGTAGGCTCAATCGCCAGACTAGGTACACCCATCTCAGCCTGGACAGGAGAGGATACTGGTGCTGCAGTTGTTGCCCAAGGCACAAGATCAACACCCCGGTACTTCAGATTTAAAGTAGTTGCCATCGGCGCGGGCTTGCTCAGATGGCGGAATCGCCAATCTAGTCCTCGATACTTGCTACCTACAACGCCGAGAGACACAGGAGCTTGAGACCCGTTTGTGTGAATACCACGATAAGTCAATGTCATAGTCGCCTCCAATGGTGTGTAACTGACTTAAACAGCAATGAGGCGCGTTCCTTCGGGTGTGGCCCCTACTTCCGTCTCCCTCTAGATGGCCCAAGAACATCAACTTAAGACTGGCAGCTCAAAACTATCAGACTACAGCCATCAGCTCGGGAGATGAACGTTTTGCTTTCTTTCCGTATCATAAGCTACGGTTTTACCAAAAACAAAGGGGGAAACCGAACTTTTAATCTTCGCAATGAGTCGTAACACTTATACAAGAATGCAAATAGCCGCTAGAGCTCATACGGATCCTGCAAATCACTGGCTAGCCGTGGTGGACAGGATCCTATCCATGAGTAAGCAGAGTAGGCATGAAGATAAGGATGCCAATCGCTCGGGGAACGCTGGGTCTTAACGGGGCGCTATTTTGGTCATCTGAGCTTTCTCGGGATCAAACCCAGCGGGAAACCGAGTATGGTCGTCGTAGTCAGCCCGTTCCAGTAGGGTCTCAGATAGATCAGTTTGGAGGAGGGAGGTCCCGATCAGGCTAGCCCCGCGTAAATCAGTTTGAGTCAGAATAGCGTCTTCCAAGAGGGCATAACTCAAGTCAGCTCCTCGTAAATTCGCTTGGCTCAAGTGACTACGGCTCAGGTCTGCGTAGCTCAAATCAGATCCTTTCAGGTCGGCATGGTCCAAGCGGGCATCGGCCAGCGCCGAGTTATTAAAATTACGTTCTCCTGCCGCATAACGGTTGAGCAAGTCCTCGGATGAGTGAGCCTGTACCATCGTTTCACCTCGTCTTGCATTTGGATCATCCTGTCGTTTCATCTCTACCACACGCTCAGCTGCACACACTCTGAATTTTCCTAATGATGGCAAGGCGGATAGAACCTGGGTGATTGGGATCCTACGCTCACGGTCTCAGCTGTTCGATGCCCTAGGTTTTCGATGCCCTAGGTTAAGGATCCGTCGACCAGATCTAAACGAGTGCGATTGCGTCCCGCTTCCTTGGCTTCATATAGAGCCCGATCAGCGAGTTTAATAAGGTTTTCTGCTGTAGTGGCATGCTGATCAGTTAGGACAGCACCACCGATACTAATGGTGACTGGAATCGTTCGCTTGGGTGAGATAGAGACGGGATCGTTAGCCACAACACCTCGAAGAAATTCGGCATACCGTTGACTACGCTGTAGGTTCAGGCCCGGTGTGATGCAAACAAATTCTTCCCCCCCAAAGCGATAGAGCAAGCTGGAGGGCCGCTGTTGATTTTGAAGTCTCTGGGCAACAGCCTGCAGAACACAATCGCCCGCATAGTGACCGTGAGTATCATTAACTCGCTTAAAGTGATCCACATCCATCATCAATAAGCAGAGATAGCGATAGCGTGCTTCCGTAAACCGAGGACCCACTTGGGCTAGCAGATGCGGTAGGGCTTGGTCCAAGGCCCGACGATTCAAGACCCCCGTGAGTTGATCCGTCAGAGAGAGAGACTCTAGCAGTTCATTTCGAGCCTGCAGTTGACGATTAGCTTGGGATAAGGCGTAGGTCAGTTGTTGGAGACGGAGTCCCGCGCGGACCCGAGCTTGGAGTTCGTCTGGATCCACAGGCTTAGCAATAAACTCATCCGCCCCAGCATCTAGTCCTTGAACTCGATCTTGAATCTCATTTCGAGCGGTGAGCAAAATGAAGTAGACCAGGCGTGAGTCTCGATTTGCCTTCAACTTACGGCATAGGGCAACACCTGACAAACCCGGCATCGTCCAATCACAAATAATTAAGTTAGGCATCTCATGGGGAGGCAATTTGGACAATACGGCCCATGCGTCTTCGCCTCCTTGGATTGCTTGAACCTGATATTTCTGCTGACTTTCCAATGTGTCAGTTACAAACGATAATATCGATCGATCGTCGTCCACGACTAGGATACGTGGCTTAGTCCTCAGCGACTCTTCTAGGGAATCGTGGTCGGAACCCTCAACATCAGGCTCATAGGCAGGATTGACCGCTGAAACTGACTCGTTTGGCATGGGAGTGACACGGGAAAGACAATCAGACACAGGAAAACTGAGCCATTAGTTGGCTACTAAACAGAGTGTGATAGAAAAGAGGGTCAACAGTAGTTAGTATCCCCCAGATTGACCGACTCTAATCGATCGATCTAAGCTTATTGCGTTCGATTTTGAGGTCTGCCGGTGACCAATGCTTGAAAGCTAGGTTATTTTAGCCATCTAGCTGAGGTGTCCACTAATGAACTGTAGACGAGAGACTAGTGAACTGTAGGAGAGAACGATTGACGAGCTGTTTTACGGAGATGAGACTCCATAGAATCAACAAAGTTACGGACTCGAATGGGGTCAATGCTGGGGAACACGAGTTGGCCATTAACAGAGGATGACACTTTTGGCAAAGGCGTGCGACTACTGCGTTTCAGAGAGCTGGCAACGATAACCCCATCAGCCGATTGCATTAGGATGCCAATGTTGTCTTCTGTTGCCCCGGATCCTACCAAGATGGGGGTGTAGGGGGCGGCCCGGCGAGCCATTTCCAAATCATTCGGATCTGGTGGGTGACCTGTTGACCATCCCGAGAGAATGATGCCATCAGCCAAGCCACGCTCCACTGTATCGGCAACGGCAACCGACAGATTAGTGGGTCCCAGAGGGGAGGCATGTTTGACCATTACATCAGCAAAGATTTTGACTTCAGAGCCTAAGCTTCGCCGGTAACGCAACAAGTGATAGGCCTCGCCTTCGATTAATCCCTGGTCAGTGAGCATCGTGCCTGAAAGCACATTCACTCGAATAAACTGGGCACCGACACAGGTAGCAATGGCTAGGGCGCTGTGGCCATCATTGCGTAAGACATTGAGACCCAACGGCAAATCCACTAGTGTTTTGAGGCGCTGCACAATCACACTCATGGCACTGACAACAGCTGGATCGACTTGGTTTTTGGTGAACGGCACATCATGATAATTTTCGACAATGATGCCATGAACACCACCCGAGGCTAGGGCTGTGGCTTCTTGCTCGGCTTGTGCAATCACCGTTTCGAGACGGCCACCCCAGCGAGGAGAGGTGGGGAGAGGGAGAAGGTGCACAACACCAATCACAGGGTTAGGGGTCACAAACAGTTGCTGCAGCAGGTCCACCGTTGAGGATTCTCCTAAGTAGGGCGGTAGGAGCACGACGCAAGGGTAATCGAGGACTCGGCTCAAGTGTCCTATTCAATGTCCTACGTCTCATCCTACTTGTCCTCTGGCGCTCTCACCAAGATTCAATCAGGATCCTACTGTACAGACTTAAGTCCGTCAGGCTCTGATAGGAAAGATAATCTAGTAGCTTTATTGACCAGATTAGCCAACGCTACCCAAATGCAGGGTCACACTCTAAGATTAAGTCACCTACAGAGCGAGCTCTTTACCACGACTTGGGAGGACGATGATGGCGGATCCTTTGACTTCAGAGGTTAGCGATCGTATTTGCCAACACATGAATGATGATCACGCTGATGCCGTGGCACTTTATGCTCAGGTATTCGGCCAGGTAAGGGAGGTTGCCCAGGCCCGCATGGTTCAAATTGATCCAGAGGGTATGGATCTGCAGGTGATGGCTCAAGGCCAGGACACGAATATCAGAATCCCGTTTGACCACTCGCTAACTGATTCTGAAGATGCTCACCAGACCTTAATTGCAATGGTGAAGCAAGCTCGCTCTCAGCAATAGCCAACAGCAGCCATTAGTGCATTGAAATTAATTGAAAGGATTTGACCGATGATGCTCCGCTTAGCGTTTGGATTGTTATGGATCCTACTGGGGATCTACGCTTTTTTCCTCGCTCCCCCTGATGATCCGAATACACTTGATTTAATTATGCGTTTGGTGCGGGGCGATATTGCAGGGATTAATCCTTTGATCGTGGCAGAGTTTAACATTATGGGTGTCTTGCCCTTACTGTACTGGAGCTTACTGTTCTTGGATGGTTATCGACAGGCACAGATGGGGGCTAAAATTCCTGCTTGGCCGTTTGCTTCACTAATGATGGCGGTGGGAGCCTTTGCCTTGATTCCCTACTTAGGTCTGCGGCAGGTTCCGGATCCTCAAGTTCGGTTCAAGACACCGTTACCGTGGACCTTGAAAATTTGGAATTCGGTGTGGACAGGACGGATCCTGGCATTGGCGGCGCTGGGCTTATTGGGCTATGGGTTTGCTCAAGGAGATTGGGCTGATTTTGTCCGGCAGTGGCAGACTAGCCGGTTCATCCATGTCATGAGTCTGGATTATGTGTTACTGGTTGTCCTTATGCCTTATCTTATCAGTGAGGATCAGGTGGGGAGGTCTCCTAGTCCTGTGCCAGATTGGGTGATCAGTTGGATCCCGTTATTAGGATCCCTGGCATACTTGAGTTTACGGCCACCGATTATTGAAGACTTACGTACTGAGGCAGGCAATAGCTAGCCGGTTGAAGAGTTCGGGGCAGCCTCATGCCGAGCTAGTTCATTGAATCTGAATCTGCCCCAGGAGAGTCGTCGATTAAAGAGAGTTACATTACACTAACCTACAGCTTCAACGGCGTCTATGTGTGAGGGTAAGTAAGTCATGCTGTACCAGTTGCTGCTTGGGATGACCTCAGTTCTGTGGGGGGGTCTATGGGGATATTCGACTCTGTTAGTTATCTTGGTCTTCATGAAAGAAACTGAGTCCTTCTATGCGTTTCCAATGCGAGCAGCTCTGGATCGCTTTGTGGAGACATTGGGCTTCGGCTGGCTCAAACCCCTACATGATTTGGGCCTGACACATCTACGTCTGGTTAGCTATGCCCTGTTTGGCAGCATCACGTTAGGGGTTGGACTGGTTGCCTTCTACCTGGATTAAAGTCACTTTTAGTCCAATTTAATTTTAGTCCAATTTAATTTTAGACTAAGTTGATTTTAGACTGAGTTAATTAAGGATCCTAGGCTGGATTGATCCTAGAACGTAGCCCATAGATTAAGGATCCTAGGCTGGATCAGTTTCTAAAGGGCTATCAGGTTCCTCAACGGCTTCATTTAGTGCCTTCCGAGCAACCTTGGTCACATAGACAGTTACCGCAATTGTGGCAATTAGACCCACAACTCGGATAATCCACTGGGCCGTCTGAGCTTGGTCACTGGCGGGCTGTTCTCCGGCAGCAACCATGGCTAAGTTACCTGCTAAGGAGCCGATATAGACATACATAAATGTCCCTGGAACAATCCCAGCAGTACCAATTAAGTTGTCAATGAAGGATACCCGAGTTAGTCCTAGTGCATAGTTCAAAACGTTGAAGGGAAAGGCGGGAGACAAACGAATCAATCCCACAATCTTCCAACCTTCTTTGGCAATCGCTTTGTCAATAGCAGCAAATTTAGCATTGCCTTCAATCATTTTCGAGACTCGTTCACGAGCCAAGTAGCGACCAATCAGAAAGGACAAATTCGCCCCAATTGTGGCCCCGACAATCACATACAGTGCACCGGCTAAAACACCAAAGACGACTCCGGCTCCCAATGTCAAGATGGATCCAGGAACAAACAAAATTGCAGCCAAAGCATAGATCACAATGAAGATGATCGGTCCCAACGGTCCTAAGTCTTGAATCCAAGTTAGGGTATTGGTTAAGGCCTCTTGAATAGCCCCGCCAAATTGAAACAAAACGACTCCTAGTGCTGCTAATACTGCCACTCCAATCCCCAGCTTAACTAAAGATTGACGTTTAGCTGCCTGGTTTTCAGGTGATACTGGCGATTCAGTCATGTCGAAACTCCTTACATTCACGTTTGAGGATCACATCGAGATCTCAACTTCAACCACCTCCAGGCTAATCCATAGCGCCATGGGGCTAATCGTACTGACCCGCCCATGCGCTTACAGGATCCGTTTGGAGGGCTCAACCTGATCCTCAGAGTATCAACTCAACCCTGAGGATAGGCTGATAGTGCATTAACAGTTTTCACACAATTATGAGAGCATTTCTCACTCAACACCTGAGATCAACCTGTGGCAAGCTAGACAAGGGTTAATCAGATAACTAATGGTTAAGCAACTGCACGGATCTGCGCTCAAACTTTGGGACGGCCTGATCACAGTGATCACCATCTATGGTGCCCTGATTGTGCCGGTGCGTATTGCTTTCGGGATTGCACTTGAGCCGGGCTGGATCCTATGTGATGCGGTCACAGATGTGCTGTTGTGGATTGATGTGGGACTCCACCGAGCGATTGCTTCAAGTGACACGGCGGATCCAGTGCGACAGTTGAAAGCTCGATCCTTCTATCAACCGCGGACCCTGCGACTTCAGTTACTCTCCAGTCTACCGCTTGATCTTCTCGGTCGATTACTGGTACCGGATCCGTCGGCTCGACTGTTGAATGTATTACGTCTACCTCGCCTCCTCCGGTTACCGGTGGTCTTTGCGGCCTTTGAACGGTGGGAGCTTACCATTGATATCAACCCTACCGTGATCCGATTGTATAAGCTGGCCATTGTCATGTGCCTTATTAATCACTGGGTTGCCTGTCTCTGGTTCATGGTTAGTAGTGGGGACGGATCCTGGTTGGATCAACTGAATTTAGCGGCGGCGTCCCCTTTAGAACACTACTTTTATTCGTTGTACTGGGCGATTACGACTCTAACAACGGTTGGATATGGGGACATCACCCCAGTAACCTTGCCCGAAATCCTGTTCACTGCTGTAGTAATGGTGCTAGGGGTTTCACTGTATGCTTATGTCATCGGTAATGTTGCGTCTTTAATTTCTAGTTTGGATAGTGCTCAGGCTCGATTTCAGGATCAGTTGGCTAAAGTGCGGTCTTATCTGAAAGAGCATCACATTCCACCCTCTATTCAAGTCAAGGTGATTGATTACTATTACTACCGCTGGGAAACTCGTCGAGATTTAGGTGATTTAAGTGCCCTGCAGAATATTCCCAGATCCCTCTACGCCCAAATAATTCTGCACTTGCACAAGGAAGCCTTAGAGAAAGTTCCCTTGTTTAAAGAAGCTAGCTATGAATTGATTGAGCAAATGGTTCTAGCCTTGAAGTCTGAGATCTATCCACCGCACGAATATGTAGTGCGAGAAGGCCAGCGTGGTCGAGCAATGTACTTCATCTTGAAGGGAAGGGTTCAAATTCTGTCAGAAAGAACTGGAGAAGCGTTCGAAACATTAGGGCCGGGGCAGTTCTTCGGTGAGATCGCGTTGCTCTATTCCACTATTCGAACCGCGTCAGTGAAAACCTTATCGTACTGCGAACTGTTTAAGCTTGATCAAGACCACTTTGATGATGTTCTCCACAATAACCCTGAGTTTGCTCTGAAAATGAAGGCGATCGCAGCAGAACGATACCAGAAGGTTTAGAACTGTCAGGATTCTGGTTGATAACAAGACTTGAGGAGATTGGATTTAAACAGAGTCAAGCCTGCTAGCTCCCTACAGGATCCTACTTGATGCATTTACCTTATTTTCGAGTCGGGTGTCAGTATTGCCTGTATGGATCCCTAGTCCTAGTTAACTGCGCTGCCTCCGGGTCTGAGTGAACTATCTCCGGGTAATTAGGACGAGATCCATTGATATGAGCTAGACAACCTTTTTGAGAATATTGAAGTTACAAATCTTACTGTACCCACACAGCTCTGTCTATCTGGCTGCAGCCACGACTTAGGCTAACAGAAATCCTCCTTAACTATGAGTGTAGAAGAGTAAGCTATCTGTTCAGCACTCATAGGTTGCAATAATCGTTGTGTCAGTAACTGAACTCTCAAAATGCCTCTGTTTAATCTCAAGATATTCTACATTGGCAAAGAATGAGTTCATCGAGACCTTGTCTGGAAAATAGATTGTAAATACTCGGTTAATTGGCTTCTCTGTAGGGGATTTGAGGAGCTCAAGAACCTTAAAATCATAGCCGAATCCACCACCATAATTCTTAAGAATTGGCATTATCTTGTCACGATAGACTTGATAGGCATTATCGTCTACTACAGTTAGACCAACCAGCATTTCAACAGTCATATCACTCACTAAGTAGGCCGAACTAATTATACAGTTCATCTAATCTGTGAGCGTTAAGAGGTAAGGATCCTTAGAAGCTTTGACCATCCACCCCTGCCGTTACCAGACCTTGTTCCACATCTAACGTCACAATGGCCCCATTGCGGATCACCTGAGTAGCATCTTTAACACCGACTAAAACTGGAACCCCCAGACGCATCGCAATTACAGCCGCATGGGACGTAACGCCATCCTCTTCAGTAATAACACCAGCTGCTTGCTTCATAGCTTCAACATAGTTTGCATCGGTTGCCCGGGCCACGAGAATATCGCCAACAGACACCTGATTGGACTCGAAACTAGAATCAATGATCCGAGCAGGTCCCCTCACCTGACCTTTGCCAATACCGAGCCCCCGAGCAACAACCGCTTTCACCACATCGACTTTAATCAAATCAGTGGATCCGGAGACACCTGTGAGGGTTCCGGCAGTCATCACCACAAGATCACCTTCTTTGAGTTGCCCCACTTCTTGGGCCAGGCTAATTGCGGCTTGAAACGTTTGACTCGTGGTGGGCATGTCACTAACCACTAGGGGTTTCACACCCCAAACCATCTGCAGCCGTCTAGCCACCTCCACATGAGGCGTAATAGCCAGAATCGGACACTGTGGGCGGTATTTGGATACATTGCGAGCGGTAGCCCCAGATTTTGTTAACGTCATTACAGCACCCGCTTGCAGATCCGAGGCGACCTCACGCACAGCCCGACTAATGGCTGCAGGGATCCGGGTATGCTTAATGCCATTGAGATGGTGAGGATCCGTAAGCGCTTGGTTACGGAAGTTTTGTAGGGATACATTGGAGAAGTATTCACGCTCTGTGCGAATAGCAATGCGGGTCATTGTGGCAACAGCTTCTACAGGGAAGTCACCAACAGCAGTCTCATTGGAGAGCATGACCGCATCAGTACCATCTAGGATCGCATTCGCCACGTCTGAAATTTCGGCACGTGTAGGCCGGGGACTCTTAACCATGCTATCGAGCATCTGGGTGGCTGTAATCACCGGGATTCCCAGTCGATTGGACGTCCGGATTAACCGCTTTTGCAAGACAGGCACGTCTTCAGCGGGAAGTTCTACCCCTAAGTCACCACGAGCAACCATCACCCCTTCACTCAGGGACAAGATCTCTTCCATCTGCTCAAAGGCTTCATATTTTTGATAAAATTGGTAAAAACCGACTCGCCGTCCGGCTTGATGCATAAGGTCACGTAATTCGAGTACATCGGAGGG
>CAYUEE010000053.1:21623-30568 GCA_964443615.1 uncultured bacterium | reverse complement strand
GCAAGGTCAAAGTTGGGCTTCTGAGGATCAACATTGGGCTTCTGCAAGGTCAAAGTTGGGCTTCTGAGGATCAACATTGGGCTTCTGCAAGGTCAAAGTTGGGCTTCTGAGGATCAACATTGGGCTTCTGCAAGGTCAAAGAGGGGCTTCTGAGGATCAACATTAGGCTTCTGCAGGATCAACGCTGGGTTGCCAAGGATCCAAAGTGGACCGTCAAGAACCCACGGTAGGCGTC
This sequence comes from uncultured bacterium, assembly GCA_964443615.1. Classification (GTDB taxonomy): domain Bacteria; phylum Cyanobacteriota; class Cyanobacteriia; order Thermostichales; family Thermostichaceae; genus CAYSWV01. The sequence continues at coordinate 30,333 of CAYUEE010000053.1, read as the reverse complement.
AGAACAGGATCCATCCTCTTTCTACAGGATCCATTAGCCCGTGTGTGAGGGATCCTGATGATGAAAAGGCTACAGCTCCTACCCGTATTTTTGAACCTATTGGCTTGAGCTATGGTCGCTGGACTCGTGATCGCTCGGGTCATCCACACTTACCCAATGGCGGATACCTCACCGCTTCAGAATGGATCAAATTTGGTCAGCTGATTTTGAATGACGGATCCTGGAATGGGGTGTCACTGGTCCGTGCAGACCTCATGAGGGAGCTCGCACAGCCATCCGAGTTGAACCCTGGACATGGACTCTTCCTGTGGCTCAATCAACCGGGTGGATACGACCCGCAAGACAATATGGCACCGCCCAATTCTCCCGGTGGGTTTATTTACCCAGATGGGGATCCAGACATGATTGGCGCCATGGGAGCCGGGAAGAACCGGATGTACATATTTCCCTCCCGAGATCTGGTGGTTGTTCGACAAGGCGATAGTAAAGGCCGGATCAGTCCGTTTGATGATGGTCAGTTCATTAGCCTTCTGTTCGGAGACCAGCCTGAGTCTTTGACTCGACCTACGCAACGATGTGACTTCTAGGGTCTAGCTCACACGCTGAAATGGGACTGGGCTAGCCTGCCATCATCTGCAAATCGTCCACACAAAGATCGGGTAAGTGTTAATCACATCTGAAACGGTTGTGGTCAACGTGGGCTCCCAATCCCCCATATCAAAGGAATGGCTAATGATGCGTGCCCCCTGGGGGAGGTGCTGCTGTAATCGGTCTCGGATCCTGAGATTGGACTCGGGGAGTAAGTAAAGGGTCACCACAGTTGCCTGGGAGAGATCGACGGTGAGCAGATCCTGACATCGAAACTCAACCTGTTCACTCACTTGCGATCGCACGGCCTGCTGCTGAGCATCTTGAATCCGCTCTAGATCGATATCTACCCCTACCCCACACACCCCACGTGTCTGCGCAGCGGTAATCAGGATCCGTCCATCCCCACAGCCCAAGTCGTAGAGCCGATCCTCAGCGGTGACTCCACCGGCCTCAAGCATGGCTTCGATCACGATCGGCAGCGTCCGCACATAGGGGGCCAAATGAGGCGGATCCGGCTGGAGTGATTTCATCGTCTGGGAAAAGGTGGGCCGTTTGGAGCGGCGGGGTTGAGAGGAGGAGCGGGGGCCAAAGCCAGTCATAGCAGTCTTACTCACGTACTGGGGTCACATCATCAGGATCCCAGCCGAACTCATGTAGATCAATGCGACCCTGTACATCAAACCGGATCCCTTCTGCCTGTAAGAGTACTTTTTGCCACTCATCGGATCCATAGCGCAGTGGAGAGTAGGAGATCTCACCCTTCGCATTCACAACCCGTTGCCAGGGAATATCGGTGTCTGTCTCTAGGATCCGATAGAGGGCATATCCCACTTGGCGAGCATAGCCTGGTAGTCCCGCGACGCGAGCCACTTGACCGTAGGTGGCCACTCGTCCCGGCGGAATTTGACGCACAACCGCGTAAATACAGTCGTAAAGAGGGGAAGACGCCATAGGGTTTGCTTCCGAGTGTCCACAGCATCCTCAACCAACGGGCAAGAGTGCAGCCGTCACCCTCAAGATCGGTCTATCGCCAGAGGAATCTTTGTGCTCTAGGGTAACGTAGCCCAGGTCAGAGTCATCCAATACTATCCGGTCATCCCCTAAACTCTGGGCTGGAGGAGGTCTGCGTTAGCATTGCTGACTAAGGCTTGAGTTGTAGGTCAAGATCCGGGTACCGTCAGGAATGGATCCTAGTGCTAGCTTAGGTCTTAGCCCCATCCACTCCTCTCTTACGTCTGTGATTGAAGTCGAAGTTCATCAACAACTACGTCAACTGTTACGGCAACATCCGGATATGGCATGGCCGCATCAACTCACGATGGCCCGAATGGTGGCGCGGGGGTTACGTTTGCAGCGTAGCGCCTTGATTCAAGTGCCCAGCAGTGATCACTGTCGCTTCAGTTATCTGTTACCCGCGTTGATGTGGTCTGGCCCCGTTTTACTCTGCGCCCCACTAGCCACCCAAACCACTCTAATGAGTAACGAGATTCCCTGGATCCAAGAGGTTCTGCAGGTGCCCAAGCCCGTATTACAAGCCTCCACTTGGCCAGGATCCGACTTCCAGGGACTCCTACTGATGGATCCACAGGCTTGGTTGCAGTACCGCCTCCATACTCCCGATACTTTCCCCACCTCTATTCCGCTTCTCCTCGATAGCGCTGAACAGCTTGAAGGCTGGGTCCAGGCCACGTTAACAGTGACATTGGATCCGATAGACTGGCAACGATTACAACGCTCTGTCCCCCATTTAAGTGATTCTATTTCAGACTGTGGAGTGAAGTTGACCCGCGCCCTACTCCAACGTCCTCTGCGCAAAGTGCTTCTCTATGCTGATGAACTCCACCAACTGCAATCTCTCCTGACTCTATTACCACCGGATCCGTCCTATTTACCCTCTAATTGGTTGCAGTTTCAGCGCCATGTGAGTCAATCTAGGCCTTTTTCGGACCACATTATCTGGGCTACGGTGCATCACGACACGGGTCAGATCTCCTTGCACAGCCTCCCATCAGACCTCAGCTCATACTTGCAACCTATCTGGTCCACACAACCCTTCGTGATCATTGGAGAAGCCCTAGACATCGATCGTGAAGCAGCTACATTCCGGCAACGTTTGGGATTACCCGATTTGACGACCTTGCGCTTCCTGCCTGATGGCCCCCACCACCCTGAACGCTCCCTTCGCAGTTTGCAGGTCTACACCCCTCGCCTGCCGATTCCTAACAGCCCCTACTTCCGTGAGCATCTGCTGGCAGAACTGAAACGCCTGATTTGTGATACCTCAGGATCCATCGTCATTCTCACCTCCGACCAACCCCTACAGACCCAGGTCGGGACTGCCTTAGCGGCTGAATTTGGTTCTCGTGTCCGTGTTAATCTCCCCCATCCCTCTGACAAGGGTGTTCTAGTTTGCACTTGGGACTACTGGCTGTGTAACAAAGCGGTCTTACCGGTCCCGACTCTGTTAGTGATTGCTACACTTCCCTTTCCCTCCACAGAGGATCCGTTAGTCGCTAGTCGGGTTGAGTACATGCGCCACCGTCATCAAGACTGGTTCCGAGCTTACCTGTTACCGACGGCTGCAGCCTATCTCCAACGAGCGCTCACACCGTTACGAGATCACCAGATCCTGTCTGAAGACACTCACACTTTCGTCGCCATTCTCGATAGCCGCATCATCACGCGGAGCTACGGATCCCAATTACTGGATGCCCTCAGTCCTATCGTTAAAACTCAACGGCATCCCTTACTAGCTTGAACACTCGGGTTGCACCTTTAATTGAAATTGCTCCAATCGACAGAGTTCAGTCTCACCCTTTAGCACTAAATCTTTAACAATGGCCGCTGTAATCGCCGATAACAATACTCCGTTACGATAATGCCCAGTAGCCAGGATCACATTGGCCTGAATAGGAGACCACCCCAAAATGGGGGCGCGCTGCCCTGACGGACGTGGCCGTTCGCCTGACCACATATCGATTACCTGAGCTGACTTGAGCCCTGGACAGATTTTTACAGCATCTGCCATCATAGCCTGGCACCCGACTAAAGTTGGATCCTGCTGTTCTGCAGCAAATTCAACAGTCGCCCCCACCCATAGGGATCCATCCGATAAGGGCACCAGATGCCGATCATGATCAGTGACAACCGGCCCTAGACTAAGGAGAGGTGTGTACAGTCGAATCGCCTGCCCTTTCACAGACTGCATGGAGATCCGCAGATTGAACAGGGATCCTAGCCCGGAACTCCCCAACCCAGCAGCAATGACCACTAGACCCACAGCAAAGGTCTGTCGCCCTGTGTAGACGGCATGAACTCGGTCTGCTCCCATTTTCACCTGTTGAACCGGATCTTGGAAATAAAACTGAACACCCTGCTGGCGAGCGGCTTGGATTAGTGCGTGGGTTAGAACCCGAGGTTCAATTTGTCGATCATCCGGTGACAGGATCCCGCCTTCAATATCCTCTCGTAAGCCTGGCTGCAGCTTAGTGACATCTGCGGCACTCAAGCGTTGCAAGGAATATCCCACCAACTGCCGTGCTGCGATGGTTTCTGCCCAGGTCTCACTTTCGCCAGGATCCAATAGCTTCAGGATCCCTCGATAGTTAACGGGCAAGGACCGACCAATGAGCTCTTCTAATTGCGGCAGGATCCATTTGAACTGAGCCAAGCTTTTTAACCGCAACTCAGCCGCATCCCCTTCAATTTGTTGACTGATCGCCCCCATCATGACCCCTAAAGCAGCACCGGTCGATCCGGACGCCGGATCCTTGGCATCCACAACAGCAACAGAGAGGTCAGTCTGGGCTAGCTCATAAGCAATAAAAGACCCAACTACGCCACAACCAATAACTAGAACATCACACTTCACACCAGCCCCCTGGGAACTACAGGGTATTTATAACGTGCGGCCCAAGGACATACACCGAAGTGGCACGTCTTTAGTTGAGGGGAACCGGTGTCGGTTGAGACTGTTGCTGCACCGCTCGGGCCGATTTAGGATCCACATTTAGAAAGATTGTTGAATCCTCTGTTTCCACACGGATGACCTGTAACTGTGAGCTCTGGGCTGAACGGATCCGGTCCTGCAAGCGCTCATAGAAAATCAAATCGGCCAACTGAGCATTCGTCGAGGCCGCTTCTCCCTGTAACTCAATCGCTGTTTGGTTCGCATCAGCTTCAATTAACACCCGTTCCGTCTCACGTTCCTGAATTTGAGCACGTACTGCTGCTGTTTGCGCTGTAATCGAAGCAACTTGTTTCTCTTCAATAGAAGAGACTAACCCAGGTGGAAAGTTCGGGGTTCCCAGAAAGATCCCTTCAATTAAAATCATCGGAATATCCTGACCCTGGGACGCCGCTGTTGGCATCTCACTGCTAATCAGTTCTTGAGCTCCTTCTTCAATCTCTGTCCGCCGCTCCTTGATGTAGAAGTCTTGTGAAGTAAACTCAGCGGAAATATCACGAATTTTAGATCGGACAACTGGAATGACGACAGTTTCAATAAAACTTTCTCCCAATCGAGCGTGCAAATCATCCAATGTGGCCTGGTTAGGGCGTAAAGCGATGTAAACATCAATGGAGAAGGCCTGACCATCTGCAGTATTCACCGTAATCCCATTTCCCAAGCGATTACGAGACCCTGTTTCACTGGTAAACTCCCACACTTGCGTCCGAACATTGTAGGTGATGGGACGGTCTGTGACGGGTGCAATAAAAGTAACTCCCGGCGGCTCTATTCGATCTTCAATCAAGCCACGAAACGAGTTGAACACGACAGTGGCATACCCAGGCGGGGTCACATACAAAAATGGCTTTGTCGTAATTAACAATCCCAGGATCCCAATGATGGCTGTAGGGATCACAATTTTGCGGGTATCTAAGTTGGTTTCCATGGATCCATGCTCCCATTACATCAGCGTGAACTAATCCGTGATCAAGACTTCGAGCGTGCGACCGAGAACCTCCGCTTTCACAACATCGAGATATTCAGGGTTTTCGGTGAGGGCATCCGCTTTGGCTTGAATCTTACCGGCTTCGGCCTCGGCAGCGGCGACAGTTGTCCGGGCATCCTGGCGTGCCTGCTCAATCTCAAATTCCTTCTGAGCCAGCCGGTTCTCCGCAATCGTTTTGGCTTCGATGGCTTTGACAAAATCTGGATCAAATTGTACGTCACGCAATAACAAGTCAAACACTCGGATTCCGAATTGTTCAAGATAGCGAGCCACCCGATCACGAATTTGCTGCTGTAAAACGGGCCGATCCGTTGAGTAAAGGGCTTGAGCCGAAAACGCTGCTGTTTCCGTTACGATTACAGATCGAACAATCGGGGCAATCCGTTCGATGTAACGGGGACCCAAAGTATTGAACACTTTAGGGGCATCAGAAACTTGAAATTGAAGTGTCACTTCAGACCGTACGGCCTGCCCGTCTCTAGACAATGAAATCAAGCGCGGCCCGTACGCTCTAGGATCCTCATCCTTCCAAGTTAGCGTCTGGGTTTTGATATCAAAAGGATAGGTCGAGGTTACGACGGGTGGCACAATATGAAACCCTGGAGATAGTGCTGTGTCGCGGACCCCTCCGAACCAGGAAAAAACGACAAGATTTTCACCGTTCTCCACGAATCGAAATGGATTGGTCAGAAAAGCCAACACTACTACCCCGCCTGCAATAATGGCTTGAGGCAACCATTCCAACGCCGTGTCCTGATAGCGCTTCTGCATCTGAGCACCTCCATACGCATTAATCGGATCCTATCCAACATCTTGAGTCACAATCGGATCCAGTTCCAGGGTAGTCCAGATTGATCGAGATCTGTCTGCGGCAAAGAGAATGTAAGATCCCAAAATCCTATGACACCTTCTCCTGAGGCTCCACAAAGACATCAGCAATCGATTGATAAATAAATTCTCGGGCATAGCTCTCAAATGCTGGATCCACACGGGCATTATACTTGCTAGCAGCAGCTTCCAAACCGACAGTCCCTGCCGCAATTAGCGTCACTAAAGGGATCCCTCGCTTGTGGTACTTTTTTGCAATTGTTCTGACTAATCGACCGTATTGACGAACTAAGCGATATTGAATGAATGTCCACACCGTCATGGAACACCCGTTAAACAAAAACAGAAAGGATCCAATCAGGTAACACCAGTGCAAAATCTTCAAGTTCCAAGAAGCTGAGAAATCTGGGACATCAAACCCGAAGAAGGCTCCCAAGACAAAAGTGATAGAGCCAATCAGACACGACTTTGATACCCACCATCCGAGATTACTAGGAGGCCAGACCCAATAGGATCCGTGCTGCTCCAGAATTAGGAGAAAGCTAGATACCGTAAAGCAAACACAACCAATTAAACAGGGCAGTGCATAGAGCAGATTATCAACAAGACGGCCATGAGGGACAAAGGCTGTGACAGTTGCCAAGTTAAAGTTCAAGGATCCTATCAGGAAGATGAAGATGCCGCGAAAACTCAGTTTGTCAATCTGCCATCCCCATAGCTTAAAGTTACCGAGCTCATCCTCATTCAAAATTTGGGTCAGCTCGATATAAATGCCAATGGTGAATAGCACAGCCCCAAGTGCGTAGGATCCGTTGACAAGAAAAAACTGATGGCTCGCTAGCGATACAGGTAATTCCAGAACAGCTGACGCCGCACCCGAAACGAAAAGACAGGATCCTAGTGTATAGATGATCGGAACGGTTAAACGGGGGACCGGTACGTAGTCTTTTGCTCTTTGAAAAAGGGTTTGTTGCGCCATAACCTCTTGGGAACTCAACGACACGCCTCGGTTAACCAGCTCTGCTCTCGCCTAGATAAGGAATCACAAAATAACTTGAAAACGTGCTGATGATACCACGCTAACCAATCCCGGTGCACTTCTGTCAACAACTCATCGGCGATTAAGCGGCGACTAAATGGGATCCACGTCAACGGGGCAAACCGGAACCATCCCGCCTGCTCAGGATCCTCTTCCACCACATACAAATTCTCCAATCGGATCCCGCCCCAGCCCGGTTCGTAGTATCCAGGTTCGATGCTATTGATCATGCCACTTTTTAATTGAGTTTGAACACGCTTACTGATACCGTTTGGCCCTTCATGGACATTGAGAAACGCTCCGACGCCATGCCCTGTGCCGTGACCGAAATCTAAACCCACTTGCCACAGTGACCATCGTGTAATCCCATCTAACTGAGCCCCGGTTGTTTGGCGAGGAAATCGCTGCTGAGCACAATGAATATGTGACTTTAAAACCTCTGTATATCGCTGCTTCTGATCGGGTGTTGGCTCCCCAATCACAATTGTCCGAGTGTCGTCTGTGGTTCCGCCTAGATATTGAGATCCTGAATCCAGCAGAAAAAGATGCCCTTGTCGCAGCAGTTGAGTCGAACTAGGTGTCCCATAATGAACAATTGAGCTGTTGGATCCTGTGGCTGCAATGGTAGTAAAGCTCAGCCCACACCACCCAGGCTCCTCACGGTAGTAGGTCTCGATTGTAGCAGCGACATCCGCTTCACTAATACTCTGCCCTGCCTCAATCTGATGATCGACCCAGGCTAACGTTCGAATCTTAGCCCGACTAGCTTGCTGGTTAGCTCGCCGCATCTGCTCCAATTCAACTGAATTTTTCTGCGACTTCAACCCTTCAACTGGATGGTTGATTTCTAGGATCCGATTTTCTCCAATCCGTTCCCATACCCCCTGCGTTATGTGCTTGGGATCCACACCTACGTAACCAGGCTCCTCATAGACCCAATCCTGCAGTGTGTCAAAAAAGCAGCTGTAGTTGTATAGTTCAACTTCAGGAGCCACCACAGATTGATCTATGCGACTTAAGTCAGTAAATAGAGCCGCCCGGTCCAGAGTAATCAGTGCGTACGAAATGAAGACTGGATTGAATGGGATGTCGGATCCTCGCAGATTAAAGGTCCACGCAATCTGATCGAGTTTCGTTAGCGGCAGGAGGCTGACATTAGATTGCCGCAGTTCTTGGCGGATCCGATCTAACTTATCTGCTACAGTCGCCCCAGTGAACTCAGGATCCACTCTGTATACCGGCCCAGTTGCCAGAGCGCCAGTTGCCAGAGCGCCAGTTGCCAGAGCGCCAGTTGCCA
>CAYUEE010000053.1:0-21523 GCA_964443615.1 uncultured bacterium | reverse complement strand
TGCCAGAGCGCCAGTTGCCAGAGCGCCAGTTGCCAGAGCGCCAGTTGCCAGAGCGATAGGATCCTCCTGCTGCCGTAACTGATCCACAATGTTCTGAGCCATTGGGACAAGGATGACACTGCCCTCGCGACAGTCCTTAGCTACAGCCCGGTAGCGTTCCACTGGAATAGTCAATGGGTCTAATCCTAAGCGAAACCCTGCTCCCAACCCCTTAACAAGTTGTGAGAAGGTTGGCTGGCTGGTTAAACCTAGCTTGACGATGGTGTAATGAGCGAGGTTAACCTCTTGCTCAGCCTGCTCATAGTAACGTGAGTCTACCAACAGCCAAGCCTGCTCTTGTGAAACTAGGACATCACCCGCTGAGCCCGTAAACCCAGTCAGCCACTCCCGCCGCTTTCGAGCCTCTGGTAGATACTCATTGAGATGTTCATCTGCTGATCGAATCAGAACACCATTAAGCTCTAACTCTAATAACAGTTGCCTCAATCGGTTCAGTCGATGATTAGGTTTGCTGGAATCGCTCTCAACCGTTGGAGAAACTGCCACCATCGTTTGCACCTACCACTACTACTAGCTGTCTGGCCAGCTTAACAGTTAGAGCAGATGAGCTGGCCAGGCTTTCCTTCTCTTACAACTCTAGTTGCCCCAACTTCCTAGGCAGCGTTCAAGTTGCCCTAACTTCCTAGGCAACGCTCTGAGCTTGCAGCATTTGATCTAGGATCCGTTGCACGATCTGTAGCCCGGTTACAGCCTGCCAACCTAGGATTCCAACCACCACGACGTTGAGCACAATGTGGAGATTCCGCGCCCATACCTTCTGACCATCCTTCATCAAGGGGGCCAACCCAGCCGACATCGCCACCAGACCACTCATACCCAATCCGGCCAACAGATGAGCGCCGACAAAGAGTTTGCCATTACTGATGTAGGTCACCGCCATCCCCCCTAAAGTCCCCAATATAATCAACACCAGGAACACAGAAGCCATTGAGAAGTGCCGTTGAGCAAACTTACCCTTTACTAGCTCTTTCTTAGTTTCTCCAGTTGCACTACGGATCCGGCGAACCTGCATACCCAAATAAAGAATGTAGATAGCCAAGCCCAGCGTCCCAAACATCAGGGCTGGATGAAAAAACGGGAGGATGGTCTCCACCGTTTGAGGTAGCTGAATATCCATAGTTAGCTCCCAATCCTCTCAAATGCAAATAAACGTATGCCCACTAGCATAACTCTAGAATTCCTCAAGATTATCTCTGACTTACGAGTGGCTCCCTCTCGTCGCGTTCCTAGCCGCAAATCTAATGACCCCACGCCCCAAAGTCCCGTCCCCCTGTCCTCCAGGGGAGGTCCACGCTAAGGGTCAGGCCGCAGAGTGATTATCCAAGCCGTAACGGGCACCTTTACCAGGCTTCGCACCAAACTACCACCATTGGAGTGATTCGCGATTAGAATGAGTGGGTGCCAGCCTGTCCGTAGCATTTAACGCTACCCCGTTCTGACAGAGACGGCATAGTAGTTCTCAGCCTGATAGAGTGGCCGAAGAAGTAGGTTCTACAATCATAAACTCTAGACTTGCACCGCTCGCAGCTTATCCACCTGTCATTCAAAGGAGATCCATTACTTATGGCTCATGTCAGCGACTTGCCAGTACTCGATCAAGCCTCTACTCCCTCAACCGGAATTAACTACAGTGGCATTGAGTACCGGGATGCTTATTCCCGCATTAATGCCATCGTGATCGAAGGCGAGTTAGAAGCTAATCAGAACTATCTCCAGCTAGCTGAAATGCTACCCGAGTCAGCTGATGAGCTGAAGAAGCTAGCCAAAATGGAAATGCGTCACATGCGAGGCTTTCAGTCTTGTGGTAAGAATCTTAGCGTCGAACCTGATATGGACTTTGCTAAAGAATTCTTTGCTGAGCTTCACGGGAACTTTCAATCTGCCGCTCTAGCGCAAGACCTTGTGACATGCTTTGTGATCCAATCGTTGATCATTGAGTGTTTTGCGATTGCTGCTTACAACATTTATATTCCAGTGGCTGACGACTACGCTCGTAAGATCACTGAAGGTGTGGTGAAAGATGAGTACCTACACTTGAACTTTGGTGAGCAGTGGTTGCAGAGCAACTTTGAAGGGATTAAAGCTGGTATTGAATCAGCCAATGCCCAAAACCTTCCCCTAATCTGGAAGATGTTCCAGGTGGTAGACAATGATGTTAATGTTCTGCACATGGAGCGTGAAGCCATCGTTGAAGACTTTATGACTGCCTATGGTGAAGCACTAGGCAACATCGGTTTCACTACCAGGGAAGTTATGAAGCTCTCTGCTCAAGGCTTGCGGGCCGCCTAAATCCTGTTGTGTGAAGGTCTCCGTCACTTTAACCTTACGTGTCGGCTTGACGGAGACCCTGCCCTCCTTACGGCGTTCAACCTTCAGAACACGCTGGTTAACACGTTTACACACTATCTACCTTCACGAAGAGAGTCGTCACTATGTTTGGCCTAATCGGTCACTTGACAAACCTGGCTCATGCTAAGCGTGTAGCTAACAAGATGGGTTATTCAGATCTCGCTGATAGTGACCTAGAGTTTTGGTGTATGGCACCAGCTCAGGTGGTGGAGGAGATTACGGTAACGAGTATGACGGGGCAGACGATTCATGGACGGTATGTGGAATCGTGTTTCTTGCCAGAGATGCTAGCGATGGGCAAAGTGAAGACTGCCTGTCGAAAGGTCCTCAATGCTATGGCATTGGCTCAGAAGCGGGGGCTGTCGATCACGGCGCTTGGTGGGTTCAGCAGCATTGTCTTTGAAAACTTTAAATTAGACACCCTTAAGCGGGTTCGGAATGTTGACCTTGAGTTTACCCGCTTTACGACGGGGAACACCCACACAGCCTACATCATCTGCCAACAGGTCAAGCAAGCAGCGGAGCGGTACACGGTTGATCTAGCTGAAGCGTCCCTAGCGGTCATTGGGGCGACAGGTGATATTGGGAGTGCGATCTGTCGCTGGTTTAGTTCTCGTCATAAGGTTGGTCGTCTATTGTTAGTAGCTCGCAACCAGGAACGCCTGCAATCATTGCAGAGGTCCATTGGAGGCGGTGAGATCATGACGCTTGATGAATCTCTTCCGCAAGCTGACCTGATTGTATGGGTCGCGAGTATGAATCAGGGCGTAGCTATTGATCCTAACCACCTTAAGAATCCTTGTGTCATCATTGATGGGGGCTATCCCAAAAATCTGTCGTCGCTTATTCAGCGCCCAGGGATCCATGTCATTGATGGTGGGATGGTTGAGCATTCTTTGGATATTGATTGGTCAATTATGCAGTTCCTCAATGTGGCCAATCCCGCACGTCAACTCTTTGCTTGTTTTGCAGAATCAATGCTATTAGAGTTTGAAGAATGTCATACTAATTTTAGCTGGGGTCGTAATCTGATCACTTTGGAGAAGCTGGAAGAAATTGGCTACATGTCTCGCAAGCATGGGTTTAAGCCGCTGATGCCTAAAGCTTAGGGTCGCTTTTGTATTGAATGGCTTGCCTCTATACTGAGCAGATCTTGAAAAGGATTCCTGTGGTCAGGTGCAAATTAGGTGTTAGCTCATGACTGCCACAGGTAACCCTACAAGATGTTCACTCGCAGTACTTGGAGACTACGCAGCGTTGGTACGTAACCAACCAAAGTAACCTTTCAAGAAGTTTTGCAGACCTGTGTTTTTGGCATAGTTTTGCTTCTTCAATTGCAGAGCCGCTTTAGCATTGACCTCTGAAAGGGTAGGGTAGACATGGATCCCGGTCAATGCAGAGACAGGTAACTTGTAGTTCATGGCTAAGACAACTTCGTGAATTAAATCCCCTGCTGCAGGTCCCACGATGTGTGCCCCAAGAATATCTCCTTTGGGCGTACAGATGATCTTGCTAAACCCGTCGAGTTCTGCTTCCGCTTGAGCCCGATCAACTTCAGCAAAGTCCTGTTTGAGAACGACAATGTCTCCGTGTGCTTGACGAGCTTCCTCTTCAGTCATTCCCACCCGAGCGAGTTCAGGATCCGTAAATGTTGCCCAGGGGATCACGCGATAGCTAACATCGCTGCGGAGAAAGCCAAGGAAGCTGGGTAGAAAGACGGCATTTTTGATAACAGTTGCAGCTTCGTGGGCGGCGACATGCGTGAACTGATGGCCTCCAATAACATCGCCACAACCAAAGATACGTGGATTACTCGTTTGGAGTTTGCCATTGACTTTGACCCCTTTGCGGTCGTACGCTACACCAGCTGCTTCTAGGTTTAAGCTGTCGACATTGGGCACCCGACCAGAGGCCACTACAATTTCATCAACAGCAATGCGCTTGCCACTTTGAAGCACAAGATGCTTTTTGCCTTGATCTAAGATGGCTTGGGCGGCTCGATCCTGATTAATAATAGTGATTCCTTCCGCTTCCAAACGTCGTTGCACAATCATGGCCGCTTCCGGATCTTCTTTGGGCATGATGTGAGGCTTACTGCCGCCAACGATAGTGGTTCTTGCCCCTAGACGGGATAGAGCCTGACCAAGTTCACAACCAATAGGACCAGCACCGATAACAGCGACCGATTCAGGCCGACGGGTAAGGTCAAAAATCTTTTCATTGGTAATGAAGCCAACCTCACTTAGACCTTTTACCTCAGGGATCATCGGGCGGGATCCGGTTGAAATCACAAAGGCACGAGCTTTGTAATGTTGGCCATTAACTTCAAAGGTGTGAGGATCTAGAAAATGACCACTACCGTAGACAATATCAACCCCAAGATTCCGAAACCGTTCGGGGGAATCGGCATGGTTAGCGATAAAGTTTTGGGCTCCTTTGATGTGGTGGTAGACCTTGAGGTAATCCACATTGGGTCCAGTTCCATTAATGCCAGTCCCTTGGACTAAACCGGAGCGGGCAGCTTCTCGCACCTGATGGGCCATATGCGCCATGTGAATGAGTGACTTACTGGGCACACAGCCGTACCACAAGCAATCTCCACCAATTTGGTCTTCTTTCTCCACCAACAACACTTTAGCTTTCAACTGTGAGGCGGCGCTGGCCACAACTAAGCCACCGGATCCACCACCAATGATGACCACATCATATGGAACTGCCATAGTCTTCCCCTTACCTTTGCGTGTTTGTTCAAAGAGGTTTCTGTCATTTTAAGGTACTCGAAAACCCTGAGCTAAGCCTGAAGGAATCCTAAGGGATCTAAGATTTAACCTGAGACTTTTCTGATAGGGTCACCTGCTGTTAGATCACAGGGGCATCTGTATAGGGGATAACTTGACCAGACTCCAACTTGACTAAGCGGTCAGCTTGATTGAAATACCGATCATCATGACTAATAACAATAACAGCCTTGCCTTGCTCCCGCAAATCACTGAGGAATTGGGTGTAGAACACTTTTTTGAAGGACGGATCCTGATCTGCTGCCCACTCATCGAATAGGTAAATAGGGCGATTTTCAAGACAGGCTGTTAATAGCGCTAGTCGTTTCCGCTGCCCCTGGGAGAGATTTATGGTTGACAGATGACCATTTTGAATAGTGACCTTGCGCTCAAGCTGCAGTTTCTCAAGATATTGACGGGCTTGTTGATCGAGATCATAAGAGTTCAATCCCATCAGACGTTCGAATAGGAAATAATCCGCGAAGATAGCTGAAAAATGTTGTCGATACCACTCTCGATTATGCTCATTAATGGCAGTTCCACCTAATAGAATGGATCCCGACTGTGGTGTGTATAGCCCTGTCAATAGCTTAGCTAAAGTCGATTTGCCACTGCCATTACCACCCACAATGAAGATAATTTCGCCGGGGTGTAACACTAAATCGATGGGCCCTAGGGTAAAGGATCCTTCTGCTTGCTCAGTGTAATAGGTGTGAGTCACCTCCTTCAACTCTAAAGTATGCCATGATGATTGAGCTGGTGTAGGAGGAGGATAATTTTCAGATTGAGCGGAAAGTAAGGATCCCAAGGTTTCGATTTTTTTGAGGGCAATGTTGGCACGAGTAATAAAAGGTAACTTACCGACGATACTTTCCAGCGGGGCTAGTAAGAAGGTGAAAGTCAGAACATAACTGGCTAATCGCTCCGGCGGAAGTTGCCAGGATCCGGGTAAGAAAAAGAGAACGGATCCGACGGCAATTAAGAAGACTAGACGTCCCCAGGTTTCAGTCACTGAGATCAAGAATAGCCCAGAGCTACTATGACGTTTATACTCTAGTGCAATAGACTGTAAATCTTCTCCAAGAAAGGCTTCTTGACGCCAGTAGTTGAGTTTTAAGTCTTTAATACCTTCCGTTATACCGCGAAAGTGGTTGAAGAGTTGGTCTTGGTCATCACGGGCGAGGGCCAGAAAGCGACGAGCTTGTTTGAGGAGGGAAAGACAACTCCAGATCGCAGCAATGGCCAGTAGAAGGACAAATAAAAAGATAGTCCCGGATAACCAGATAATATACAGGCCACATCCTATAACAACGGCAATGTTGATACTTACAATGGGGAGTACAATAGCAGCATTAGAAATAGTCTGGATGTCTTCTGTTAAGTTAGCCAATAATCGTCCGGATCCTAAGGTTTCTAGTAAGCAGAGGTCTGATTTCAAGATCTGCCGGCTCAGATGTAATTGCAGCTGAAAAATGGATCCCTGCGCTAATCGAATTAACACCAATCTCGAACCCATATTTGCCGCTAAAGTTAAGGCTGAAAGGCCCGAAAATCCTGTCATCAACCAAGGTCCAGGATCCGGTTGATCTAAGGCGTAGCTAATCAAGGCAATTAATGCTGCACTACTACCTCCGCTCAAGATCCCCAGTATCAGGGCTGTTGTAACTAAGGATCTGGATGATTTGAGCAGGAGAGTAAGGATATTCATGCTAGCTTATTCGTTAGAGGGATTTGAATCTATCTGCAATTTGTGTGTCGCAAAGCGATTAAGTTGGTTAAGCTCATGATAAGGCCGATCCCTGCCGCAGAGCATGCTGTTATGGCCTGAATTCGCCAATGCGCCCTAGTTCAATATCATTCCAACAGAGTTACCCTAGCACATGGAGTCTTTCGGCTGAGGCTGCTCTAATCCAAGCGCGTTAACCCTACTCCTGCTGGCTTTACTAGTTAGAAGGGGGTGACACCGTTTTGAGTTCATAGGTAATGAAAAAGTTGAACAGGCCAACTGTTTCAATATGGTAGGAGGGGAACGCATCCTCAGGGAGAAAGGTGGACAGTATACTAGGCTTAATATCGGTGATGAAGATACTGAACAGCCCTAGATTGCGTATTTTAGTATTACGGATGAAGAGAGTTTCAAAGGTTGGTTGCATTCGTTCAACAACAGTATTGCAATCGATTAGTCCTCCCAAAATTGTAGGCTGCTCCTCGCAGACTTCTCGCTTGAGGCGAAACCCTAACGCTTTGGATCCATAGGATCCGTATTGACTGCGATCGGGGTTGGTTAGGACCATAGTCAGACCGACTCCTGCGGCTAAGGCTCCGAGTATGGCTAACTTTCTCCACTGTGTCATTGCTCAGTTCCCTCTAACTCTATCTGGCTGACAGGCTGTCTATCTTGGCGTATTGAACCGTTCAATGGTGTGGTAGTCCGATTCATGCGACAGTCGAATTCAAATGTCGGATTCAAATGTCGGATTCAAATGTCGGATTCAAACCAGTCGGGATCCGTCGGGTCCGGGCAAATCCTGCCACCGCCCTTGACCCACTGCTCGGACGGCTTCCTTCAATTCGATAGCTCCTGTATACAAGGCTTTACCAATAATGGCCCCGTTCACACCGAGAGGTTCCAGAGCAAGTAGGGCAAGTAAGTCTGTGATGGAACTGATGCCACCTGAAGCGATAACAGGGATCCGTGACACTTGAGCAATCGTCCGTAACTGGTCTAGATTAGGGCCACTCAACATACCATCGCGTTGAATATCAGTGTAAATGATAGCGGCTACCCCCATATCACTCACCTGCCGAACTAGATCAGTGGCGGCGACTGTGGAGGTATTGACCCATCCATGCGTAGCGACCTGACCTTGACGAGCATCAACACCCACAACAATGCGACCCGGATGACGTTGACACATCTCAGCTACCCGATCAGGATCCTCGACGGCTAGTGTCCCCACAATGACTCGCTTAACTCCAACGGCTAGATAGCGCTCTGCCATAGCTAAGGATCGGATGCCACCGCCGACTTGAACAGGAATCTTAATTGAAGTGACAATCTGTTCAATTAAACTGAGATTGATGGGTTCCCCAGATTTAGCCCCATCGAGATCTACTAGGTGTAATCGAGCTGCCCCCTGCGCTGCCCAGACTTGAGCTTGTTCAACCGGATCTGTCGCGACCACCTCCACTTGCGCATAATCTCCCTGGACGAGCCGCACCCCTTGACCCCGTAATAGATCAATGGCTGGAATCACTTCAATGGCCATTCAGTTCCCCCACAGACAGATCATCGGACACACCATTGGACAGGCCACCACACAGGTGATTGAACTATTCACTGCACAGACATCTTGACACATAGTTTGGTCACATCTTTAGGGCTCGGGAGCCCCTGGCGGAGCAATATCAAAGGCCGGGATATCAGGTAACCGCAGCAACTGCCAGATCTGTTCACTTCCCTCTGGATCCACCGCTCGCCAAGCGACCATCCCCGTACTGCCCAATATAAAAAAGGCTAGCAGGATTTGGATGGCATTGAAGGTTCCACGGATCTTACCCGCTCCAGACTGACGGGAACGGCTGGATCCAGACTGCTGGGCAGGGATCCGTTGTTGCACAGTACGGCGAGCTGGAGTCTTCTGTTGCGCCCCTGTGTCAGTGCGGATAGAGATCGCGGGAACCGGAACACCAGGCATACGCTTCAAGGATTGTTCTACCATGCGAGGCCGTTGTTGGACCCGAATCCATTGCAGAAGTTCAGCGACTGAAACCGCACTAAGATTAGCAACTTGCAGCTCCTGAATTCGTTGCACCAAAGGGCGAGCGTTAGTTACCAGCACCACCACAGTATTGGATTGTTGCTTAGCTAAGGCATAGGCACACTCGGCAGTAGATTGCTCCAGGCGGGCTCGCTTACTCAGGCTTGGATCCCGCTCTTCTTGACCTTTGACCAGCGCGGTGGCATCGGAAATCTCGAACTCACCTCCCATGTTGAACCGCAGAAATTCACGCGCAGTGGTTTCCTCCACCGGATCCGATGCCCGATGAGTCAGGAACTCAACCTCTTCAAACACGGCCAGCGGCAGGACACAGACTCCAAAGTGAGACCATTCCTGCCACTGCATAGTTTTGGTGGACAGGATCGCGGTGGTATCGAACAGGAGTAACGGTTGGATTTCAGACATCACGACCTCAATCAGCTAACGGCGAGACGAGCAGTAAGCCTATGAAGCCAGTGTATATGAGATGGCTAAGTTTTACGCGTTAACTCTAGGTCTAACAACCTCACTCATCCACTGATGGATCAACTGATTAACTTGCTCCGGTGTTTCATCGTGGGGACAATGACCGGCGGTAAGAACATGCTCTTCTAGGTCTGTGTAAACGGCTCGAAACTGTTCTGACCGAGCTTTGGCATTCATCCAAGGATCCTTCTCTCCCCAAATCAACAACAGAGGATGCTGCAGGATCCGTAATAACTCATCCACTTTGCGGCCCCGCTGTCCGCCCTTAATCAGCTCGCAGAACACATCGGCAGCCTGAGGATCCAGGGTGGGTTGATAGATATCGTCCACTAGCTGATCCGTAATTGCCGAGGTGTCGTAATACACTTTCTGTAATTGTTGCCGGATCTGAGAGGGTTGGCGGACGTAGTGAAAGATGCCGTGTCCAATCCACCGTTGGTTGAGGAGAGCTTTCATGAAGGATCTTTGCAGCTGTTGCCAGGGGGTGGGTTGAGTGGAGGAGGTAAAGGATCCAGCAGCATTCAATAGCACCACACCACAGGCCAACTCAGGGTAGTCCGCCGCTGTTGCCAGGGCCACATAGCCTCCCACCGAGTTCCCGGCTAAAACCGTAGGCCGCTGAATGCACTCCCGACAGAAGGCTTGAACTTGGTCAATCCAGACCTCAGCAGAATAGGGTTGCACGGGTTTTGCAGATGCCCCAAAGCCCAGCAAATCAATTGCGAAGACATGGTGATGCTCAGCCAAGACCGGGATGTTGTGACGCCAGTGGTTTGTTGATCCCCCAAACCCATGGATCAAGAGGATCGGTAGAGCGTCAGGATCCCCAGCTTCGACAACATGAATGGCGTGGTCAGTCCACATCCAGGTGCGGGCAGTATCGAGTGTCAGAGTCATGGCCATCAGGTGGTGAGATAGATTGTAAAGGTTTGTAAATGTTCTACTTCAGCCTACCCTCAATCCACCTGCTGTGGGGATTTAGATCCATCTGGTGGAGCACGCAGGACAAGAGCTCTACTCTAGAGAAGCTACCTCTAGCCTGCAAGACACGCCCCGTCATTAGTGCAAGAAGTGACGGATCCCTGTCATCACCATCGGGATCCCGGCGGCATTGGCGGCATCGATTGATTCTTGATCCCGAAGACTGCCCCCCGGTTGAATCACGGCCCGGATCCCAGCTTTCGCCATTAAGGTCACGCTATCGCCAAAGGGGAAGAACCCATCACTGGCTAACACGGCTCCTTTCACCCGTTCCCCTGCTTGAGCCAAGGCAATCTCCACGGATCCGACACGATTCATTTGACCGGCCCCGATGCCTAACGTTTGTCGCCCCTGTGTGATCACGATGGCATTGGACTTGACATGCTTACAGACCCGCCACGCGAAAGCTAGCTCTGCTAGGTCATCCTCTGTGGGGTGTGCCTGAGTCGCACTCTGCCACTGACTAGGATCCATAACGCCCTGATCCGGTTGCTGGGTCAAAAAGCCGCCGGCAATCGCCCGAACCGCATGAACAGGACCCTGTGCCAAATCGGGTAACACCAAGACCCGCACATTCTTCTTTGCTTGCAAAACCTCTGCTGCGGCTCGATCCAACTCGGGAGCTACTACACACTCCAGAAAGGTTTCCGTCAACATCCGTGCCACGTCCACATCTAGCGGTCGAGTTAACGCGACAATCCCTCCAAAGGCTGAGACCGGATCTGCTGTTAATGCCCGTTCATAAGCCTCTCGAATGGTGTCCCCCAAGGCTACCCCACAGGGATTTGTATGTTTAATCACGACAGCTGCCGCTGACTGATCCGCTAAAAACTCCGCTGCAATGGCCCGAGCCGCTTCTAAGTCCACTAGGTTGTTGTAGCTCAACTCTTTTCCTTGCAGTTTCGTTGCCTGGTGCCACCCCGTCAGTTGCAGATCTCGGTACCAGGTTGCTGTTTGATGAGGATTCTCGCCGTAGCGCAGGGGTTGATGTGCAATGCCTCGCAGATAGAAGGATCCGTCGGTTATGCCATCAGGTTCAGACTGGGTGTTGAAATACTGAGCAATGGCATGATCATAGTCCAGGATCCGACTGAAGGCCTGCTGGGCACAGGACCACCGAAAGGCGACTGAACTCTCTCCGTGTTGAGCTAGTTGGTCCAGATAGAGAGGATATTGACTCGGATCCGTTAGTACAGTGACGTGGGCATAGTTTTTTGCTGCTGCTCGCACTAGAGTCGGGCCGCCGATATCAATTTTTTCAATGGCTTCAGCCAACGTTGTATCGGGGAGAGCCACTGTTGCTTCAAACGGGTACAAATTTACGACCACAACCTGGATAGCCGGGATCTGTTGGGCCTCTAGATCTGCTTGATCCTCTGCTTGATCCAATCGAGCCAGAATGCCACCATGCACACGTGGATGTAGTGTTTTCACCCGCCCACCCAAGATTTCTGGTGCTCCCGTATGTTCAGACACCAATGTGACGGGGATCCCTGCAGCTGCCAGCGTTTTTGCGGTACCACCACTACTAAGGATTTGGAAACCATACTGCTCGATCAAGGGACGGGCTAACTCCACAATCCCTGTCTTGTCGGACACACTTATTAGGGCGATGGGACTCATAACACTACGGATCCTGAAAGGGTGGCCTACTATTATCCCAAACTCCCCTTCTTTTACAAACTTTTGGGATCCTTATGGAGTCTGATGGGGTGATTAAGTCTCGAATATCTAATAAACATGAGCCAATCGCGGCAGTACAATGAATATCAGTAGCTATGCAAAGGATCCCCGCCGACACACAACGATTCACCAGAACTACACAAAGGATCCCCCGTAGGCTCAGTAGGATTCTCACAGACGCCCAACGATCCTCCGGAGCTGCATAAAGGATCCCCAGAGTTGAACACGGATCCTCTCCGTTTTCCAATGGATTCCTTC
Source organism: uncultured bacterium (assembly GCA_964443615.1). Lineage (GTDB taxonomy): Bacteria > Cyanobacteriota > Cyanobacteriia > Thermostichales > Thermostichaceae > CAYSWV01. Next base: position 9,168 of record CAYUEE010000053.1, on the reverse strand, counting down.
AACTACTGGCAATTTCCAACCGTGACCAGGAGGATCCATCTTCGCTGCTACAGTGAATAAGATCCTTTTGAAACTCTCTGTCAGTTTTTGAAGCGGGAGGATCCTGAAGAATGTTGGGATCATCTCAACTATAGTCATGCCAGAAAGAGATACTCTCTGGTGATGAGCATAAACGGATTCTGTTCCCCACTTGAGCAGGGTAGGATCTCCCTTGATTGGATGGGATCCTGTCTGGTGATGAAAGTCACAGACTTGTGGTGAGACGGATCCTATGACATCTAAGGCATGTCTGAGATTATAAAGATGTCAAGCAAGCGTTTAGGCCAAATCAATGGACACTAGCTATGCATCTAGATTTCACCCATCTAGACCTCATGACGATACTACCGTTGTAGCTGCTGTCCTCGATTTGCTCAACTGGGTGGGACGACAACTCTCTGTGCGGTTGTGGTATGGATGAGTTCTCAAACCACCATTAAGTCTTAGTCTCATGCGCTCCTATTCGAGTACTCTGCCTTCTCTGTGAGGGCGGAGTTTTTCTCTGGGAGCTATCCCCCTTGATCAACACGATTGACCTATGCGGTCAACTTACCCAATCGAATCTCTTCCCACGATCGGCTCAACTGAGCGCTATGCTGAGCCTGTTGTCATCTTGTTGAGCCTTGATTATGACCACCGACTTCATCGATCGATTTTGTGGAACCTGGGAGCTCGACCTCAAAGCCTCCGATTCAATGGATAGGATCCTGGAACTACAAGGGGTTAATTTCCTAGCCCGTCAGCTTGTCAAGAACTTCAAGGTCACCCAAACTATCGAACGCCAGGGCGATAAGATCCTGTTTACCGTGAAAAATGTTAGGGGCTCCCAAGTGTACGAGTTCTTTATAAACGGTCAGTCTCAGCAGCTCAAAGAAGGGATCGAAGCCTCGATTCAGTTGGATGCCGCCACCGAGACGTTTATTAGCGATATCGAAATGGAGACCCCTAAAGGTAAGATTCTTGCTGAAGTTAAGCGCCACCTCTCGGAGGATGATCCCTCCACCCTAGTGCAGCGCATGACCTTGACGGATCCGGTGTCCGGTGAATCCCACACCCTGGATCGTATTTTCCGCCGCCGACAGTAAACCATTCAAGAGGTGACAGGGTCAGTCAATGCTAGAGCTAGTAAGTGACAGGTCAAGTAAGTGACAGGGCGATGACATCATCATGGATAACTATCAGGAGACAAACTGGGGCTGGATGTGGCAGCAAACCCGACAGCAGTTTTCTGAATGGCTACGCGGTCTGTTGCGTGGCGGATCTTTAGACTCTCCTGACGGACCTACCTCGTTTCTGCCAGAGTGGTTAGTCCTCCTCCTCAACTACCTGTTGCCTATGCTGATTGTGGGGGTAGGATCCTGGTTACTCTCCCGGTACGTATTGCAGGGACTAAATCAGCTTTCACGGTATCGCTTTCCCCTGTCATCATCAGCCCCCGAGCCCCCTCCCACCATTACAGCCTGGGAACAACAAGCTTTCCACTTTCAATCTCAGGGGAACTACCGCGAAGCCTGCCGATGCCTATACTTAGCCCTACTGCAACACCTGCATGACACTCAAGTGCTACCTCACCACCTTAGCCGCACCGACGGTGAGCATCGTGACCAGATCACAAGGCTCACACTAGGTGCTCCATTGTCCCCTCATCAACTCCCCCACTGCCTTCTCTTAATCAACACCCACGAACATCTCTGCTTCGATCCAGCTAGCCAGATCTCTGCAGATCAGTTCGAACAATGTCAACAGGCTCTCCACTCCGTCGTCACAACCTCTGTCCCCTCATGACCTCCTTATCCTCCACCCAACGCACCCTCGGGATTCTGGCGCTGATGGGGATCCTGCTTCTGGTGACTCTTGGGATCCTGGGGCAACGACCCGTTTATACCCAAGGATCCAGCTACAGTCGTACACCAAGTGGCTACGGAGCCTGGGTTGCTTACATGACGGATCAAGGCCATACCGTTACCCCTTGGCTCCAACCCTTTGCTGAACTCCCCTCGGATCAAGTCCTCACCTTGATTCAAGTTCACAGCGACGAGCTGATGCTTCTCTCTGATGAGCAGCTCACTTGGGTTCGGGATGGGAATACCTTAATTGTATTGGGATCCTCTGATAACGTCTCGAATGCACCCTTTCACAGCACCCACCCCACCCTATTTGGAGACATTGTCATTGCCACACGTGAACGATTTATGGCCCAAGACATTGCCCCATCCGATCGACTAATAGCTGACGACGCAGGATTGATTGCCTGGCGTGAGTACTATGGTGAGGGCACTGTCTACTTCAGCACCACTCCTTACCTTGCTGCCAACGCTTACCAACAGCTCTCTGGTAATTTTGCAATTCTCGCAGACTGGGCCACAGCAACCGGTACCTCGATCTACATCGACGAGTATCTACATGGGTATCGCGATCAGGCCTCTGCTGCTGCAGACGTGAGTGGATCCCTTTGGAACTATCTAGCATCAACGGTCTGGCTGCCAATAGCAATCCAAGCTGGTGTTATTTTAGTCAGTCTCATTGTGGCTATAAATCAACGTCTCGGCCCCCCTCTCCCAGCACCGGATCCAGCACCGGCTAATAGTCAAGCCTATGTAGAAGCCCTCGCACAAGTCCTAGCCAAAGCGCAAAGTCATCATTTTGTGGTGGCTCTGGTGGGTGAAGCCGAACAACGTGTGTTACAACAGGCCTTGGGTTTAGGCACTCAGCTGGTCTCAACCCCTACTCTCCTGCAAGCTTGGCAACAGCAGACGCGGCAGTCCCCTCAAGTGTTAGAACGAATCTTATCCTTGATGTCTGTCTCAGGCCGCCCCACACGAGATGAGCTGGGTTTTCAACGTCCTATTGGAACACGAGCGTTCAAGAAGTGGCTACAGTCCCTCAAGCAGATCCATAAGGCACTGAAGTAGAGGCTGGCCTTTCTAGCCACACTCCTGTATCAATAGTAAGATCTGTTCAAACTGAAACTCATTAACAAGATACATTAACCCCTCCGATAGGTTAGATAAGGAGTCTGGGATGTCAGCAATCAGCCCAATTACCTGCTGATCATCAACCCGTGTCGCTGCCTGTTTCAGATGTTCAATCCAATCAGGTGGCATCTGGCACAATGAATCGGATAACTGGCTAAGATCTTGTGAACCTAGTACGGGATCTTCGCTCACGGGAGTATCGTAGATATACTCTACTTTTAAGTAGTACGCTACCTTGGCAAAGATATCAGATTCGCGAAACGGTTTGGGCAAGAAGTCATCGCATCCAGCAGCCAGGATCCTAGCTCGCTCCTCTTCAAATACACTAGCTGACAACGCAATCAACACTGTCGACCGCTCTAGTTCATGGTCACGAATATATTGGGCCATGCCAAAACCATCCACCACCGGCATCCTGATATCTAACCAGACTAGGTGGGGATGCCAGCTCTCCCATATTTCAATGCCCTCTTGACCATTAGTTGCTGTCCGGATCTCAAATCCAACGGATCCTAGTAACTGAGATAAGACCTGCCGATTCTCAATTTTGTCATCTACCACAAGAATGCGGTACAAATCCGGCGTAGCAAGGCCAATGACTCGACGATCGGAAATCGGTACCAGCCCTTCCTCAATCGCGGCAGATTTGAAGCGGATTTTGAACTCGAAGCAGGATCCTTGCCCTACCTCACTGGAGACAGCAATGCTTCCCCCCATCAAACTCACAAACTTTCGACTGATAGTTAACCCTAATCCTGTGCCTTCTCTTGACTTGGCCCCCGTTGAGGTTTGCATGAACGGCTGAAAGAGGTTGGCCAGTTCTTCTGGTGCAATACCTTCTCCAGTATCTCGCACGGAAAAATGGAGAGAGCAAGGATCCTGAAGTTCACAGGCAACAGCTAGGTAGACCCCTCCCATCATGGTAAACTTAATAGCGTTACTAAGGAGGTTAAGCAATACCTGCCGCAGCTTCCCCTCATCAGCTTCAATATAGCGGGGTACACTAGGTGCAATCGTCGCTTCAATTTGAATATGTTTAGATTGGGCCCGTACAGTAAACATTTCTCGTAGACTTAACACCATTTGATGTAAGTCGAAGATATTCTCCTGCAATACCACACGTCCCGCTTCAATCTTCGACATCTCTAGTACATCATTAATCAGACCTAGAAGATGCTCTCCACTGCGATTAATGGTAGCTAAAAAATCTTTATTCTCGGGTGACAAGGATCCATCCCGAGCCATCAACTGACTGAATCCTAGGATCGCATTCAACGGTGTCCGTAATTCATGACTCATGTTGGCCAAAAACTCACTCTTGGCCCGGTTGGCTCGCTCTGATTCCTCTTTCGCGGCTTCTAATTCCAACGTGCGTTCCCGGACCTCTTGTTCTAGTGAGGCATTGAGACGGTGTAGTTCAGCATTTTGATCAGCCAGCTGTCTGTCTTGAAAGTACTTTTGGATTGCTTCTTTAGTTGTTAAACATAAATCTGTTTTATCCCACGGCTTAGCAATATAACGGTAGAGATTGGCAAAGTTAACTGCATTCCCCACTGCTTCAGCATTGGCCTGGCCCGTGAGCAATATCTTCAACGTTTTGGGATACTGATGGTGAACCTTAATCAGTAGTTCATCCCCATTCATCCCCGGCATAATCTGATCCGAGATAATGAGAGGAACCTCAACTTCATCTTGCTTCAGTTCCTCAAAAACCTCCAGAGCCTCTTCCCCGCTTTCAGCTAGCTCAATCTCATAGCCCTCTCCTAAGTAAGTCACCAACTGCTCTCGGAGGCTATCTAAAACAATACGTTCATCATCCACGCAGATAATGACAGACTTACTCATCGGATCCCTCTAGCTCCGACTTCAGAACACTAACCAGAGTCTCTTCATCCCAGGGTTTGTGCAGGCAACACTTTAGATCAGCCAACTCTTGCGCTCGGTTCACAGCCTCGCCATCCGCTTGCCCGGTGAGAAGAACCTTCACTGTACGCGGGAACTTTTGGTGTAGCTGAATCAAGAACTCATCTCCGCGCATGTTCGGCATCAACCAATCCGATACTACTACCATGACATGAACATTATCTTCAGTTAGTTCTTCTATCACCTCCAATGCTTCATCAGCACTCTCAGCGAACTCGTAAAGATAGTCATCTCCAAAGTTCTGAACGAGCTGATCTCGTAAGCTATGCAAAACAATCTTTTCATCGTCTACGCACACAATCGCCTTCCTCATTTGGACCCCCATCATCTGGGTAAACGGTTAAGTCGCTGGGCCTTTACACTAACCTTAGAAATTAGCCTTAGATCATTATCCCTCCCATCGAGTTGATCTAGTCCAAGTTGATGTAGTCCAAGTTGATGTAGTCCAAGTTGATCTAACTCAAGTTGATGTAGTCCGAGTTGACTCAGTCTAAATTGACCTAAGTAGGACAGTTTAGATTGACGTGCTCAAGTAAGCTTAGTCAAATTAACTCTAAACCTAGCATTCATCAATACCTCTATGACATGCTGTGTCTCAAGTTCCTACGAGGTTTAGGATCTAACTGATCTCATAAATCTGACTTAAACTAGGTTTTCAGGAGAGGTTGAGAGGCCCAGGCGGAGTTCGGTTAGTAAATGCATTACATTAGCCCTTTCACAGTAGTTATCTTGAGGAGTCTTGCCTATGCACCGGATCCTGGACAGGTTTAGTCGAGAGCACATTCAGACTCTCGTCCACCAGGTGTCAAGGCTCTTACGTTATACCATCCACGCAGCGAGTCGCTATCGATTACCTGGTCTGGCCTCAGAGATGGCCTATAACTGGATGCTAGCTCTATTTCCATTCATTCTGACAGCCCTAACAGCCATTGGGTTGTTCGGATCTCCGTTGGCCACCTATCAGAGCATCATCGGTTGGATTCAACAGGTGGCCCCTCAAGAGCCGCTCGCGTTGGTTGATTCCTATGTTAAGGCAGTAAGCTATGGCCAGAACAGAGGGTTATTCTCTATCAGTTTTTTAGGTGCTGTTTGGGCTGCTTCTAACGCACTTAACGCAGCCATGATTGCTCTAGATGTTAGTCATCAGGTGCCTCATGATCGCCGCCGTTCTCTTTGGCGACGCCGGATCCTCGCGATGGGGCTTACGGTTAGCATGATGGTGCTAGCTGGGGCTGCGAATGTCTTCTTTTTCATTGGTGGCATTGCGGTTCAACGGACAGCGGAGCATGCCGGCTCTCTAGGGTTTAATTTTTTACAGTCAAGCCTGCTGTGGACCTGGCGAGGGATCGGGTGGCCTATTGCAATTAGTATGATTACACTCTCCTGTTACGGGATTTACCGTTCTGGACCCAGTATCCGCCATCCATTTATTCCTCTCATCCCAGGATCCTTGTGCGCAAGTGGGATTTGGTTGCTATCTAGCCTAGGTTTGCGAGCTTTTATGACCCATTTTGGGAAGTACAACCAGGTGTACGGATCCGTCGGGGCTGTGATTGTTCTATTGCTTTGGCTGTGGCTTAGTTCGCTAGCTTTATTATTAGGTGAACAAATTAATATTGGCCTGTATAAAGATTTCGATCCACGTCAGCCAAATCAACAAAAGGATCCTGCTACTCTCATATCAGCAACAGGATCCCACCTACTTTAATTCAAGGTTTTACTAGGATAAACTAGTACAAAGAGTTAATAAGCTTGATCATCCCGAACTAGCTCAACTTCAATGGTGCCGGGTGGGGTCTGACGATAAAACTCACCATCGGCAACAAAGAGTGGCTCTTGACAATTAGGGCAGAGGAATCGAGTTCCTTCGATAGCTTGCGACTCAAACCCACATACTGGGCAGGCATCGGTTGAGATTAGGCGATTCGCCCACCACCGGAAGCCCAGCAAAATCAGGATCGGGAGCAGGAGTAGAAAGACTAGAAACCCTAACAGCAGGGTCACAAACCATCCCAGTCCAATCGCACTGAGGAGGAAGGCTCCAGCTAGGGCTGATAACCAGAAGCCCCAACCCGAAAATGAAATTGAGTAAGTTCTAGGGGGTCGAAAACCCATGATGGACCGCCTGTGAGACAACCAATACGAACGCAAGCAAGATGTCAATGACGACAGGATCCAACGTGCTCAGGAATTGGCAATAAGAGTGGATCCTGACTGAACAATCGGAGATACCAAGGATCCCACAATTGCCCAGACTATATTTAGCCTAGCGTACATTTCCGGGATCCAGGAGCGTGTAAACCCTACCCTTTAAGTTGTTTTGACCACTTTTAGAGTCTGTAGCCGCACATCTTCAGGGCCATTGATAAATCCGCCTGCTTCATGCACGAGCAACAGATAATCCACGGCCTCTTGAGTGACCTGCTCGCCCGGAACCAAAATAGGAATCCCAGGTGGGTAGGGCGAAATGATCTCAGCACACACTTGGCCCACAGCATCATGGAAAGGGATCCGTTCAATTGAACTAAAAAAGGCATCTCGGGGAGACAGTTGCTGAGGGGGAAGCGGAGGCAGCTGGATTTGGGCGAGTCGCTGCATGCGTTGGTCCAGTCCGTTGGCAGAAGGGCCTAGTGACAAGGCATACTCACTCGACAAGGTTCTGAAACTATCGACTAATCGATCCAAATCACGCTGGGTATTGCCGATACTAACGATGAAGACCACATTGTGCAGAGTCGACATCTCCGGTTGAACCATAAACCGCTGATTGACCATGTCATCGGCTTCAAACCCGAATAAGCCCAAGTGACTGACTGTGACAGTGAGGCGTGTTTCATCAAAATCAAAAAAGCCAGGTGAGGATTGCAACCGCTCGGAGCCGAAACAACTGATCCCAGGGATCTGGTTGAGCTGTTCTCGAGCTTGGCGAGCCAGGTGCAAAGTTTTGGTTAAGAGTGGTTCACCCTCCATTGCAATCTGTCGCCGGGCCACATCCAATGACATCATCAACACATAATTCGGACTAGTGGACTGCAGCAGTTGTAGGATGTTACGGACTCGGTTGGGATCGATGCGGGATCCTTGGAGATGGAGGAGTGACGCCTGGGTCATACCCGAAATCACTTTATGAGTTGACTGAACCACTAGATCCGCCCCCGCTTCTAGGGCTGAAAGGGGTAGCTCGGGATGAAAGGCAAAGTGAGGCCCATGAGCTTCATCGACCAGTAAGGACATTCCGTGAGCATGAGCTAAATCGGCAATGGCCTCAATATCACCGCATACCCCGTAGTAGGTCGGGTTCACAATCAGGATCCCTTTGGCCTTAGGATGCTGAACGATTGCCTGTTCTACTGCCTCTGCTGTCACGCCATGCGCTAATCCCAACTGCCGGTCATAGTCCGGCTCGATATAAACAGGAACCGCCCCTGACAGGATCACACCCGCAATCGCGGATTTGTGGCAATTGCGCGGCAACAGAATCTGATCCCCTGGATCGCAGACTGCCATGACTAAGGCCTCAACCCCACAAGTGGATCCATTCACCAGGAACCAGGATCGACTAGCACCATAGGCCTCAGCGGCAAGGAGTTGGGCCTCATGAATGGCACCATCTGGGTCATGCAAATTGTCCACTTCGGGTAATTCTGTTAGGTCGGCCTTAAAGACCATAGGACCCAGGAGCTCCAATAAATCGGCAGGGATCCCTTGACCTTGCTTATGGCCGGGCGTATGGAATGGTGCTTTATCCATTGTGCAGTAGTGCCGAATGGCCTCGAATAATGGCGCTCGGGCTTGTGATACGCGGTCAAGGGGGCGTAAGCTACGGAATGTCTTAGTTTTCAACAAGGGTTCACTCTCACACACCTACGGCAGCATTATCCTCTGTAGATTGGCTCGCGTCTATGCCGGATCCTGTAAATCGGATTACATTTAGCTTTGAGTCTTCGGATCCGTCCTGACGTGCTCCCCAGTCAAGTCGATTTTGTGAGTTGCCGTGAGTAGCTCCTAAAAATTGCTCCTAGGAGTTGACCCCAGTGTAGATTCTGTGTACTGAGTAGATCCTGTGTACTGACCTTCTTCTTTAGCAGCATCCCTATGTTTGAACGATTGCCTGTTCCTATTAGTACGATTGTGTTAGTCCTCGGTGTGATCGGCACAGTTTGGGGGTTTGCCAATTACAACGACCCCACCCTTAATTTAGCGGGCATCTTTGCCGGGATCCCATTGCTCT
>CAYUEE010000052.1:12313-30592 GCA_964443615.1 uncultured bacterium | reverse complement strand
CACTCTTCGTGATCGAGTGATCCACATTTTGGCTACCCATCCCACCCCACCCGATTTTGACCCTCCCGATGTTGATTTCAATGGTCGCCGCAACAATGATGAAATCCGCTTCTGGGCTGACTACGTCACGCCAGGTGAAGCAGATTACATCTACGATGACAATGGTTCATCGGGTGGATTAATGGCAGGTGCCAGCTTTGTGATTATGGGTGACCAAAACTCAGATCCGAATGACGGCGATAGCTTCCCCGGTGCCATTGATCAACTGTTGAACAATTCCAACATCAACACCTCTGTCACCCCGTCTAGCTCTGGTGGAACAGATGCCGCGGCTCGTCAAGGAGGGATTAATGCCAGTCACATCAGTGATCCTGCGTTTGATACGGCTGACTTCAACGATAACCCGGCTCCTGGAAACCTCCGCGCCGACTACGTACTACCTTCGATTGATCTCAATATTCAACAGGCGAGGGTCTTCTGGCCCGCTGAAGGTGAGCCCTTCTTTGACCTGGTTGGTAACTTCCCCTTCCCAGGGTCTGACCACCGCCTAGTTTGGATTCAGGTGAACTGAGTATCCGCCTGCTATTTATGCTCGGATCCTGGCACTCCAGTTAGGACCCGAGCTCGATGAGCCTCTGTGGTTGATGGGTTCAACAGTAGGACAATTTGCTCAAAACTTGGTCCTAGCTGACTTTATGGCGGTTGGGATCCCTCAGCTGTGATTGGTATCCCTGAGTTACTTTCAGTCAACATTGCACCGCTGCGGGAACCGTGAGGCCACTGTGTAGCAACTGCCCTACTTTTACCCCCCTCTCGCCGGCTGGTTCCAGTAGTAAGCTGCCGACCTTTGGATTCGATACACTGAGGATCCTGTCTATTGCCTGTCCGTATGACTTCAACACTCCGTCAACCCACCGCCGCTGATTTGCGCCCAGATGAATGGGAGAGCATTGAACCCCAAATGGACAGTGAACTCCATCGATACCAGCTTGATCTGCTCATTGCCTGCTTAGCCTGGTGGTGGCGAGGTCGCAATGATGTCTTCGTCACGGGTAATCTAACCATCTTTTTTAGCCCCGATGAAGTCATTACAGAAAAGATACGCGGCCCTGATTTTTTTGCCGTAAAAGGAACGGATCCGAGACCCCGTCAGAGCTGGATGGTGTGGAAAGAGAACTACAAATATCCAGATATCATTATCGAATTGCTCTCCAAAAGTACCGTCAGGACTGACCGCACTGTCAAGAAAACGCTGTATCAAGACCAGTTCAAAACCCCAGAGTACTTCTGGTACCACCCCAACACCCAAGAATGTGCCGGATTCCGTTTAGAGAGCGGACATTATCAACCGATCTACCCTACAGAGCAGGGATGGCGATGGAGTGAGCAGATTGAGTTGTATCTAGGGATCCATAACCGAGAGCTCCGCTTCTTCACCGCTGCTGGCGAGTTGGTTCCTAGTCCGGCTGAACGAGCTGATCAAGCTGAGGCTCATGCACAGCAAGCTGAGCAACAAGCCCGTCAAGCTGAAGCCCATGCACAGCAAGCTGAGCAACGGGTCACTCGAGCGGAAGAGGAAGCGGAACGACTGCGTCAACGCCTCAGAGAGCTAGGTCTGGATCCTTAGAGGCTGTCCACTGCTGGCCTACTATCAATAGCTGCTCGGCTATGTAAAGGGCATCAACAGGCCAAGCACAGCGAGGCCGAGGGCACTCCACACCGGATAATCCAGCCAACGGTCGACAGGTTAGCACTCGATCCACCCACCGCTGCGGGATCCCGTCCAAGCCATATACTGCCCCCAACAAGGATCCGGCGATCGCTGCATTGGTGCTCACATCTCCACCCCGCCGTACTGTATCCCTAACTCCTTGCTCAAAGGATCCTGCTGACAAGAGTTGAAAAAACGCATTCTGAAATGCAATTCGGACCCATCTTCCCGGTTCAGTGTAATCCTGAGGACATCCTCCACTCGCTTGGTGTAACCACTGCTGTACATCCGCATGGATCCCTTGTTTGTTTGACCAATCTGTAACGGTTTGATGGATTTGCTCCGGATCCTGGCCCATGAGAGCCTGACGCAGCGCGAGGACGAATACAGCATTAGCATCCTGACACACTGGGTGAGGATGTGAGAGCTGTGCATCACTCCGAGCCCATTGCACCAACGTGTCCTCGGCAATGCCATAACCCAGGAGCCCCAGCGGACTAATTCTCATTAGAGCGCCATCGCTTTGGATCTGACCATTAGCCGATTGTTGAGCTGCTTGGCCCGGATCCTGGTGAGCCTCTAAAGCAGCGGCCGCCGCCCGAAAAGTGGGTTCAAGAGTTGGTTCAAGGTTAGAAGGTTGTGTTTGAAACCAGTGACCGTAGGCAGCGGCGATCTGGGATTGATCAAAGGATCCGGTGTGCAATAGACTCCGGGCTAATATCAAAGCTAGTTCAGAAGCCGCTGTCGGTTGCCCCGCAAGAGTCCCGCCAGCCTTACCTAAGATATCGATCTCCTGGGAGCTGGATTGTTGAACTTGAGTCGGATCCTGGCCTTTAACGTAATGACCGTACGCATCCCCTGTTAACTGACCTAACAGACATCCCTGTGCTCGGGCTAAAACGGATTGAAACTTAGGTGTCGTTGGAAAAATCCGATCTCGGACAGGTTCAATCAACGCGTATGGACCGGTTTCTTTAGGTGTGCGGTGATAGACAGGTTGCCAATCACGTGACCAAAAGTGCTGAATCAGAGAACGCTCCCCACCAAAGCATCGACCTCCCCGGGGACGGACACCATCGAGAGTGTAGGTAATCGGTTGTCCAAATGCATCAAACAAGTCACCGCCGACTCCTCTGAGCAACGCCTGTCCCGCTGCAAAATCCCAATCTCTAGGAGCATTTAGCGAGACTGCGACTTCACCTTCTCCAACAGCGACTAAAGCCAATCGGTAAGCAATACCAGGCACTGCCCGAAAGCGAGCCGGGGCTGACGTTTCCGCATGAGCTCTGGATAACCGATCTGCCGACTGTGAGGTAATCACAGTGTGACTCGGATCCAATTGAGTAGCCCAAGCCGCTCGATGGACCGGGATCCCATTGCGCCGTAATGGCCCACACCCCTCCGCCCACGTAAACATATCCCCCTGACCACTGGGCGCGGCAAACGCATACACCACCCCTAACACTGGCACCCCTGAGCGTAGTAACCCAATCGATACGGCTGATCCACGAAACCCCTTGAGATAGGATGATGTGCCATCATTCGGATCAATTAACCAAACATGCATCTGAGGATCCTGAGGTGCCTGATTCAGGTCACTGAGCTCTTCACCTCGAATGCCATGGTGCGGAAAGTGAGTCGTGAGCAAATTTCGGATCACCACTTCTGCTTCTGGATCTACTACTGCTTGCCCCCCTTGACCTCGTGGCCCTCCCGGTCGATAGAACTCGCTGAGCAGCAGGTCCCCAGCTTGATAGGCGGCTTGAACAGCCACGTCTAACGCTTGTTGATAGTTCACGACTTGCGACAAGATGACCATGATCCTACCGAAATGAAGCTTTACCAACTGTAGCAATGGAACAGCAGAGGCTTCAGACACCTTTATTGAGATATTTGGACAAATCTAGCAGTTCTTGGGTAGATGGCCGTGAGCTCCTAATTCACCATCTATGACAAATAAGATAAAAATACTGTTTGCCACCCCTACAGGAGAATCACTTAAGTATCACTCCCTTGCCGTTGACGAGTCAACGTGAGCTTACTAATGTAATATGCTTATTAGAGGTCATTCACGGCCATGACTAATTCGATTCCCATTGAAAAGCCTGTAGACGTTTAATTAGTTCATAGAATGGTAGCCAGTCATCCTCATTAACAATCGGATCCCATACTGCTTCAATCTCTGGCTTCAAAAGCACAGTGGGAGGGTTGTGCTGGCGCAAAGTCTTCGCGACCCGGTCTAATGATGTTGGATTCAAGGCCTGCAATGCCTTCTGATACAGCCCTGTCCATTGCTTGAGGCGTTCCTGCTCATTTGCTGTCCTCAGCATAAACGCATTCTTGAAAATCAATTCTGGCTGCTCCCGCCATTTTGGGGAAAAGAGGCGTGTCAATCGTGCAAAAAAGCTGTGATAACTAATTTGACTACCACTCAAGAACTGCAGAGTCGCATTCAATAATTCAGACGCGTCGGCCTCTAGGATCTGATCAGCTGGTAATCCCAATCGTCCTAACATTCGTTGTGTGTAAGCCTGTTGGTAGTAGTTGCCGTACTGGGCTAGGCCTGCTTCCAGGTCTGAACGAGGGATAGCGGTCTCTAACGGATCCTGTAGTCGCTCTAAATTCAAGCGGCAAATTTCAGGTTGGTTGCCAAAACGGTAGTAGCCCCAAGGATCAAAGTAGGCCGCAGTAAATTGAGGATCGTAGTTACGGATAAATGCGTAGGGTCCGTAATCAAAGCTTTCGCCTGTGATCGACATATTGTCTGTGTTTAGTACACCATGACAAAAACCGACCGACATCCAACCTGCTGCCATTGCTGCAGTCCGTTGCACCAGAGCATCATAGAACTGAACATATGTCTCGGTGGGATGGGTGGATCCTGCACGTTTGAGGTCCCGATAGTAGGTGTCCACGATGTGGTCAAGCAATTTGCGAATTAGGTCAGGCCGCTTGACAAATAACAAACGTTCAAACGTTCCAAATCGAATGTGAGAGCGGCTAAGCCGTACCATCACTGAGGATCGAGCTGGAGACGGTTCATCCCCTCGCCACAACGCTTCCCCCGTCTCCACCAAGCTCAAACACCGAGAGGTGGATATCCCCAGAGCATAAAGTGCCTCACCAGCCAAAGCCTCTCGTACTCCACCTTTAAGTGTCAAACGGCCATCACCGCCACGGGAGTAAGGGGTTGTCCCAGATCCTTTCGTCCCTAGGTCGTACAAGGATCCATCGTGACCAATGAACTGCCCATAGAGAAACCCTCTTCCATCACCAAGTTGGGAATTATACTCACCAAACTGATGGCCGTGATAGCGCAACGCTAAAAACTTCCGCTGTCCCTTGAACTGACCAAAGGCTTCCAAAAAGTTTTGATCCGTAATCTGTGTTGGATCTAACCCCAGCACGGGTAGTAGGTTATCGTTGCGAAAACGAAGGGTGAGCTTAGGAAATTGAGCCGCCTTGACTTCATCGTAGTAGTCGGGGCCCAACTGCTGCAACAGAGGTTTGTCCTCAAGGGTTAGAAAGATGTTTGCATTCACGGTCAGTTCAACACGTTACGACAGCACCCTAACATCCATGACAGTTCCTCGAAGGTTGTAGTCAAAGGTTTCCAACTCAAGAGGCGTGCCAATCTTGACCTTATTATTGCCCAAGACGTAGCCATCATCAGTTCGTTGCCCCTCACCCTGCAAAGTAAAGACTAAGTCTAATCGAAAAGCATCGGGGGTGGGATACTGCTGCACGGATCCATCGGGAAAAACTAGGGGAATCTCCCGAGTCACATCCTCGACCTCAATCACCTCAACCTGGCCGTAGGGCTGATTGCGAATAATCAAATCCGCCTGGGGGTTATCCCGAAACGGAGCAATAGATTCACTACTCACCCCACGGGCAATCATCTTGACCTCAAGCATCTGGGGTGTTGCATTACCCACCTGTACTACGCTGTTGGCCTGCTGACCGGGGAGAAAGAACAGACCGATGACAACGGCCGCTATCACAGCAATAGCGCCTAAGTCGAGGACACTTACCCGTCCCCAAAGTCGTCCATTCTGATCGATCACGCACCACCTCTGTCATTCACCACAACTCCCCACTATCTCACATTTGCAAGAACACATCTGTAAGAAACTGCTGAGGATTTAGTCTAATCTGCGGTCACAGGATCCTTAATTTTGCAATTGCGCCCATCGTTTGGTTAAGGACATCCGAACCCGTAAACAAAGCCCTCTAGACAAAACCCTCTGGACAAAGCCTTATGGACAAAACTTAGATGACAGCCAAGTCAGCACAAGCGATCTGTTCACATAGTAGGGTGCCAAGATGAGCACCAGAGCAGACTTCAAGCATGGTCTGGGGAAGAGTCTGAAACATCATGCGCTGACCAGGAAGAAGAGTGCGTTCTAAACAGTGGCCTCCCGTAACTCGAACTCGCACAACTTCAACACTCAGCGTGCGATTGACATAGGTACATTGCACGGATCCTGCTGCCGTCAATTCTGGGGCGGCGCAAACAGGGTTTGGGGCCAGAGAAGTAGGAACAAGAAGAGCATCGAGGGGCATAGATATCTCAGGTAAGGAGCAGCAGCAGAAAAGGGATAACCGATTTACTCAAACATCCGTGATAGGGCTGTGAACCTATTCACTGGGACCCTGCAAAATCGATGTTTCGTAAGCCTAGGTTAAGACGTATCAAGAAATGGGTACCAAAATTAACCATTTAAGAGTCTCTTTAACTTTGTCACACCTGGATACAGTTTTGCTATTTTGATGTCCTGGTGATAGGCAAACTCAGTGGCCTGACTTTAGAGGGCAGAGGAAGCCTGGCTGGTCCTCAGAGATATCTACCGGATTGGCGACTTGAGCGCGTTAGACTGGGAAGCGTTTGTAAACAGTGCTTATCATTACGAGAGCCCTGGCACCGAGGACAAGGATCCATGACTAACCATGCCGTGCTCAATTATCAAGACGAGATCGGACCCTGGACCACAGATACGATCCTTTCGAGTGCTGGAGGAGAAGCCCCGGACAAACCCAAAGAAGCCTGTGGAGTGTTTGGGATTCTAGCTCCGGGAGAAGTTGTGGCCAAGCTAACCTACTTTGGATTGTTTGCTTTACAACACCGAGGGCAGGAATCCGCTGGGATTGCAACGTTTGAAGGCGATTTTTGTCGGGTTCACAAAGATATGGGTCTGGTCTCCCAGGTATTCAATGAGCAAACCCTGGCTCAATTGCCGGGTGATATTGCCATTGGTCACACACGCTACTCCACAACGGGCTCGAGTCGGATTGCCAATGCCCAGCCTGTCGTCGTCGAAACTCGCTTAGGTCCGATTGGGGTTTCGCACAACGGCAACCTCGTCAATGCGCACCAACTCCGGTCCGAACTCGAACGGGATCATCGGACTCTTCAAGGATCCACAGACTCCGAAGGTATTGCCCAGGCGATTGCGCAAGCTGTAAACAACGGTGCTAGTTGGCTGGAGGGCACAATCAAAGCGTTGCACCGATGCGTTGGAGCTTTCAGCCTGGTGATTGGAACGCCAGAGGGCATTATGGGTGCACGGGATCCCTATGGTATCCGGCCTTTAGTGATTGGGGTGTTGACGGATAACCCGGCCCTAGATGATTTGCTTGAAAAAGATATTATTTGCAGCGATGGATCCATGTCACGGTCATCGGATGATGTTTACTATGTATTGGCCTCTGAAACCTGTGCCCTGGATATCATCGGAGCTCGCTATTTGCGAGATGTGGACCCCGGTGAGATTGTAACCATTACACGAGAGGGCTTGTCCTCTCAGTACTGGGCTGCGCCTAACCCGAAGCTCTGCATTTTTGAAATGGTGTACTTTGCTCGCCCAGATAGCTGGATGCACGATGAAAGTCTCTATTCTTACCGGATCCGCTTAGGAGAACAACTGGCCCAGGAGTCTCCAGTCGATGTGGATTGGGTTATGCCAGTACCGGATTCGGGTACACCAGCCGCAATTGGGTATGCTCGGGGATTAAGGCTTCCCTATACAGAAGGCTTAATTAAAAATCGCTACGTAGGCCGGACCTTTATTCAGCCAACCCAATCTATGCGGGAACGAGGGATCCGAATGAAGTTGAACCCGCTAGATGATGTCTTGCAAGGAAAGCGGGTTGTGATTGTAGATGACTCCATTGTCCGAGGCACAACCAGTCAAAAAATTGTGAAGGCCTTACGACAAGCGGGTGCCATTGAAGTACATATGCGTGTGCCAAGCCCACCCGTGACCCACCCCAGCTTTTACGGTATCGACACGGACAATCAGGACCAGTTGATTGCGGCCAATCACTCAGTTGAATCCATTGCTCGGCTCATTGATGTGGATTCACTAGCGTTCCTTAGTTTAGAAGGCATGGTTAAGGTAACAGGCAAGGATCCTGACTCCTTCTGTACGGCCTGCTTCACGGGAGACTATCCCATTGGGATCCCGGATCCTTTGAAACAGTCGAAGTTGATATTGGAGGCTGCTTCTACTTGAGGTTGAAAAGGCACGGTAGGCCCCAAACCAGGGAGTTGGAAAGAGGAGAGCTAGCCATGGCCCTGTCACAAGCTTACTTGGAGTGGCTGCTGATCCAGACAATGAAGCTCGTCGCCGCATCGAGAGCCGCCCATCTCCTCCAGCAGAGCGGCCGATCTAAAACAACGAGTTTTCGCTACTCTTTGATCCGGGTCGCTACTGTATATGAGGGCCGCTGATTCTGTTCTCGACGAGTCTTGACAAGGCGAAAATCCGGATCAATATATAAATGTTCAAGCTTAGGTTGAGCCTTCATCACCTTTTGATATCGTTTCTCTGCGTCTCGACTGACGTACTGAGTTAGATTTGGGGCTCTATCCTGTAGGGTAGACAAGTCTTGATCATTCGCGATCACCTGACTAAACCAATTCTGTGCCACCTCAGGACTAAAGGAAATAGCTCCTAAGCGCAGTCTCTGTTTGATCCCAACATTCTGAATATCCCATTGCTGAGTCCTGAGTTCGGAGTCCGTGTCATCCCCAGCAATTTCTTCCTCTTTAATTTTATAAGTTTGTAGAATCATCAGATCATAGCTGATCAAGCCTTGCAGGGCCTGATTGAGGATAGGGGTTTTGTGGCCAGGGTTATAACGGGCAAGGTTGGCGTAATAACCGTTGTTGGCAAAGATCTGATAGGATTGGGAGCGCATTCGTCCTGGTAAGATGTCTTGAAACGGAATGGTGGACCAGACTGAAGACCAAACCCCTTGGACCAGGCTGATCTGTTGGATTAAGTCGGGGTTTGGGTTGCGCTTCTCAAGCTCTTGAAATAGAGGCAATAACGTGTCGTTGGCAAAACGAACCTTCTGGGCCATTGGGACTTCATCCGCAAATTGGACCAGCTCCAACACCTGCTGTTTGAGAGACTCTGTGTCAACCTCTGCCCATGTTGAGGGGTCAGGAGGAATGGGAGAGTTAATCATAGCAGTCTTCCTCTATCCAATCCTCTCCAAGATTCCACCTGTAGGCATCCTGATATTGTAGAAGATCGCTTATGACTCAGCAATACCCAGGATGCTGTGGCTCAGGATGGGAGCCCTAGCTGCTCTTGAGCTGCCTGAGCAGACATGAGGCTCATTTCACAGGATCCTGCTATCACTCCCTGATTGAAATATCTTGAATACTCTCCTCAAGTGACTACCGGATCCATCGGCTACCAGACATGACTCTGATATGACTTGCCCCCCTCTGAGAAGTAAGCTACCTTATGAGCTAAGTATACGAATGTAGATCATGCCCCATAAAGTCTCGACTGAGCCCCTCAAGCGCTTAAACCGATTTCAACCGGATTGAGAAACGGTGGTCGTGGCTCAAGAGCCGAGTACGTCGATGTCGGGAGCACTTTGCCAGCTTGCGAGAGGCCATCGAGCAGGTCCTGCGTGAGGCGTCTTAAATTAAATGGAATGGCGATTGCAATAAAACGTTACGATCCTGCCGAAGATAATTCTATGTGGGAGAACTCTCTGCCTCTGAGGGTGTCTCTAAATCGGGAGATCGATCCTGGCCAGTTTCAAAGTTTATGAGTAATCGATCCCACTCAATTTGAGCCAATCCATCAACGGCGAAGTTGGCATGACGTTGTATCATATGTAGCGGAAATTGAGTAGCTAGCCCTAGGGTCACGATCCCTCCTCCCTTCCCTGCCGCTAGTCCTGGATACGATGACTCTATAGCCAAACAAAATTGACTGGTAAGATTAAGGTGTTTTAAGCATTGCCGGTGCAAAAATCCAGTTTTTTCAATCTGTTCAAATGGAAGATTGCGGCCTGTAAAGATACAACTAAATCGAGCGGTGAGATGAGCACGCTCAAGACAGTGCATTACTTCCCCCTCCGATACACCAGTCACTAAACTTAATGACAGGTTTAATGCCTCGATCCGATCCAAACATTCAACTAAGTAGGGAATCAAAGGGATCCGGCTCTGTTGGCTCAAGATCTGTTGATAGTGGGATCCTTTCCGCTCCAGGAGAACCTGTAATTGATTCGGTGCCAGAACTCGCCCTCGATCCCCCCAAATCTGACGGATCCGATCAGCATCACCCCGTCCAAGGTAACTGAGCCGATAGCTTTCGCGATCACTTAAGTCTAGTGGACGCAAGTTATCTTCAACTAGCAAACGGTTCATGGCTTCTGCATGGATCCATTCATCCTGAAGAATGACGCCACTAAATCCCATTAAAACAGCTTGTAATGTCATGGGACCTCCCTACTCTTAATCAGTGCCAGTTACTCAATGTAAACAATACCGTCGATATCAATGCTAAAGCCCACACGGATGAAAAGGAGAACGTCACCTCGTAACTAGATGATTAAGAACAGACTGCGCCTGCGGATAATTTGAATTCAACTGTAGCGCTATTCGAATTGAACCCATGGCCTCCTCGATTTGCCCGTTTTGCTGGAGAGCTACTCCCAACTTGAAATGAGCTGCAGTGTAGCTAAGGTTGCTCTGCAGAGCAATGCGAAAACACTGAATGGCCGCCTTGGTCTCCAGGTGGATGAGTTTGAGTGTACCCAAGCCGTACCAAGCTTCAGGGAGCAACGGATCCAGCTGCAGCGCTAGGTCCAACTTTGATTGAGCGGCCTCTAGAGCAGAAGGATCCGTGATTGTCACGGAGGGGTCTGGGGTAAAGGTGTGACCTTGGAACAGATAGGCCAGACCCATACCGGCATGGGCTGAGGCGAGGTCAGAGGAGAGGTCTAACGCTTGTTGAAAACTCGTGACCGCACTGTTGAAGTGTTCAAGATAAATATAAAGATTTCCTTTACTACAGTACGTTTTCGGCAAGTGAGGACCTCCTAGTCGTAGAGCCTGGTCTAAGGCTTGTTGAGCGGCATCACAGTCACCAGATTGTAGTAAGCAGTCTCCTAAGGCAGTATTTCCTTCGACAGAGCGTGGCATGTATTTCAGGACTGTCCGGAATGATTGAATTGCAGTTGCCAGTTCACCCTGTCGGTAATAGACCAGACCCAGATAGTAATAGGCCGTTGGCTGTTCAGGATCCTCTGCAATCGCGGACTGATAAGCTTTCAAGGCAGCCTTAAAGTTCTCGTGCTTACTGTAGGCGAGAGCTAACCCAAGTTGAGGACCTCGGAGCCGGGGCTGCAGTTGCAAGGCAATCCGGAATTCAGTCATGGCTTCTTGCCAGTCTGATTTAGTGGAACCAACCACAGTAGCTAACCCTAGGTAACAGTGCAACATTGCGTCATTTGAATCGAAAGACACAGCTTTTTTGAGGTATTGAATGGCATCCGTTTGCTTCCCCTCCACGAGAAGGGATCGGGCGTAAATTAGCATCACTTCAGCCATCTGAGTTCGCAGTGAAATGAGTTGAGGGACCTTCTCTAAGGCATCCAAGTAATACTGAATGGCCTCATTGATATACCCTTTGTGGACGAGGGCTTTTAAAAAAGTCGGGTAGGTTTCAGTTAGGGCCGGATCGAGGTCTAAAGCACTTCGGAACGACTCAATGGCTTCATCCCGCTGACCCTGTTGGACATAGATACTACCGAGATAGGCATGCGCTTCGGCCATTGATGGATTGAGGGATAACGCCGTTCGCAGATCAGAGGTAGCTCGGATTAAATCTCCTTGACGGGCGTAGGCTTGGCCGCGATAAACATGGGCTTCAGCCATAGATGGATCCACACTCAACGCTGAACTTAGCTGCTGAATAGCTTGATCGAGTTGATTATCTCGTAAAGAGGCCACCCCTTCTTGATAATCCACTAAGGCACTCGGATCAATATCAAGGATACTTCTATGCATCTCGATGAAGAAAATAGTGTTTAAGATAAATCCAGATTTATCAGAACTCCAGGTTTTAAGGCGGGTTAATCGATCGGATAAATCAGGTAAGCCAGCAAGGAAAATGGGTTGAGATAACTGTCCGAATTGGGTCAATCGGTGCTTGTGGTCTGAGGTTAGAGATTGGCGTAGATAGGCTTCAATATCCGCTGTTGATTTGGAGTCACCGTCTTGATCCTCATCCGCTTCACTCAACTCGGCTAGATCAGGATCCATCAGATCAGGATCTAGAAGATCGGCATTGACGGATCCGGCTAAATGATCTTCAGCTTGGACTAAGTCCTGTAAAACCTCCTCCTCAATTGGCTCTGGGTCAGGGGTGAACTGGGCTTGATTGAGGAGGGCCAGAGAATCTGTATCGAGTTCGTACAGAGAAATGATTTCTTTCCAGTCGGGGCGGTCTTGGCGAAAGGGACGGCCATAGATGATCGAGCGCTCAATTTGAAGAGTATCTTTGCGTTCTTGTAGGTTATCTGAAATGTGTTTGATAATACTAGGTCGATCAATACTGGCATCTTTGGGATAACTCAATAAAATATGCAATTCTTGTTTTCTCACCTTGAAGCGGGGAGCAACATTGAACGGGGCTAAGATCAATTCTAAGGGACGAATGAGCTGTAAGAACTGGGCATCTTGAGGGGGGGATTTCGGTTTTGAACGCTTGACATTCCGTGTCGGATCCTTGCTTTTACCAGCTTGACGGGCCAATTTAGCATCCTGGGAGGCAGCCGGTGAGGGGGCAGGGGCCGATTGGTTGATGAACGCAATAGACTCTTGCAGGGCCGCTTTGAGCTGTTCTCTCAAGTCACCCATGCTAGCGGGTCGCTTGTCTCGATCTTTTGACAAACAGGCCATAACAACAGTCGCGATGGCAGGAGGGATCTTACGAGGGTTGAAGGGGTGAGGATCCTGGTGATTTTGAGCCTGATACCAACCTGCAAAGGAGTCTGTTTCCGGTGTAAGGGGAAGCTTGCCAGTCAACATTTCATAGAGCACGATACCCAATGAATAGATATCAGCCCGAAAGTTCAGTTGTTCGCCTCGCATTTGTTCCGGTGACGCATAGGCTGGGGTACCGATGAAGCCCATTTGGGTACCCATCGCCATAGTCACATCGGTCAACATCTTAGCGATGCCGAAGTCGAGAACTTTGGTGGTTTCTCCCATCGTCTGGTCTTGAAGGATAAAAATGTTGCTGGGCTTGATGTCACGATGAATCACACCATTGATTTTGAAATCGGGTTGATTGGCGGAGAAGGAGTGCGCGTATTGGAGGGCTGAACAAATTTGACGCCCCAATCGCACCACGCGCCGAACAGGAATGGGACCACGCTTAAGAACAACATTGAGGGGTTGGCCTGCGAAGGGAGCACCGCCCAGATATTCCATAACAATGTAGGGCTGATCCTGGTGGAAGCCGTAGTCCATCACTCTGACGATCAGAGGGTGCTCCCCCAAGAATGAGCTGATCCGAATTTCGTTATTAAATCGGCGGCGTAACTTTTCGTTCCCACTCAGATTCTGATGCAGGATCTTAATGGCTACCCGTCGATTAAAGAGGTGAGTATCAATTGCCTCATAGACTTGGCCCATCCCCCCAGTGCTTAGGGAGCGCTTAAGCTGGTATCGATTGCCGATGAGTTGGCCGACCGCAGGATTAGTCATAGCAGGGAATGGGAATGTTGCCACTATCTTAGAGGGTCTAGAGGGTGTCTCAGTTAGGATCTGACCCTAGTGAAAGATTACCGAGATTGCGGTTCGAGATCACCCACTTAGCTACCCGAAGTCTACCCCTCTATCCTTCGTTAGAGTCTAACTGGCGGAGGGGACGACAGTGGAGGATCTGCACTCATTTTGACTTAAATCATTGTTAATGATGCGGAAGGTACTGAGCTTTGAAGCTGGGATTGAAGTGTAATCGTGATTTTGAAGCCTTTGCTGCCAGCGAGTTGCTCGACTGGGGGTAGGAATCGTCAAAACCGATACCGGGTGTGTCTCAGATTCTCAAAGGTCTGACTGTCTTCGGCTCAGTTATCTCCATCGACCCCATGCGTTTCAGCGCTAATGACTCTGAGTGTTACGACCGAGGGTGTCATTGTCCCTTTCAACAGCTCTCTTGTTACTTCTACCGACTCAGGTTGGGGTCTGGACACCTCAACTTTTCGGTTTAGTCGCTTGGGTGACCGTTAGGATCCCTTTACTCTGAGTGCTAACCTCTCCTGTCTCCCTTTGGACCACTGAGATGACCGTGTTGGCTGCTCAGATGACTACGGTAGACGCTCTGGTGATAGCTGAGAGCTCTCTATTCTCGGTTTTCACCACTCCGCTGTCACTTTTGACCACTTCGTTGTCGCTTTTGGCCACTTCGTTGTCGGTTACAGCCACTTCGTTGTCGCTTTTGGCCACTTCGTTGTCGGTTACAGCGACTTCGTTGTCACTTTTGGTCGCTCGGTTGTATCTCAGCAGATTAGGGAACATAAGGATCCGTCCCGTCCCACGTGCAGGGTGCAGTATCCATGTCAACCTACTATCCACCGAAGGATCCTAAGGGATTGCCAAGAGGCCAAAGATCCTGCGATTCTAGACATCACTTAGCGTTAGGATCCTTGCACTCTATGACCTCTCACCCCCTCACTTACCCTACTACCGCAACTGTTGAGCATGTTGATGAGTACCACGGTGTAACCATTGCGGATCCGTATCGCTGGTTAGAAGATGCTAATTCGGACGAGACGAAGGCATGGGTGGAAGCTCAGAATCAAGTGACCTTCAGTTTTTTGGGACAGATTCCCGCCCGCCAGACGATTCAGGGTCGATTGACGGAGCTGTGGAACTTTGAACGCTTTGGAGCTCCTTTTAAGCGAGGGACTCGTTACTTCTACTTTAAGAATGATGGATTGCAAAATCAGAGCGTGCTGTACACATTGACTGACCTGGAGGGAGAGCCGCAGGTTTTACTCGATCCCAATACCTGGTCTGACGATGGCACCATCGCGCTATCAGGCTTATCCATCAGTGATGACGGATCCGTGCTGGCGTATGGTCGTTCCGCCGCCGGATCCGATTGGCAGGAGTGGTTTTTTCTCACTATTGAAACAGGTGAAGCGTTAGCCGATCATCTCAAGTGGGTGAAGTTCACAACCGTGAGTTGGACCCTCGATGGCCAAGGGGTATTTTACAGCCGTTTTGATGAACCCAATGAAGCGACCCAATTTGCAGACATCAACTATTTTCAAAAGCTTTACTACCATCGTCTCGGAACAGCCCAATCGGATGACGAGTTAATCTACCACCGACCGGATGAGAAGGAATGGGGATTTAGTGGAGCAGTAACAGAAGACGGATCCTACTTAATGATTGCTGTAACGAAGGGCACAGATCCGAAAAACCTCGTCTTCTGGAAGGATTTACGGGACCCTAATGCACCCGTTGTGGAGATGTTAAACACCTTTGAAGCAGAGTACAGTTTTATTGGGAATGACGGATCCTTGTTTTGGTTTGTCACGGATCTAGACGCTCCTCGGCGACGAATTATCGCAATTGATAGCCAGGATCCTAGTCGTGACCAGTGGCAAGTCATTATTCCAGAATCTGCAGACACCATTCAAGCCATTGCCCTAATTAACAATCAATTTGTCGTGTTCTATCTCAAGGATGCACATACTCAGATTAGGGTGTTTGAGTTAGATGGATCCTCTGTGCGCGAGATTCCTTTACCGGGTCTAGGGTCAGCAGGAGGATTCGGGGGCAAGCGATACGAGACCGAAACCTTCTATACCTACACGAGCTTTACGACACCTTCCATCATTTATCGGTATGACTTTACGACGGATGAAAGCACGCTCTTTAGACAACCGACAGTCAGCTTTAATCCCGATGAGTATGACTCGAAGCAGGTGTTTTATACCAGTAAAGATGGGACCCAGATCCCGATGTTTATTACGCATAAGAAAGGGTTGGAATTGAATGGTCAGAATCCGACGTATCTCTATGGATATGGCGGCTTCGGGATTTCGTTAACTCCGAGCTTTTCCGTGAGTAATTTAGTTTGGATGGAAATGGGTGGGCTTTTTGCCGTTCCCAATCTACGCGGGGGAGGTGAATATGGTGAAGAGTGGCATCAGGCGGGGACACGCTTGCAGAAACAGACGGTTTTTGATGACTTCATTGCCGCTGCCGAATGGCTCATCTCAAATCAGTACACCTCCCCTCAAACACTGGCGATTGGTGGAGGCAGTAATGGCGGTCTTCTTGTCGGAGCTTGCATGACGCAACGTCCAGAGCTCTATGCTGCCGCACTTCCGGCAGTTGGTGTGCTTGACATGCTAAGGTTTCCACAATTTACCATTGGGTGGGCGTGGGTATCGGATTATGGGTCCCCAGAGGATCCCGAGGAATTCAAAGCACTGTTGGCCTATTCACCTCTCCACAATTTGAAGCCAGGGGTCCAATATCCCGCAACTCTTGTAACAACGGGAGACCATGACGATCGAGTTGTCCCAGCCCATAGCTTTAAATTTGCAGCAACTCTGCAGGGAGCTCATTCAGGCTCAGCTCCCGTTTTGATCCGGATTGAAACGCAAGCGGGTCACGGAGCGGGTAAACCGATGAGCAAAGTCATTGAAGAACAGGCCGATCGGTGGGCATTTCTCGTCAAAGTCTTGGGGATGTCAGGATCCTAGTGTGATAGCGCGTTGCAGGGGATCCCTGAGAGATCTATAACTTCAATTGACATTTCGAGGGATCCGCTAGGCTAAACTGATATCTGTCTGAGGGAGGTCATGACCAATGAAGGAGTTTGTATCATGGCCCTACAGAGATCATGTGTTCCTACAGAGATCATATGGCCCTACAGAGATCATAACGTCATCAGATAAGCGGGTCCCAACACACGAAGTACCCGTGTCAATGTTCTAGATCAGTGTAGTCAACCTAAACCTTGGGAGCCGGAGACGAGGATCCTGGGGCCAAGAGTGCACCATATTGATTGGACTGTGCTTACTGGAGAGTAGGTTAAGAGTCGGATCCTGATTCAACCCGTCCATCACTAGCCCGAATGTAGCCCCATTTGCCATCAATCTTGACAGCTGCTAACCCTTGGGAAAAGAACTTAGCCTCCTTGAACTCCAAAGGAATCACGAGTTCGCCTTGCCGATCCATGAAGCCCCACAAGCCATTGACACCCACAGGCGCTAGATCTTCAGAGAAGTTGAGCGCTACGTTGAAGCCTAACTGAAGTGGAGATGCCAGCACCCGCTGACCAGAGATATTAATATAAAACGTATCTTGCTCCAGTTGAACCGCTGCTAATCCCTCGGCAAAATTGAAGGCCCGATCAAACTGGGGAGGCAAAAGCCAACTGCCATCAGCACGAACGTATCCCCATTGATTTCCGAACTGGACAACAGCAACCCCTTCCACAAAATTCAGAGCCTGCTCAAATCGAGGCTCAATCACAATATCGCCAGATCGGTTAATGTAGCCTCGTTTCTGATCCTGCTTAACAACCGCTAGCCCCTCAGAGAATCGGCCACCATCTTGAAATTGAGGCTCTATCACAACGGATCCAGTTTTGTTCACATAGCCCCAGTAATTTCCCATTTTGATGGGAGCTAAACCTTCAGAAAACGTTAAAGCAACGTCAAACTGGGGAGGAACAACGAGATCACCGGATCCGTTGATGTACCCCATCTGGTCACCGATTCGAACAGCCGCAAGGCCTTCAGCAAAAGTCCGGGTTCGATCAAACTGAAAATCCACTACAACCTCACCGGCCCGGTTGATGTAGCCCCATTGTCCATTCAACCGAGCTGCCGCCTTACCTTCCGAAAAGGGAAAGACGAAATCATAGCGCATGGGAATGACTAGCTCCCCTTTACGATTGATGAAGCCCCAGCGACCGTGGTTACTGACTGCAGCTAATCCTTCTGAGAAGGGTCTGGCCCGCTCAAACTGGGGTTGGATTTCAATTGGGTAGTGATGCTCTTCTCCCAAGGACCAAGTCTGTAGAAGGTCATTGAGCTTGTAGTTTGGTAAAGTTGTGAGCGTTTGAGCTGTGGCTGGTGCTACCCATCCCAGTTGACTGATGAGGACCATCACGAGGCCAACAGTCCGATATCTCTTTGAACTGAACCAGGCCCGAGGTTGACTGGATCTTGGTTGAGATCCTGGTCGGTGTTGAGATCCTGAGTGGTGTTGAGATCCT
>CAYUEE010000052.1:0-12213 GCA_964443615.1 uncultured bacterium | reverse complement strand
GATCGGTGTTGAGATCCTGATCGGTGTTGAGATCCTGATCGGTGTTGAGATCCTGATCGGTGTTGAGATCCTGGTCGACCGGATCCGAGTCGGGACAGACTGTCCAACAACAGCGTCTGAGATTGCAAGTGTGGCATGGCGGCGTCCTCAACGACGAGTCTTCAATCAGCACAGCCGGATCCAGATGCATCGGTAGCCATCGGTTCAAGCTCTAGACCGAGGATCCTAGTCGATATCCTAGCGACCTTCCACTGATTGAGGGATGATTTGCTGAGAAGAGGTTTAGAATTCTCCCCAATTAAACTTTAAGCTTCGGTTAATGGGTGTGATGTTCACTCTAATCAGTTTGGTGAGAACCAGGCTCTTAGGCCAAAGCTCAGTGTAGAGCAGAGGCCTAGAAGGAGGGAACGGTTGAGCCCCACTCACGTCTAGATGTGCTATACACCTGACAATTATTTACCTTCATTGAGGAGGTCCCAATGACAAGGATCCAACTTGGTCGATGGTCTGTAGTGGCCGCTGCTGTGTTCGCAGGAGCAAGTATGGTCACGGTTCCATCCCGAGCTCAGGAGAGTATCAAAGTGGGCGCGCTGCTGCCAATGACCGGTGACCTACAGGCTTTTGGCGAAACAACGTTAAATGGAATTAACCTGGCTGTGGACGAAATTAACGGCAATGGTGGTGTTTTGGACGGGCAGCTAGAAGTTGTGATCGGAGATACTCAAACCGCCGCTCAGCCCAGCATCGATGCTGCCAATAAGCTGGTATCGGTGGACCAAGTGACTGCCATCTTCGGTGCATTGTCCAGCGGAAACACTATCCCTGTAGCCCAGAGCGTTGCGGGACCTAATCGAGTCCCTCAGATTTCAAACGCATCGACCTCTCCCGTCATTACTAGTCTTGAAGACGATGACTATCTGTTCCGTACCGTCCCCTCTGATGCCTACCAAGGGGTGGCGCTCTCTGAGGTTACCCGAGCAGCGGATCTAAATACGTTGGCCATTATGTACGTCAATAATGACTATGGCCAGGGTTTAGCAGAAAGTTTTCAAGAGGCCTTTGAAGCTGCTGGTGGAACGATTTCTGGATCCGTGCCCTTCGAGGGGGGGAAAGCTTCCTACCGGGGTGAATTATCTCAACTGACAGATGGGGATCCAGAAGCTCTGGTCTTGATTGCCTATCCTGAAAACGGCATTACGATTCTCAAGCAGTCCCTGGAAGAAGGGTTCTTTAACCAGTTCGTATTCTCAGATGGGATGAAGGCGCCTGAAATCACCGAGCAGATTGGGGCTGACTTTTTGAACGGATCCTTTGGTACCTCCCCGGAAGCTTTAGCTGAGAGCGAGACCGCGCAGACATTTACTGCAGCCTACGAAGCAGCCTATGGTGAACTCCCGCCCAAGCCTTACATTGATACCGCCTACGATGCCACTATGGTCCTAGCAATGGCCATCGAAAAAGCAGGATCCACTGATGGTGACGCGATCCGTGATGCCATCCGTGAAGTGGCTAATGCCCCTGGAACTGAAGTGTATCCGGGAGAGTGGGCCAAAGCGAAAGAGCTAATCACCAATGGTGAAGATATCGATTATGTGGGGGCATCCGGATCCATCAACTTTGACAATGCTGGTGACGTTGCGGGCACTTTCGCACACTGGGCCATTGAAGATGGTGAAATTGTCACAATGAAAGTGTTTGAACCGGCGGAGTAACCTTGATCTAACGGGTCAGTCTGCTGTTTGGGCTCTAGGTTGGATCCTTGCCATCAATCCCTCCAGAGTCTGGAACTTTTGAGTCTGGAACTGTTAAGTCGGGGCCGAGGCGGTAGCCAACGCCAAAAACTGTTTCAATGACAGTACTGGGTGCACCTACCGCCTTCAATTTGTGGCGAAGAGTTTTGATGTGAGTCCGGATCGCATCATCTTCGGGACCATCACCGGCTGGCCAGAGATGCTGATTGATGGCACTACAGCTCAAGACTCGCCGACCATGATTCAGAAAGAGTTCCAGTACGGAAAACTCCGTTGGGGTAAGACGGATAGGCTGATCACCGTACACAGTTTCATGGGTTCCTGCATTCAGTATCAAGGCTCCCCACGTCAATGTTGACTCGTCGATCTGAGCACGCTCTGGCTGCTGCCGTCTGAGGATGGCACGAATCCGAGCGAGTAGCTCCGGTACATCGATTGGTTTGATCAGGTAATCATCGGCTCCAGCATCAAGGCCCTCCACTTTATCCAGGCTGGCATCACGAGCCGTTAAGAGCAAAATAGGCTGAGTATAGCCCTGTGCCCGAACCCGTTGACAGAGACGGATCCCATCTAGACGCGGCATCATGACATCCAACAGCAAGATATCGTAGGACTGATGCTGTAACTGTTCCCAGGCTTTTTCTCCGTCCTCCACCACATCCACATCGTGGTCATTCTCTCTCAGCGCTGTTGCCAGAGCCGTAGCTAAGTCAGCATTGTCTTCAGCAATAAGCAGATGCATAGCAAAGACTCATTGAAGCTAGTTCTAGCTTAGCAGGCCTCATAGTTAAGTTACTAGGTGTTTCATCTTCAGTTCAAGTACTCGATTTAAAGAATGAGGTCTCAAAGATATTATCGTTCAGCTAGACTGTCAACCTATTCAAAAGGATCCTATCCTTCAACAGGATCCTTTTACTATACCGGGACATACTTACTGCGAGCTCAGCCGCCATACACTAGAGACCTAAGCCACTTGATTTGAGCCTTGATCGGATACGGTAACTGCGCCCGATAGCAAACTCTCTTCTAGTTGAGCGAGTAAATTTAAGTCCTCTACTGTCACTGAACTAGCTGTCATCAGTTGACCTAAACAGATATGATCAGATGCCTTCAAAGTACCGGTACGTAGGGCAGACTGAACAATAGATTGAATTGACATGGCACACCGCCTCATAACCTCTACTTAATCTTAACCCCATGGTTTCTAGTCTATGTCATCGCAATAGCTGATAGATCTACGCCAAACAACCTAACGGATCTGATTTGTCTCGACTGTGCTTGATCAGGACCGGAGCTTCATAAACTTGATTTTCAACATAACCTGTTTATAATAATAACGGATTAGACTTAGGGATAGGCTGAGAGTTTAAAATGCTTCACTATCAAGGTTCAATGACGTAGTCTCAACAGCTTAATTAGGCCTTTTTCCTGAAATGGATCCGAATCGAGTTTGAGAACAAGCGACTAGGATCCTCTCTAGGTCAGGACTACAGGATCTTGAAGAGTTGACCTTGCACTTAACAGCAGATACTGGGACTTAAGGGAGACCTAAGTTCTGATAAAGACCCTAAACGCCGGTCGTGGTCTCCAAACGGATCCGAGACACTTAGGTATAGTCTCTTATCCCTTCAAACCGGCCATGTCTAATACTGCTCAAGTTTGTGACAAAGCAAGAGAACAACTGCTGTTACAACGCCTTGCTCAGGGCGACCGTGACGCATTTTGGCCATTATGGTGCGAGCACAGCTCCTATCTCTACTATCGGGCTCTAGCTTGGGTCAACGGGAATCGTAGTGATACCGAAGATATTGTCAGTCAAGTGTTGCTCAAAGCGTGGGAGACCTTACCCTCTCGGGCGGGCGGGATCCTCAATTTAAGAGCATGGCTGACTCGCATGGCCTACAACCTTTGTATGGATAGCCATCGGGAGCGTCAGCGTCATTTGCGCACTCTCCATCGGCGGGTGATGCCTTCGATCAATCGCGTGACCGACTCACCTGAGGCGTCATTGTTGAATCAAGAGTTAGGCGAAGAAATTCAGCAAGCGCTGGACACCTTACCTACTCGGTTGCGGGAACCCTTTGTCCTACGGTGTTGTGAAGAAATGGGCTACGCCGAGATTGCGCGTCGTCTCAATCTGTCAAATACGAATGCCCGTAAGCGTGTCCAACATGCTCGGGAGCGATTACGTCATCAATTGGCTCCACAACCAACGGGCACTGCGTAAACCTCAGCCAGTCCCCGAGCTACCAAGGGATCCCTAATTATTCTGGGATCTCCAAATTTCTCAGGGATGGGTGACGGATACACGTATGACTAATGGGACAACTAACAGAGTGATCCACGGATCCGGATCAATACACTTCTAATGTCCTCGGATCCGTTGCTCTGGGATCCGTCCTTGGCAGGGGATCAACGCTACCGTAACCATGCTGGCTGCAAGCTGGACTCGTGTTAGCAAGGTAGATACCCGAGAGCACTACACCAAACCCTACTAAGCATAGTGGGCTGAGTTCTTCTGTAAAGACGAGCCAGGCTAGGATTGCGCTCACAATCGGTTCTAATAATAAGAATAAGGAGACAAAACTACTTGAGAACTCCCCCATACAGCTGGCAATCAATCGCTGGCCTGTACCCTCGCAAATCAATCCCAGACCAATCACAGCAACCCAAGCTAGGGGAGTAGACGGGAATAAACGCCCCTCAGTAACCAGCACCAACGGTAGCAAGAGTAAACTACCCACTGAACATCGCCATAGCAGGATCGTTGTCCCTGAAAAGTGGGGACGAAGGTGCTCTGCCATCAAGATATAGGTCCCCAGAAAGATAGAGGACAAAACAGCATAGCAATCACCCAGTAAGCCCCCTTCATCCCCTGATAAATCTTCAAACCCGAGGACAACAGCCCCAGTAAGGGCAATAACCATCCCAGTGAGAAAGCGCCGGTCAAAACGTTTGCCAAAGACAAGCCAGCTGCCTATTGTTGTGAATACAGGGGTGAGGTTGTTCAAAAGCATGGACTTGGCCACACTGGTGTACTCCAGCGAGATTGCCCAGAGTACCATTGTGATCACAGTGACAATGCCGATACTACTTAACAGGATCCAAGGGGTGGGAGCATCAGTCTGAACAGGATCCGAGGGTACGACTGGGGTCTGGATCCGTTGGATGAGTCGGACACTGCCGAACACTACAGCAAAGATAAAGAGGCGATCGTAAACCGTAGCGTTCGCACCAATGTCAGCCTCGCTAATCCGGATAAAGATTGGGGCAGAAGAGATTGCTAGTACAGCAAATGAAAGAGTTATTAGAGGGGGAATCACCCGTCCTGTCTGCTCAGAGGGAAGGGAATCAGCCATTACAACATCAGAATCAGAACTCAAGACACTATAGACAATTACCTAGTCTTCTTCCAGTCCTGATTGGGGGTGTTTATTGTTGCATGGATAGCAACTATAGTACTAAGGATCAAAGTTGGGCTTCTAAGGATCAAAGTTGGGCTTCTGAGGGTCAAAGTTGGACTTCTGAGGGTCAAAGTTGGGCTTCCACAAGGTCAAAGTTGGACTTCCGTAAGATCAATGACAGGCCTCTGAGGGTCAAAGTTGGGCTTCTACAAGATCAAAGTTGGGCTTCCACAAGGTCAAAGTTGGACTTCCATAGGATCAATGCCGGACCTCTGAGGATCAAAGTTGGGCGCAGGGTTAAAATTGGGCTCTCATAAGGTCAATGCTGGGCTTCCACAAGGTCAAAGTTGGGTAGCAGAGGGTCAATAATTAGCTTCCACAGGGTCACAACTGAGCTGCTGTCACTTCAAAAACAATTGTCTACAAGGTCAAAGATGAGCTGCAAAGGATCCGAGTTGAGTGTCCCAGGCTTCAGACTTAAGCTTCCGTCAGGTCAATCTCGGGCCGTAAAGGATCCAACATCACCCACAAGATTAAGGTTGATCTCCAAGGATCCAGAACGACCATCCAAACATCACTGCACAGTCTGCTTACGAGAAAGCACAGGATCCTCAGGGAACAGTTGCATCAGCAGTGGCACCGCAGAGTAGATGATCAACCCCGCTACCAACAAACCAATCCAATCATCCGCTCGAAGCCAAGACCATTGTTGAATGCCGACCGCCGCCACCAGGATCCCGAACGCCCCAATCGCATCCCCCACCATGTGCAGAAAAACCGCTCTGACCGTGTAGTCATCATCACTGTGAGCATGTAACAGCCACGTATTGAAACCATTAATCCCAAGGTTGAGTACAGCTGCCAGGATCATGGGCGCTTCCCAAATGGCTCCGGGAGGATCCTGTAAGCGTTGCACCGCATCCCAGCCCAACCACACACCAATCATCAGCAACACCAGACCGTTGATGACACTAACCGTTCGCTGCACAGGATGCTGGAGAGAATGATTTGCCCGTAACCGGATCCAAGCCATCACCACCACCAGACCTAGCACCCATGTATCCGAGAGCAAATGCCCCGCATCTGCCAGCACCACCAGACTATGACTCAGATGAGCTAGACCAAATTCCAGAGCGGTCAGCAGTATGGAGAGACCCAGAGCAATTTTGAGGGATCCTAACGCGCTCCATGGATCCGACTGAGACTCTAGTAGGGAGACATGATGACTGTGACAGTCGTGCGATCCGGCGTGTGTGTGTGGATCCATCGACATAGAACCTCCCTCGGTGCGAACCTAAGTGCAAAAGTGGGGCAAAACTGGAGTACAACATCAACCCATTCAGGGGCATTGGCAGTATAAACAGCTTTGTTCAAGACAACAGGAAGCTATAGACAAACTTAAAACTCGATGACGATGTCCCCAAAACTGTTACCTTGCTTCACATTTCTCCTCAAGTGTTTCAGGTCCTCACGTCCTCAAATTCGCAGGTCCTCAAATTCGCAGGTCCTCAAATTCGCAGGTCCTCAAATTCAGTGACCTATCTGAAAACCCTGTCCCCGAGCCAGATGATCAGCGCCAGATTGCTGAAACCGGAGGAGTAAGCTAGCCTCAAGCGTGATATAGCCTGTACAAGCTGTGGGGTCAGAGCGTGGAAACATCGTTCAGCATTACTCTGCTGATGGTTCTAACGGTACTCGCGGGCATCAGTGCTCAGGTATTGGGCATCTATCTCAAGATTCCGAGTATTGTGTTCCTGTTGATTTTTGGGTTGGCCCTGGGTCCTGACGGATTGGACATTGTGGATCCACATCTGTTGGGGAATGGACTAGAAGCACTGGTGTCCCTGTCTGTGTCCCTCATCCTGTTTGAAGGGGGCTTGAGCTTGCAGGTGCGTGAGTTGGGCAAAATCTCAGCCAGCCTGCGGAAGCTCATCACATTGGGTGCTGTGATCACATTGGTGGGAGGGAGCTTTACCGCGCATTTTGTGGCTCAGCTACCCTGGTCACTCTCGGTTCTCTACGCCTCGTTGGTGGTAGTCACAGGCCCGACGGTGATCACCCCTCTGCTGCGGCAAGTGCAAGTGGACCGACGGGTTTCCACCATTCTTGAAAGTGAAGGCGTTTTAATTGATCCGATTGGTGCCATCATTGCCGTTGTCGTCTTAAACGTTGTGTTGAACGGTGGAGCGGATCCTTCAACGCTATTGACCTGGCTGACCACACGCTTGTGCATTGGGGCGGCCATCGGCGGATCCGGGGGCTGGTTACTGGGATGGATCCTGAAGAACGCCAAGCTCCTCTCCCGTGATATGAAAAATTTGGTGGTGGTGGCCAGTGTATGGAGTCTATTTGGGTTAGCTCAGTACATCCGCACCGAATCGGGTTTGATGGCCTGCGTGGTGGCGGGTTTAGTCCTCAGTGCTGATTCCATGCAGGAATTGCGAGTGTTACGACGGTTTCAAGGCCAACTGACGATCCTGGCCGTATCCGTACTCTTCATTTTGCTAGCCGCAGAATTACCCCTGCGTAATCTCTTAACCCTAGGCTGGGGAGGGATCCTGACCGTTTTCACCCTAATGTTTGTTGTGCGTCCCCTCAGCGTTTGGGCCTGCACCACCGGCAGTGACTTGGATTGGCGGCAGAAACTATTTATCAGTTGGATTGGCCCTAAGGGAATTGTCTCCGCTTCAGTCGCCTCCTTGTTCGCTATTGTCCTGTCGGAAGAAGGGGTTGACGGCGGTGAAATCATCAAGGCGCTGGTCTTCTTGACCATCATCATCACCGTGGTTTTTCAAGGCCTAACGGCTCAATGGGTGGCCGACTGGTTAGGGCTGCGGGGCGACCGGGCCAAGGGGGCTGTAATTGTAGGATCCAATCCCATGGCTCGCTTGATTGCCCGATTATTCAAAGAACGCGACGAATCGGTAGTCCTGATTGATACCAATGCTGAGGCTATCCGAGAAGCAGAACAGGAGAATATTGCCACCCTGATGACGAGTGCAATGGATCCGAGTGCGCTGGAACGCGCCGGCATGGATTCAATGGGAACCTTCTTAGCCATGACGACCAATGGTGAGTTGAACCTAGCCTTGGCAGAACGGGCCATTGATGAGTTCCATCCGCCTAATGTGCTCGCTGTACCTCCCGCAGGGACAGAGGTGCCAGCTAAAGGGGATGAGGTGAAGACCCTGGCCCTGAATGACGTCTCCATTAAGAGCTGGAATGATCTGTTGCGGAAGGAAGATGTGAAATTGGTTGAGTTCACGCTTGAAACCGCTGGATTTGAATACCAACAAGCTTACTTTCAAGCCCTCATGGATTACGGCCGCCTCCTGCCACTACTCCTGATTGAGAGAGGGCAGCTGCGAGTTGTCCGGACAGATCGAGCCTGGCAAGCCGGTGATTCCATTATTTGTCTGATGCACAATCCACGGTCATTACTGGCCAAGCAGTTAGCGGGCGGGCGCCTCGACTTAGAACGGATCCCTACTGTCAGTGAAGTTCCGCTTCCCCCCGATATTGCTCCGCCCAAGCTGCCCGAAACAGTGCCCACACCTGAGCTCGCCACCCCTCCAGCCTGAAGGATCCATCTCTGAACTATGGGTAGTCCACCATTCTCTGAGCCTACTGCTCTGACCCTCCCTTCCCCGTCTGACTCCCCGCATTGGCTCGAAGTCTGGGTCGACGGATCCCAAGGTCCGAACACCTACACCTATGCTATTCCCGCTGATAGTTCAGTGCGGGTGGGTGATATTGTGGCAGTTCCCTTCGGGTCCAAAGTGGTCAATGGCATTGTGCTACAGACGTTGACACATCCAGGATCCCTGGCCACTCACCGGATCCGGGCGATTGAAGGGGTGGTGGCCACAGGCATTTTACCGGGATCCTTTTGGATCCTGTTGCAGCGGGTCTCGGAGTACTACCTCACCTCCATGACCCAAGTATTACGGACGGTGCTACCGGCAGGATTGCTGCAGCGGTCCCAGAAACGGGTGGCCCTAGTCGCAGCACCGTTACTGCAAACAGGGTTTTTGTCGGATCCGGGACAGGCGGTGTTGGATGTCCTACAGGCCAAGAATGGGGATGTGGCATGGCTGTACTTGAAGCGTCAGGTTCCGCAAGCCACTCAGGGGTTGAATGAATTGCAGCGACTGGGTTGCATCAAGAGCTATTGGCAGGAAACATCGGCCCCTCAATCCAAACAGCAGCAGGCGGTAACATTGTGCGATGACTCCTGTGATGGATTAACACCCACACAACAGACTGTGCTCGTCAGTCTCAAACGTCTGGGCGGGGATCTCTGGCTGACGGATCTTTTGGCCCAAACTGGGTCTACTCGCAGTGTCGTACAATCTTTAGCTCGTAAGGGACGTGTCCAGATTAGTCAACGGCAAGCGCTGCGCACAGCTACCGGGAGACTTGTGGCGCCCGATCAGCCCCGGATCCTGACACCCGATCAGCAGATAGCCGTCAAGACCGTCCTCAGTCACCTGCAAACGGCCCAGACCTTTCTCTTACATGGCGTGACTGGCTCGGGTAAAACAGAGGTCTACCTCCAAATCATTGCCCAGGTGCTAGAGCATCGCCAATCGGCCCTCGTGTTGGTTCCCGAAATTGGTCTAACCCCGCAACTGACGGATCGCTTCCAAGCTCGCTTTGGATCCAAGGTGTTGGTCTACCACAGTGGTCTCTCAGCAGGTGAACGGTTTGACACTTGGCGGTTAATGGTTACGGCGGATCCAGTCGTGGTGATTGGGACTCGTTCCGCTATCTTTGCCCCTCTCCCGACGCTGGGGATCCTGATTTTGGACGAAGAACACGATGACAGCTACAAACAGGACCAACCTCAACCCTGCTATCACGCTCGCACAGTCGCCACCTGGCGCTCAGAATTGAGTCAATGCCCATTACTCTTAGGCACCGCAACACCTGCGTTGGAGACCTACTTACAGAGTGTAGAGGGTACCATCCACACCCTATCGATGCCACATCGTGTTGGTGTTGAGGGACAACGTCCTACTCTCCCGACGGTGACGCTGGTGGATATGCGATTGGAATTGGCAAAAGGAAACCGTTCCGTTTTGAGTGATTACCTAAGTGATGCTATCGATCGCACCACAGCCCAGAACGAGCAGTGCATTCTTTTCGTCCCACGTCGGGGATACAGTACCTTTGTGATGTGTCGCGCGTGTGGTCATGTCTTACTCTGCGATCACTGCGATGTATCCCTCACCTTTCATCAAATTGGCACTAACCTCCGGTGTCACTACTGTGGCGACCAACGCCCTCATCCCTCTAGCTGTCCTGCGTGTGGCTCTTACCTGCTCAAACACTTTGGCAGTGGCACCCAGAAGGTGGTTGATCAGCTCACCCTACGGTGGCCTCATCTACGGATCCTTCGATTTGACAGTGACGCCACCACCCGTAAAGGATCCCACCGTACTCTCCTAGATCAGTTCGCTCGAGGGGACGCCGATATCTTGGTTGGAACTCAGATGTTAACGAAGGGGTTGGATGTAGCTAATGTTACGCTGGTGGGAGTGGTGGCAGCGGATGGCCTGTTGAATGTGGCTGATTTCCGGGCAACGGAGCGATCCTTTCAACTGCTAACCCAGGTGGCAGGCCGGGCCGGACGAGGATCCGTGGCGGGTCAGGTGATTATTCAAACCTACTTGCCTGATCATCCCACCTTGGCCGCTGTTCAAACCTATGATTTTCAGCGCTTTGTTACACAAGAATTACAGAATCGAGCTGAGAGTGGCTATCCACCTTACCAATCGATGATTTTATTGCGGTTGAGCAGTACGGATCCTGACTGTTTGCAAGCTACCTGTGACCACCTGGCTCATCAACTGAATGGGATCCCAGCAGAGATCTTGGGGCCTTGCCCCGCGCAGGTTCAGCGGGTAAGTGGCTGGTATCGGTGGCAACTTTTGATTAAACAAGTCAAGGATCTCCCCTGGGAACGGTCTATTATTGACACTTATTTGAAGGATTTACGTGTTCCCAAAGAGGTCAGACTAAGCCTAGATGTGGATCCGTTGCGGATTTTATAGGTTCCTGAATGACATGTTGCTGCACATTGACAGTGGCCTAGACAGCTCCCTATTCACTCCCATTTTTGCTTAGATAAGATTTCACGATTGATGATGACGGCTTACGATGATGTCGCTAAGGATCCTTTGCTACAGGTATTGCTTGTGCTACGGGTATTGCTTGTGCTACGGGTATTGCTTGTGCTACGGGTATTGCTTGTGCTGTAGGTATTGCTTGCAACAGAAATGTGCGGATAGCCAAGACTAACCTATAGAGGCTACTTAACGAATCAAACTAACTATATGCAGGCTTTAGGTATACTTAGTCGATTTCATCAATCAGTTCTAAATATGGCTCTAGTTAACATCTGTGATAGCGAAAGCCATGTTGGTCAGGAGATGCGCCGTCAGTACAATGCTTGGAAATATACTACTGGCGAGGCTGTGATTAATCCTTGGCATGATATCCATCAGTTTACGATTTTTCTACCTCATCCAGACCAAGCTTATGAAGGGATCACTTTGGAGGAGGGACTCACTAGAGGTTACAACATTGAAGTGAACCCTGTTGATGATCGAAGTCAGTTGGTTTACGACATTTTTTCCGGTGGACATTTTGTTGCTGTTCTTAAGCAGAGTATCGTAGGTGGGAACTATGCGATTGCAGCAACGGGTGTTTTTGTTCGCTCCTTAGCTATCCTGAGTCTAGATGTCATTATTGATCCCGATAAAGGCGAGTATCAGCCGGTTGTAGTCAAGCATCCCATTATTAGGGATTATCCTCAAAACTGGGAAGATCAATTGAGATCTTTCCTCAAAGGAGAACAACCAGAAGGGGAATTATCTCCGGTGGTGCGATATGTCGATTCTGCTCTAAATCAAGATTATAGAACTCCTGGTTGGAAAGATATTTACTCAGATCCTGGTAGCTTTGTTAGCCTCTATTGATCCCCCCCCTCTACCTATGGCTAGGATCGTTTTTTATGAAAAACCTGGTTGCATGTTTTTCGCGCCAGAAAGCTA
>CAYUEE010000051.1:0-31035 GCA_964443615.1 uncultured bacterium | reverse complement strand
TTTGGACTATGAGTGCTGCAGAAGGCTGGACTGTTACATTACATCCTGACCTTCTGTAGCTTAAATGCTTAGCGGCCTCTCTATATGTACACTTTTTCCCACTTCTCATGTCTAGTCGCTGTGGTTGATTCGACTAAGGATGAGGCTAACAGCAATCTGAAAACCTGTATTTGGTAAGGAATTACAGTATCGCATTGAAGCGTGAGTCAACTCCAGCCTTCCATTGTGGTGAATGATGTCTAAGCTCGGCCCTAAACTTTCTGAGACTGACGGGTATTTTATCTTACTTGTTCCTGGCCAGGATGAGCGTATTATCTCACGTGACGAACTCTCCAAGTATCTGACAGAGCTTATATTCTTCTCTGAGAGTTTGGATGCCTTGCAAGAGCCTGTAAGAGAGGCTGAATTGCTAATCCATACTGCATGCGAGTACAAGACAAGCGATGGTTCGCTGGTGCAATGGTATGCAGTACGTCTAAGCAAGTGATTGCCTTTCGAATAGATAGCAAGTCACGAAAGTTAATTGGTGTCTGGTCCGTTTTCTATAAGAGCTTTATCTGTGTTAGAGAGATCTGTACCTAACCTTTTCTCTAAAGAGTCTAGCCTTCTTCTGGCAATTTGATTGTCTGGAGAGAGTGTCAAAACTTCTTTGTAAGCTTCAACGCTTAGTTCAATCTGTTTTTTCATCTCGTAGGCATGTCCTAGATTGTTCCATGCTGTTAGATATGCAGGATCCATTTTGATAGCCTCCTTGTAGTTTTGAATAGCTAAATCGTATTGGCCGGTACTGAAGTGCGTGAAGCCCAGAGCGTTATGTACCACTGGCTTATTTTCGTCTCCGGCTTCTAAAGATTTTTTGAATTGTTGAACGGCTAGCTGGTACAACTTCTTCTGCAGATAAACACTACCCAGCTCGAAATGCTCCCAAGCTGAACCAGTCCCTTGCTTAAGCTTGGACTGTAACCTAGTAATTGTTTTTTCTTGTTGACGAACCCTTAGAACTTCCCGAAAGACAAACCACCCGACGATGGAAAGGATAAGGCTTAGAATTGACAGGTAGATGGTGGGTGCTGGTAAAGACATAGATTATTTTTGGATATTCACAACAGTCTTGTAGAAATCAAGAATAACTCATGAAATAGCCTTTCAGCTGGAGAGAGTGATGTAGAGCCCGATCGCTTTACATCTGATTCCCAATCACTGTACATCGTACTTTTTCGTAATCAGCATGATAGCACTAGCTAGTGTTGATAGAGATACACTAGCTAGTTGTGTGTAACTAGTGTTGCAAGTGCGCCTCGATGAACCAGAGATCTTTGTCAACCTGTCTCGAAATTTCTGTGAAGAGATCGGATGTATCTGCGTCGTTCAGTTGAGCTGTTGATTCAATGTTTTTGCGAGTGGTAGTGGTGTATTGACTAAATTGCTTAGCCAGAGCGACAAGGTGATCCTTGCCTTCTACTGCACTGAGGTCATATTCACTCAGAGATGAGGTTTGAGCAGCAATTCGAGCTGTTCCTAGAGCAACTCCGCCAAGGGCTGTAACTCGCTCAGCCAGCATGTCAACATAACCCTCTAAGATTGTCGCAAATTCATCGAACATTTCATGCAGCGCAATGAAGTTGAGTCCTTTGACATTCCAGTGGGCTTGCTTGACTTGCGTCTTTAGATCCAGCGTGTCTGCCAGATGCTGGTTCAAAATGTCGATAAGCTTTTTTCTGGACTCAGCTGGGATATCGATTCCGTTTGTGTATGTGGGTGACATCATTTCTCTGTCCTTGTCTAGTAGTGCATTCTCTATATTGTCTGAGTAAGCTGCTACTCTCACAATACTTAGCTTGGCGAGAAATATCTCTTCTAACATGTTAAGTCGAAGTCGGCATGAGTTCGACTTCGACACTTTCTATCATTTTTGTCGTTTATTGCCGCTAGGAGGACCTAAAGTGTGGTATCATAAGGGGCTGACGTTACTCTAATCTATCTATGCCCAATATTAAGTCTGCAATCAAGCGTGTTCAGCTTACTGAGCGTAACCGCCAACGTAATTTGGCCTACAAGTCTTCTGTTCGAAAGTCAATCAAACAGTTTTTCTCTCTAGCAGATTCATTGGAGAAGCAACAGGCTTCTGTTGATGATGTGCAGGGAGCTGTTAATAAGGCTTTTAGCTGCATTGACAAAGCAGTTAAGAAAGGAGTCATTCACCAAAATACGGGTGCACGAAGAAAGGCTCGTCTTTCGAGGCGGCTTAAGATTGTTACCCAAGATGCGAGGCCTGCTGAGTCAGCCAGTTAGTACCACAGTTGCAGGTAGAAGAAATTATGCTAGAGCCTGCAGGGAGTTGTCACATCTGTCTTGGCTTGAGGCAAGTCTGTGCCACTATCATTATGAAGTAAGGGCTTGGCCAGGGCTATGGATCCTTTAAATGCTGAAGCTGTTCACGACTCTGACCATGGGCAGAGAATACAGTCTTGCCCCGAGCTAGTGGATACTCATGTACATCTCAACTTTGACCTCTACAGTGAAGATCTCGAGCAGGTAGCTCGGCGTTGGCGAGAGGCTGGGATCACTCAGTTAGTGCACTCATGCTGTCGTCCTGACGAGTTCTTGCAACTGCAGGAGGTGGCAGAACGATACCCTGAAGTGTTCCTGGCAGTCGGTCTGCACCCACTAGAAGCTAGCGACTGGAATCCTAAGATGGGGAAGCAGATTAACCAGTTAGCTCAGAGCCCAAGAGTGGTTGCTATTGGTGAGACTGGACTTGATTTCTACAAGTCGGATCCTGAGTCTCGGGATTTGCAGGAACAGGCGTTTCGGGCTCAGTTATCGATTGCCCAGACGCTTGATCTAGCTGTGATTGTTCATTCCCGGGATGCAGCGGTTGCGACACGGGATGTACTAGACGAGATGGATCCGGAGCATCAGCTGCGAGTCGTCATGCATTGTTGGAGTGGGACGCCTGAGGAAACTCGGTGGTTTGTCGAGCGTCAGTGCTGGGTTAGCTTTAGCGGGATTGTAACGTTCAAAAATGCTAAGAGTGTTAAGCAATCTGCGAAAGAGGTACCGACGGATCAGTTACTGGTCGAAACAGATTGTCCCTTTCTAGCTCCCGTGCCTTACAGAGGCAAACGGAATGAGCCAGCATTTGTGGCTGAAGTTGCCAAGGTGGTGGCTCAGCTCCGAGGGGTGACTTTACCCCTGCTAGCCGAGCAAACCACAGCTAATGCACGACGGTTGTTCCAACTACCGAAACCGGCTCCTTTGAATGAATTGCTTGATGCTCTTTAGCGAGCATGATGAGAGAAGGATTTGATTTAATGGGTGTGATTGTTGTTGAGGACTCGAGGTGCCAGAGATTCCAGACTTTTTATCTGATGCTGGGATGGGTTCTCGACTCAATTTCAGAGATCTTTTGACTCGGCAGAGTGGTCTGCTCATTGCTGGGTTGGTGTTAACGTGCTGGGGATCTCCGAATCGCCTGTTTCACAGTCACTGGGCAGCATTGGTAGGTCTAGCACCACTCTTTGTCTACTGCGAACACAGATCTCTACGGCAGCAGGCCCTAGCTCTATTCGGAGTATGGTTTTGCTTTTGCGCGTTTGTTTTTCTACCGGATCCATTTTCATCCAAGGCCTTACAGGTCTCTGACATCATTGGGGGTATAGCTGTCGCTCCATTTGTGCCATTGTTTTACGTTGTGGCCACGTTCCTGACAACTAATGTGACAAAGTGGGTACCCAGGGTGTGGCGTCCGTTGGCGATGGCGACGGTCTGGACTGGTCTAGATTGCCTTTTAGGTGTGATTTGGTTTCCGATACCGTTTCACTGGGGGTCCTTGCTGTTTGATTGGCCGGTGGGAATTCAAATAGCAGAAGTGACCGGAATCTGGGGAGTCACGTTTTTTGCGGTATGGATTAATGCAGCTCTGGCAGTTGTGTGGCTGTGCTGGCCGTCTTGGGGGAAAACTTGGGCAGTAATAGGTAGTACTACAGTTGCAACAGGTTTAGTTGTGGGATATGGCGTACTACGCCTAACGATGGTGGAGGCAACATTAGAGCCTCTTAGGTTAGAGCGTTACTACGTGGTTGGTGCACTGCAGCAAATGGCCTGGTTGGAAACAGATCGAAGCTGGCCATATCGGGCTGAGCGTTATCAGGATTTGCAGAGACTTTCCCGGTCTGCTCTGATTAGGGGAGCAAGGTTAGTTGTCTGGTCGGAAGGAGCTCTAAGGGCTCAGTTTGTCGGGACTCGGCTGGAGCCTTACATCCTGAACTCGATGCGTGCTGTAATGCCGACAGAGTCTCGTTTAGTCATTGGGGCAACGGACCCGGATCCTATGACTAGGGAGTTACCGCTGGAACAGCAAAAGTTCATTAACTCAGCTTTGCTGTACAACGAAGAGGGTACTTTACTTGACCAGTACGGCAAGCAATGGTTATTCCCCTATTTTGAAACAGCTCGTTATGTGTCATCACCAGGGGGATACGTACCCTTAGAGTCAGGATCCAATTCGATGGGGCAACTGGGGCTAATGATTTGTTTAGAAAGTGTGCTGCCCGGTCCAAGTCGTCAATTAGTTTTGAACGGTGCTCAATCTCTAATTACGATTGCAGATGACAGTTGGTTTGGGAATAGTAATTGGCCGATGCTGCATGGGAATTTATCAGTGTTTCGAGCAGTTGAGAACCGCCGCAGTTTTGTTTTCACTAACAACACAGGTGGCAATATGGTAGTTGATCCTACAGGTCAGATCCAGACAAGCGCACCCATCTTCGAGCAAGATGCCGTTGTCGGATCCGTTGCTATACGAGATGACCTAACGATTTACACCCGGTTCGGGGATTGGTTTAGCTGGATTATGATTGCCGGGCTAGGCGGATTGCTTTTAGCTCAAACCCGGTACTATTCGAGGGATTGGAGCCATGGGGCGGTTATAAATATAATTGAAGAAAAGTGATTCAACGTAAAGGTGAGCCTTTCTATTTAGCTACATATTTTTGAGTAACTGAACAAGTGGGATAATGGCATGACTCAGCCAACCGCAAACCAACAGTATAATTCGGGCGTTGCTGCTGTCCAAGCAGGTGATCTAGAAACGGCAACTCAAGCTTTTAGGGCTGCTCTTTCTGAGGATCCATCCTTTACTGAGGCTCGTTACAAGTTGAGCTGGACGTTAGCCTCTCAAGGATACTTAGATTTGGCTATTCCCCAGTTGAGAGTAGTCATTGACCAAGATCCAAGTCATCTTGAAGCTCACTACAATCTGGGGGCTCTACTGCTACAAAAAGCTCAAC
This sequence comes from uncultured bacterium, assembly GCA_964443615.1. Lineage (GTDB taxonomy): Bacteria > Cyanobacteriota > Cyanobacteriia > Thermostichales > Thermostichaceae > CAYSWV01. The sequence continues at coordinate 25,744 of CAYUEE010000051.1, read as the reverse complement.
TAGAAGCTCCTATTGAAGGGAACCTTGAGCCTTCTATTTTAGAGGAGGCTAAGCAAGCTTTTGAAAAGGTGCTTTCTCTGTCACCTTACGATCAAAAGGCGTTCTCCTTACTTAACCTGATCAGGAGTGCTCTCCAAGGTTGTCAAAATTCATCAGAATCATCCACCTGAATATTTAACAGTGTAACCGAGTCCTTTCAAGATCTCACCTACTCGATCACGATGATCGCCTTGAATCTCGACAGAGGTATCCTTTGCAGTACCACCAGATCCACATTGCGCCTTTAGGGATTTAGCTAGGGATCCTAAGGTCTGTGGGGTAAGTTGAAAGCCGGAGGCGACTGTGACGGTCTTCCCTTTCCGACCCTTGCGTTCTCGGGTTACCGTAATTTTCTGCTTATGGGGTGGGGCATCCTCCATCGGTTGGCCACTCTCAGGATCCAGAGCAGAGCCCCACTCAGAGTAAACCACTCGGTAGACATTGGAGCCTGTCAAGGAAGAATCTGATTTTGGCATGGATCTGCAGGGGTATGGTGAACAACTGGATCAGATCCTAGCAAACAGAGGTAGAACCATTTGAGTTAGTCCACAACTCTGTTTGGTAGTTCCAAATGAGTTGACGGTGGGAATCACCTCATAGAACTTTAAGATTGACATCCAGGATCCTTCAGATTGAAGTGTTTAACTGTAGACAGTTGAGGCAGATGAACAACCCTAGACCTGCTCATTCCGTCCTCACTTTGTGCTCGCTGTAAGGAGTATTTCATCATGGCTCGATTAGGTTTTGTTCTCGCTGCGGCCACTCTATTCATTGGCATTGGCGCAAGCACTACTGCATTTGCAGGAGAGGTCACGTACAGTTCAGCACTGCGTGAGGCTGTTGCCCAAAATCGGATCCGTCGGGGTACTGAGATTGAATTTGAATCTCGCCTGGTAGGTCCGTCACTCCCTACCAATTTGACGGCAGCTCCAGCTGGAGACTCTGGATTTGTCGCTCCGAGTGATAGTGTAGAGGGCCGTTCCCTAATTGATATCCGTGCCACTGAAAAACCTAAATCAGACCGCTAGGCCGCTATCAGTGCTTTATCCTTGACCGGCAGGGATAGCTTCTACCTTCTTTCCTGTTTGAAATTGCTTTCTAGAAATTAGCCCCTTTCGGGGCTTTTCTACTACACCTGAGACACTAGTTTCTAAGCTTCAGGATCCTCGGAATCAATGCCATCAGGCATGACCAAGTCGGATGCTGGGGCTAGAGACCCGCTAGTATTGTTAATTGACTCATCGTCCATCTCAGCTGGTAGTGCCCGAGCTGCGTCGGATTCTACTTCAGCACCCAGCGGACTAGTTGAATCCATCTCAGTGGTGCCACTCTCAACACTTCCCTCAGACTCAGCAAGATCCCAGGTTTGGTCATCCGCAACCAGTGGCCCATTGATCCCAGAGATCTCAGAATCCGCGCCTTCAGAAACAACCAGCATAGGCTCAGGATCCGTTATCGGAGTGATTCGGTCCAGGGTCTCAGCAATAGGGGCAACATCGCCTTCTGGTGAAGGGGGGCGAGCAACCTCTGGATTGGCTTGTGATGCTGGACTTAGAACTTCTGCTAGGTCCGCAACGGATCCTGTTATTTCTGGGGGTTGCGGATCCTGAGCAGGTGATGTCTCTGCCTCTACAGAAGTACTATCTGATTGGATTGCAACGCCTGTGTCCACTAGCTCTACTTCAGACTCCTGCTCAAGCTCTATCTCTTGAAGGGCTTCTTCAGAGGGTTCATCCATATCGTCTACTTCTGCCAACAGAGATTCTAGGTAAGAAGCATCGAGAGTATCCTCATCACTGTCATCGTCTGCTGCTGCATGATCATTAGCTGGTGGGGTGGCTGGATGCTGAGATACTTCTAGTTTTGGTAGGGCAGACGTAGACGGTTGCTCTGTGAGTGTATCTAGAATTACAGCTTCAGAGTCTAGTGTAGCTGACTTAGCGGATGAAGGCGATTCAGAGGGCTGAGTTCGAGATTGCAAGACTGTCTCAGCAAGATAGGTTGGTGTGGAATCATCAATAAGCTCATCGTCACCCAAAATCAATCGAGGGGCAAGCGATGGCACGATTGTGTCGGCCTCCTCTTCTTCGATCGGTTCCACCTCAGCAGGAACTTCTTCATAGGTGCTGAAGCCGGTTCCAGCCGGAATGAGTCGCCCGATAATAACGTTCTCTTTGAGGCCTCGTAGCCAATCAGACTTACCCTCAATGGCAGCTTCAGTCAAGACACGTGTTGTCTCCTGGAAGCTGGCTGCAGAGATGAAACTATCGGTATTTAAACTAGCTTTGGTGATGCCGAGCAAAACAGGTGTGTACTGGGCTGGTGCTCCTCCTGTGATGGACATGGTTGAGTTGACTTGTTGAATTTCTCGCAAATCGATCAACTCACCAGGTAACAGAATTGTATCGCCGCTGTCATCCACCCGTACTTTTGAGGTCATCTGCCGAACAACAACTTCAATGTGCTTGTCCGAAATATCTACGCCCTGAGAGCGGTAGACATTCTGGACCTCATTAACAAAGAAGTTCTGAACAGCATCTAGGGCCAGTCGGGCTGCTTCATCATCTCCGACCAAATGTCGATGGTACTCGTAGTAAGAATCCAGTAGGTCATGGGGATTGGCAGGACCATCCGTTAACCGCTCTCCTACAGAAACAGGCTGACCGTCGACAACAAGGAGATTTTGACCAGGTAGAAGGGGATAATCAATAACAGCCCCATCACTTTCAACAATTTTCAGATCAGGCTCTTCTCCCCGCCAAGTCAGTTGAGCTGTGCCAGGCCGCTTGGCAATCACACACATCTCCTTGGGTTTGCGGGCTTCTAGCAATTCTTCAATTCGTGGTAGACCCTGAATGATGTCTCCTGTCTTAGCTCGCTCGAAGACCAGAAGGCCAAGGCTATCACCCCGTTGGACAAGGTCCCCATCCCCAACTTGCAAGATAGCTGCAATTGACATGAGATAGGGACGAGCCATCCGGAGAATAATCTCTCCATTTTCAATAGCGAGGACCTGACCAGACTCAGAGCAGACTACACCGCCCGCCACCTCATCTCCGTTTCTGACCATCGCATTAACATCAACTTTGGCTGCACCACTGAAAGGGATCCTGACTTGGTCTTCTTCAGTGACAAGGAGTAGTCGACGCACCGCCTCACCGCCATGACGGAGTCCCTGGACAATACCCGCTTGCTTAGCCTGGATCTCAGTCCGGGCAATTACAGATCGAGGGGTAATCATCTGCCCTTCCTCGACCAGTAATCGAGTCTGAGTACTGCCTTGTGTCATATCTGCGATCACGTCCCGACGTACAATCAGAGTCTCAAGGATCACCATTTGCAGACGCAGTATCTCAGGATCCCCCTCATCTGGAATGAGTTCGATATCAGCCTTCAGCTGGGGCGTATCCGTATCAATCTCAAGCACGAGTTGAGTCTTCAGAAGCTCGACACCGCCAATAGACCGTACCCGCTCCCCATCTTTGAAGGGAACTCGTTGGACCGCTCGCAAGCGAATAGCTTTGCCTGCTTCACTCTTCGACTCTTGGCTGGGCACTGAGGGCTCACTAGGAATTTCAAATTCTTGCACAGGCCGGAGTAGGATAGCGGGACCTTCCGGTGTTTCAACGTGCTCAGTGTAAACCATTGACTGGGGGATAATGCTGCTCAGGACCTGCTCGCCAGGGTTGATGAGAGTACCGTCTTTGACATCCATGTCAGCCGGATTATCAATGAGGTGAAGATCCCCAGGCTTGACGATGATTTCGCGCAGGATGTCGTTCTTCTGAGTAACTTCAACAACACCAGCATTTTGGCAGAAAATATCTTTAACAACTTCCGTCCCAGCTTCAACATACTGACCATCTTCAACATTTAGGAGTGAGATATCTTTGTTAACTTCATGAGTTTCTTCGGGGATCCAGAGGAGTGTCCCACCCTGAATCACCTCATAGCCCTGTTTCGCCTTGCCTCGGCGGGCCACTTCAATTCCTGCAAACCGAACCATACCACCGGTTTGGGTACGGAAGTCACTTTCAATGAGTTCACCAACGACTTCATCGTTGCCAACCTTGGTCCCGGGCGTTGCTTTCAAAATAAAGGTTTGGCCGCTGGCAGTATCTAACATGAACTGTTCCCGACCTTGATGAGATTCACTCCGAACACGAGCTGAATCTAGAACGACGGAGGCGTTGATAATTTCGACTTCACGACCACTCTTGACATCCTGGCGCTCAGGGAGTCGAACAATCCCCCCATTTTCGGTATTCAGGGATGTCTCAGCAATGACGGATCCCTGTTCTACTCGATCCCCATTTTTTACCGTAGGCTCAGCTCCAGGGGGAAGGTTGTAAACCTGACCAGACAGGACCCAAACGAGACCTTGACGCTGAGCAATGGAGGTTACGTTTCCTTGGCGATCTGTCTTTTCCTCAATTGGGAGGTCAATAAACCGAACTTCCCCCGCCATATCAGAGATAACTTCCTTCTGGGCCTTTTCCGTTGACTTACGGGCGGCTTTCGCTAGTGCTACCTCAGCCAATAAATGCTCGACTCGTACAGTTTCGCCGTCTCGGACCAGGATCGTGGATCCTTGGGTGATGGAGAAGGTTTCGGTCTTACCATTCTCCCCTTCCAGGGTAATGTCCTGATTGTTTTCAACCTGGAGAGCATCATCCCCATGCCGGGTGCGATAGGGACGAGTTCTTAATTTGGGAGAGAAGCGTACCTTACCAGCATAAGGAGCCCGCAACTGTCGTGCGACTTCCCCGGTGAAGACACCGCCAGTGTGGAATGTCCTCATTGTAAGCTGTGTACCTGGTTCACCAATGGACTGAGCTGCAATGATCCCAACAGCCTCACCCATATCGACCAGACGAGAGTGGGCTAGACTCCAGCCATAACACATCCGACACACGGAACGATTTGCCTCGCAGGTCAAAGGGGTTCGTACCATGACCTGGGTAACCTTAGCCTTAGCTATGGCCTTCGCTAACTCATGGTCTATGCTGGTATTCCGCACAGCTAGCACTTCACCTGTCAGAGGGTGAGTAACATCTCGAGCTAAAACACGACCAATAAGCCGTTCTTCCAGAGGAATGATGACTTTGTCAGCATCGCGGAGGGAGTTCAGGATGATGCCTCGTTCTGTCCCGCAATCCTGCTCTCGCACAATCATGTCCTGAGAGACATCGACTAATCGACGCGTCAAGTACCCAGAGTCAGCAGTACGCAGAGCCGTGTCAACCAAGCCTTTGCGAGCACCATAAGAGGAGATGATGTACTCTGTAACTGTTAACCCTTCGCGGAAATTGGTTTTGATGGGCAGGTCAATGATTTCTCCCTGGGGATTGGCCATCAACCCTCGCATCCCCACAAGCTGACGAACCTGTGACACGTTACCCCGTGCACCTGAGTTAGCCATCATATAAACCGAATTCAAGGGATCATTCTGCTCAAAATTACTGAGCATTTCATTCTTAATAGCATCATTCGTTTGATTCCAGGTGTCAATCACCTTCTGGTATCGTTCAACCTCAGTAATCTCACCTCGGGTGTAGCGCTCAGTCGCTGCTTCAATCTCTGATTCAGCTTTAGCAAGTAGTTCACGCTTACGAGGCGGAACTTGAAGATCTTCAACACTAATTGAGACCGCTGCCTGGGTTGCAAATTTGAAGCCCAGTCCCTTGAGTTCATCAGCCATTTGAGCTGTGCGAGCTGTACCATGCTCTGAAAAGGCCCACGCAATCAGCTTTTTCAGACCCTTCTTATCAACCTTGTAGTTGCGAAACGGCAGAGGAGAGGGCTGGGTGTCAGACTCAGTGTTAGGGCGGGACAACTGTTGGTCTGTCATGAGGATCACCTGGTAGGGGGCAATTGCGAGAAAAGTTAATGGTCTATGCTGGATCCACGCGGGTTAAGGACATAAGCTTGCGCACAGAAAAAGGATCCTGCTAGCTTAGATAGCCTGAGGTTACTATTACATCTGCATCAAGGCTTCTCGAATGACCTCGTTGAAGATGATACGTCCAGGCGTTGTAAAAATGTACTGTGATAGGAGATTTCCCTCAGCATCTTCTCGAACTCGACGAAAGCGGTAAACCTTGGTCCTGATGCCAAACTCGTCCTCTGAAATCTGTGGTTCTCCATCATCTCCTTTGCCTAGGTCAACAGGACCGTCATGGCGAACCCAAACGTAGGCGTGCAAGTCAACCATGCCCTGCTCGTAGGCAACAATGGCATCCTTCATGTTGGCAAAGTATCGACCCCGGCCCTTCTGTCGCTCTGGATGGTCTGCTGTCAAGTAATAGCACCCTAAAACCATGTCTTGACTGGGGGTCACGATGGGATTGCCGGTGGCTGGAGAGAGTAAATTGTTGGAGGCAAGCATGAGCAACCGTGCTTCAGCCTGCGATTCCAGAGATAGCGGTACATGGACAGCCATCTGGTCACCATCAAAGTCAGCGTTGAAGGCAGGGCAGACCAGAGGATGAAGCTGGATGGCACGCCCTTCGACCAGAATGGGTTCAAAGGCTTGGATCCCTAGTCGGTGTAATGTGGGGGCTCGGTTAAGCAGAACGGGGTGGCCATCAATGACTTCTTCCAAAACATCCCAAATGGAGGGATCATTCTGCTGGATCAGCTTTTTGGCAGCCTTAATGTTATTAACTATACCTCGTTTGATGAGTTTGTGAATTACAAAGGGCTGGAATAGTTCAATAGCCATTTCCTTTGGTAGACCACATTGGTGGATTTTCAGGGTTGGTCCCACCACAATGACAGAACGACCAGAGTAATCAACCCGCTTACCCAAGAGGTTCTGCCGGAATCGTCCTTGCTTTCCTTCAATAATGTCAGAGAGAGACTTCAAGGGACGATTGTTCGCGCCCACAACCGTACGGCCGCGCCGCCCATTATCAACCAAGGCATCAACTGCTTCTTGCAACATCCGCTTCTCGTTACGGACGATGATTTCAGGTGCCAGAATCTCCTGCAGCCGTGCCAGTCGATTATTTCGATTAATGACTCGGCGGTAGAGATCATTCAGGTCAGAGGTGGCAAACCGACCTCCATCCAACTGCACCATGGGCCGCAGATCAGGAGGAATCACCGGAATTACCTTCAGAACCATCCACTCGGGACGTGCTTCAGTCGCAACAAAGTTGTCAATCACACGGAGCCGCTTAATGAGACGAGCCCGCTTTTGCCCTCGAGATGTACTAATTTCATCACGAAGTTTTTCAGCTTCTTCCTCTAGCGCAATGTCTTGGAGGAGTCGGTCGATGGCTTCTGCTCCGATCATGGCCCAATCGGGCGGTAGTTGCAGGTCGGAGCCTTCCTCATACATCTGATCTTCGATTTCGAGGAATTGATCCTCGGTGAGCAGTTGCTTATAGGTCAGGTTCTGAGCATTACCCGGGTCAATCACAACATAGGCGTTAAAGTAGACCACCTGTTCCACGTCACGCAGGGGCATATCTAGAAGAGTCGCAATGTGGCTTGGGATCCCTTTGAGATACCACACGTGGGTGACAGGAGCTGCCAACTTGATATAACCCATGCGATGACGGCGGACCCGAGATTCGGTGACTTCTACGCCGCACCGCTCACACACAATACCGCGATGGCGGACCCGCTTATACTTACCACAATGACATTCCCAATCCTTAGCAGGTCCAAAAATCCGTTCACAAAACAGACCATCCATTTCCGGCTTCAGAGTTCTATAGTTAATAGTCTCAGGTTTTGTGACTTCTCCGACTAACTGACCGTTGGGAAGAGAACGCTGTCCCCATGACATAATCCGGTCAGGGGAGGCGATTCCGATCTTGACATAGTCGAACCGTTGTTCAAGTTTGGGCATGAGAGCTCCTATCGAAGATTACAACAGTTGAACAGATGATTGTCGTCGAGACCATCACAGTAAGGTACCAATTAGACTGCCATGCTAAAGCTAAGGTAGTCAGGGCCTTGGGGCAAAACTAGGATCCTCAGGCATCTGGCGTATAACCCTTTGGATCGCTGACCCGTTGTCCCTCTCCTAGCTCAGCTTGGCATTGCTGTATCGGGTGCCTTGGAACACACACTTTGAACCAGCAACCCATTTTCTACCTATTGAGCTAGAAGTCCTCATCCTCACTCAGTGGTGCTGAGCCGTACTCTTGCTGTGGTTGGGTGGCAGCAGGTACGGTGGCTGTCGTGGGCTGTAGGTCCTCATGAGTGACTGACTCATAGGTTGGTCGAGAAGGGGTATGGCGATTTGTCGCATCTGCCATTAGATCGGTCTCATAATCCCGTGTTTGACCGGTCTCATCAATATCAACCTTGTGGACTGATACATCTAGCCCCAAAGATTGCAGTTCCCGCACCAACACCTTGAAGGATTCGGGTGTCCCTGGCCTGGGAATCGGACGTCCCTTTACGATGGCATTGAGAGCTTCATTCCGACCCACCATGTCGTCCGACTTCACTGTGAGGAGTTCCTGAAGAGTGTAGGCGGCTCCGAACGATTCGAGAGCCCAGACCTCCATCTCCCCAAACCGTTGGCCACCCTGCTGAGCTTTACCTCCAAGTGGCTGCTGGGTCACCAGTGAATAGGGTCCCGTTGAGCGGGCATGGATCTTGTCATCCACTAAGTGAACTAACTTCAGCATGTAGGCACGTCCCACAGTAACTGGCTGGTCAAACGGTTCACCTGTGCGACCGTCATAAACTTGGATCTTGCCACGTGTCTTCCCACCATCCCGGTACATCCAAGGGCGGTTACTGTCTTCACGAGCCTCAATTAGCTTAGACTCAACCGTTAGTCGGGATGTCTCTAGCCCATGCATCTCATCAAATGGCATTAGCTTGAATCGGACATTGAGATTATCAGCGGCCCAGCCCAGGAGACACTCAAACACCTGTCCCACGTTCATCCGCGACGGGACACCCAGAGGATTCAAAACAACATCGACGGGAGTCCCATCAGGAAGATAAGGCATATCTTCACAGGATAGGATCCTTGAAATAATCCCCTTGTTACCATGGCGGCCCGCAATCTTGTCCCCGACCTGAATTTTACGCTTCAAAGCAATGTAGACACGCACAACCATGTTGGCACCCGGAGGAAGCTCATCGCCCTGCTCCCGCGTGAAAACTCTGACATCAACCACACGGCCCCGTTCTCCATTAGATACTCGCAATGAGTTATCCCGTACGTCGCGAGCCTTCTCACCAAAGATAGCCCTGAGTAAGCGCTCCTCAGGAGGTTGATCAGACTCGCCCTTGGGGGTCACTTTACCGACCAAGATATCGCCGGCTTCAACCCATGCTCCCACCCGGACGATACCGCGCTCATCTAGATTCCGCAGAGCATCCTCACCAACGTTGGGAATCTCACGCGTGATCTCTTCAGGACCGAGCTTGGTCTGACGTGCTTCAATCTCATATTTCTCAATATGAACAGAGGTGAAGATGTCGTCGTAGACTAGGCGCTCACTAATCAGAATCGCATCTTCATAGTTGTAACCTTCCCAGGGCATATAGGCGACAAGGACATTCTGCCCCAGAGCTAATTCACCCCCCTCCGTCGCCGGTCCATCAGCCAAAACCTGGCCGGCAATCACTGAATCACCAAACTGCACCAACGGACGCTGGTTTAGACAAGTATCTTGGTTGGAACGTTGATACTTCTGCAGCCGGTAACTAATAGGAGTCCCACCAGAAGCGGGCTGAACCACAATTTCATCAGCTGAGACATAGGTAACTACGCCGTTAGTCCGTGATACCACCACCATGCCGGAGTCACGGGCAGCCTGGGCTTCAAGTCCTGTCCCAACATAGGGTCGATCAGGTTTTAGAAGAGGGACAGCTTGACGTTGCATGTTAGCACCCATCAAAGCTCGGTTAGCATCATCATGCTCCAGGAATGGAATGAGTGATGTAGCAACCGAGATCACCTGAACCGGAGACACCTGTACATAGTTCACCTCCTCCGGGCTCGCTGTGCCAAACTCCTGTCGATAACGAACAGGGACTAGCTCACTCAGGATCCGTCCTTCTCCATCAATAGGAACATCGCCTGGAGCCACACGATACTCGTCTTCTTCATCTGCAGTAAGGAACACAGGACCCAGATCGCCTCGGACAATGCCATCTTCAACACGGAAGTAGGGGCTCTCAATAAAGCCGTATTGGTTGACCCGGGCATGCGTGGCCAAGGATCCAATTAAGCCAGCGTTGGGACCCTCTGGAGTTTCAATTGGACAGATTCGACCGTAGTGGCTGGGGTGGATATCACGAACAGCAAAACCAGCTCGTTCTCGGCTAAGACCGCCTGGACCTAAAGCCGACAATCGACGTTTGTGAGTCAACTCAGCTAGTGGGTTGGTCTGGTCCATAAATTGCGAGAGCTGGCTAGACCCGAAAAACTCTTTGATGGCAGCGACAAGGGGCTTCGGGTTGACTAACGAAGCTGGTGTCAAATTGTCTGACTCAGATACTGTCATCCGCTCTCGAATAATGCGCTCCAGACGATTAAGGCCCACTCGAACTTGGTTCTGCAAAAGCTCACCAACGGAACGGACACGACGGTTCCCCAAGTGATCAATGTCATCAATCTGGCCAATGTCGTACTCCAGGTTGATCAAGTAGTCGATGACAGCCAGGATATCTGTGTGAGTAAGGACTCGGACGGTATCCGGAATACTGAGGTTGAGTTTGCGATTGATCTTGTATCGACCTACTCTACCTAAGTCATACCGCTTAGGATCAAAGAATCGAGATTCAAGGAGTTGCTGTCCTCCTGATACAGTGGGAGGTTCGCCTGGGCGTAGCTTCCGGTAGAGCTCCATCAGGGCCTCTTCCTCTGTGTACTGGCCCTCCTTCTCAACCGTTTTTTCGAAGTAGTCTGGATGACGCAGGCCATCATAAATCTCCGACTCACTCAACCCTAGTGCTTTTAAAAGCACAGCAGCAGAGAGCTTTCGAGTTTTATCGATTCGGACCCAGACTAGATTATTCTTATCCGTTTCAAACTTTAGCCACGCACCTCGGTTCGGAATCAGGCTGGCACTATAGGTTCGCCGACCATTCTTATCAAGGTCAGCTTTGTAGTAAACACCAGGACTACGAACAATCTGATTAACAATGACACGCTCGGCTCCATTGATAATAAAAGTGCCGCGGTCCGTCATCAGAGGGAGTTCGCCGATAAAGACATCCATATCCTTGATCTCGCCTGTCTCTTTGTTGATCAAGCGAGTGGGAACTCGGATCTGAGCTTGGTAGGTTGCGTCTCGCCTCTTGGCCTCATCCGGATCATAACGAGGCTGATGGATCCGGTACCCTCTGGAATAATCTCCCAGCCGAAAATCGGGGAGAAAATGTAGCTCCAGCTTGCCAGTGTAGTCAACAATCGGGGAGAAGCTAATCAACTCCTCCTCGAATCCCTCATTCAAAAACCATAAAAAACTCTCCCGCTGGATTTCCACAAGGTCGGGAAGGGTCTGAGCGGAAGTCATCAACTGTGCCAGATTCGTCATGCGTCACTCTAGAGGTCGCACTGCAGTCAGGCCTATAATCTTATTCGAGAAGGGTGATGCTGTCAAGATTCATTAGAGAAAATGATGCTATCGAGAAGATGATGCTATTGAATCGCTGAGTTTCAGGTGGGTTAGCAGCTAACGCTGTATGCTCCTAAGCCTGTTGTTGCTGACATGAATGGAACACCTCAAGACACTTAGTGAGTGGATTCACGCAGTAAGTCAATCAGTGGTTCTGGGCTTTAGAATATATCTGTGCATTTAAAACATATCTGGGCATTCAGAACATACGAACTTGAAACCCTGAACTTGAGCCAGGCCAGTTTCAATCAAACATTCAGAGTTTTTGTTCAAGCCAAGCAGGCTCAAAGTAGATCTTGACCTTCAATGATTGAACCCTCTGTTTCTTTTGAATCAGAGATTGATGTTAGTTTCTGACCATATTGATCGTCGAAAAGTAACAACCTAGTTATGTACAGAACTATCTATTGACCTGAGCTAATGTACTGTATGGTATATCCCAGATATCCCCTACAAACTCCTGTCATGACTTTAAACATTCCTAGACTTCAGTACGTCAACACATACGGCCCTACTATTGGCGATCGAGTTCGGTTAGCTGATACTTCTTTGCTGATTGAAGTTGAGCAGGATCTAACAACCTATGGCGATGAAATCAAGTTCGGTGGTGGCAAAACAATCCGGGATGGAATGGGGCAATCTCCCACGGCAACAAGCCAGCAGGGAGCCCTCGATCTCGTCATTACTAATGCTTTAATTTTAGATTGGTGGGGGATTGTAAAGGCAGATATCGGGATTAAAGAGGGATTCATCGCTGGGATTGGAAAGGCGGGAAATCCAAATACTCAAACAGGTGTGACTCCTGGGATGGTTGTCGGACCTACGACGGAGGTGATTGCCGGCGAAAAATTGATCGTGACAGCTGGGGGAATTGATGCTCATGTCCACTTTATTTGTCCGCAGCTCTGTGAATTCGCAATTACCTCAGGATTGACAACTTTATTGGGGGGAGGAACTGGACCGGCCACGGGAACTAATGCAACTACTTGTACTCCTGGTCCTTGGAATATTGGCAAGATGTTACAAGCTGCGGAAGAATTCCCTGTCAATCTCGGTTTCTTTGGCAAGGGCAATAGCTCACGACCTGAGGGTTTGAGTGAGCAAGTGGAAGCTGGTGCTTGCGGACTCAAAATGCACGAAGATTGGGGCTCAACCCCGGCAGTGATCGACACATGTCTGAGCGTGTGCGATGACTATGACGTGCAGGGTCTGATCCATACCGATACCCTAAATGAATCAGCATTTGTAGAAGATACGATTGCAGCCATTAACGGGCGGACAATTCACACCTTTCATACTGAAGGGGCTGGCGGTGGCCATGCTCCAGATATTTTGAGGCTAGCAAGTGAGCCCAATGTTTTACCTAGCTCCACCAATCCTACCCGACCCTTTACAGTGAATACAATTGAGGAACATCTCGATATGTTGATGGTCTGCCATCATTTGAGTAAGGACGTTCCAGAAGATGTTGCGTTTGCCGAATCTAGGATCCGGCCCCAAACGATTGCCGCTGAAGATATTCTCCATGATATGGGAGTTCTTAGTATTATTTCCTCTGATTCTCAAGCGATGGGACGGATAGGAGAAGTGGTAATTCGGACTTGGCAAACGGCCCATAAGATGAAAGAGCAGCGGGGGCATCTACCACAGGATTCTGAGCGGCATGATAACCATCGGGCAAAGCGATACGTGGCCAAGTATACGATTTGTCCAGCAATTGCACACGGCATTAGCCACATTGTAGGATCTATTGAAGTAGGTAAGTTAGCGGATCTATGCCTTTGGCAACCAGCCTTTTTTGGGGTGAAGCCAGAATTAGTTCTAAAAGGTGGCATGATTGCCTATGCCCAAATGGGTGATCCAAATGCTTCTATTCCTACTCCTCAACCTGTTCTACCTCGGCCTATGTTTGGTAGCTTTGGGCGAGCAATGAGGACAACCAGTGTGCTTTTCATGTCGCAGGCTGCTGTTGCTAAAGGGATCCCTGAGTCATTAGGACTAGAGCGTCGTGCCGTCGCGGTACGTCATTGCCGTGATATTAGTAAGGCCAATCTCAAGCTCAATTACGAAACGCCTGATATTGCTGTGGATCCTGAAACCTACGAAGTTAGAGTTAATGATGAATTAGTGACCTGTGAGCCAGCTCAGGTTTTACCCATGACCCAGCGCTATTTCCTTTTTTAGCCTAGCTCGGTCCTGTTACGTGCATAGGGCACAGTCTAGATTTTCCAGATCCTCGGATCCTGAGTCGATTCTGAGATAGCTATAGCCATGATGATAATTCGCTATCTGGACAAGGCCCAGGATCCTTTCCATCCCCAATAGAAGTGTTGATACGAGTAACTGCAGACAAGGGAATGAGACGGATCCTTGTGTATTTTTCCCTGGAATGGGAGGGATGTAGACGGGCACCCCATTAACGCTAATCTCACTAGCAAAGTGTCTACTTGGAGAAGGCTCTCATTCTCAGCTTGTGACAGAATTTAGACCTGACAAAGCCTATTAATCTAACCACTTTTCAATGAGCTTGAGGTTGAATAAATTAAGATTTCAGCTTGCGCAGGAGTCAGCTTTATCGCTAAACTAACAAATGTACTCAACCCTCAATTCAGAAGAGTCAAATGCCTACCACCAAAAGCAAGCCCCTTACGGGTTCAGATCTTCTCAACAAAGTTAAGGCGATGCCCAAAGAGGATATCAAGGAGAAGGCCCGAGCGTGTGGCTACGTCACCCATACGAAGAATGGTCAAGAGCGGGTGAATTTGATGAAGTTCTACAACGCCTTGATTGAGGCTGAAGGCGTCAATTTAGATGCATCTGATAAGAACGGCTCCCGTGGCCGCACACCCACATTCAAGGTATCTGTTCACAAAAACGGTAACTTGTTGATTGGGGCGGCTTACACCAAGGAGATGGGTCTTCAACCGGGAGATGAGTTCGAAATCAAGCTAGGAACTCATAACATTAAGCTTGAGCGAGTTGATACCTGAACCATAGTCTTCAATGGCTGATTGTGCAGTGGGTAATGAGGTCTATCTGCCGATAGATCTTTAATTTCTGTCACAAAGAGACTAATAGATAAAGGCTACCGACTTTGATTTTGATGAGCATTGGACGTTAATGAGCATTGGATACCACTCAACTGGTGCACTCACTTAGCCTACTTTGAGCACTAAAAAACCACGCTACTGTGACTGCGTAGCATGGTACGTGTGTGCTCGAAACAGGGCTAGATTAAAAAGAAGTTGCGTTGATTAAGGATCCTGCTGGACTTGATCTGATCTTGCAGCCTGAGTTTACATTCAGTCCAAGATTATCCTCAGTCCAAGATTATCCTCAGTCCAAGGCTACTTAAGGATCCCTTGAGCTTGGAGCTGCTCTGCGAGGCGACCATTATTCTCAGCAATGACTAACACCATAGCAGCACAGGCTAGCTGAACTCCAGCTCGGAACTCGGCTGATTCTTTGTACTTCACAAGATTTTCATCTTCACCGGGCCGACCACTCAGAATAAGTTTGACGGCTTGTTGGGTAAACTCTTTAAGTTCCCCTTGTGATAAACCAAGATCCACGAGATGCCTCCCAATGATTTCGGGTTTATCCTACCGTGTTTCAGGGCTCGTACTTGATTTTTCTCAGCAGGACTATCAAGTGACCTGAAGACTTAAGCCGAGTGTCGACATAATGCCGTACTATTTCTAAGAACCCTACTGGTTCGTAACGACTATTTCCTCCTGGATAGAGAGAGCATCATGGCGACTGTAACATTGATTAAAGTGGGTAATAGAGCCAAGGTTGAATCGGTACGTGAGCGTGGACAGACTGACCTGAAGTCTCTCCAAGGATCCGAAGGTACCGTACTGGCTCGTCGCATTGTGGATGGCAGTGGTGTCGGTTACATTCTTGAGTTTGATGACAAGTCAACTCAGTGGTTTTTCGACGACGAGGTTCAACCGATTTAGGGTGTGTTGGTTTAACTTGCTCAGCCATCTGCCGTTGTTTGAGTCTCTCCAGGCAATTTGGATATCGTAGTCCTGTTACTGGTGAGGGTGACCCTTGTGAAGATGAGACAGAACTGTCAGACTTGGAGAGAAGGTGTCACTGGAGACGTAAATGACTAGCCCAAGTACCCCCAGCATTGATTGTGCAACCGCCTGTATTAACGGTTGTGTGCTGGGTGACCAATGTCCTCATCGCGAAGCTGCTCAACAGGCTATCCGATATGTCATGGAAACCGACTGGGATGCGTTGATGCAAAAAGCAGAAGAGCGGGTTCCCTTGAATCCCATGGCTGTTTTAGACAATTTCAAAGCGTACGACGGAAATTAGATGATCGAGCTCGTGATGCTTCCAGATTAGAGTGGCTAGACAGCAAGAGTGAGGCTGGAGTGTCAGTTTAAGGAAGACAGTTGATACCTGTTACTGCTGTTCCTATTGCTAACTAGTGGGGCTACGTGTGACCCAGGATCCTGCTCAGGGCCGTTTAGTGCTCACTCATTCTACTTACGTTGAGGGGTTGATCCCGATCCTTCAAAAACTGGTGACTTATCCAGGAATTAAAACGGTCACACCTGGTGTCATTAGTCAGGCCAAGAGCAAAAGTCCTCAACTGAAGTTACGGGTATCAGTCGCAATTCGAGGAGGATACAAACTGGTGGCACGGCGAGGCTCTAGTGTTCAAGAGGTCTTTGTCATCACCGCATTGGACCAACCTGAGATACAGGCGTTGATTGAACAGCTCCTCGGCTTGAGATGATTGACTTGGCCTCAGATAGCGTAGAGCCTAACCCAATGTAGGCCACTGGACCACTAGCAGACTCAACTCAGTAGATTCGTTGGGGAAATTCAATTCGTAGACTCAACAGGGATGAAGCCGTTGACGCAGACTGGTGACAACTTTCTGACCAAGGTAGTCAGGGATGGCTGTAGTGGCATTAGGCCCGAGCAGATAAAAGATAAAGCGAGTTTGGTCTCGACGGATCACAACATTAACGTTGATGACAGTGAGATCTTCCTGCCACAGCGCGTAGGCAACTTTATAAAACAATCCTGGTTCATTGTCCGCGTCAATGAGAATGGCGGGCAGGTGGAACACCTGATCAGTATAAAAGTCTACTCGCACCTGGGATAAGCCTTTCCCTAAATCGAATTCAAGAGCTAGACTTTCATGAACTTGAAAAATTCCCAGTAAACACTCATGAATTGCTCGTTCAAGATTGCTCTTAGTAATTGGAGGAAGAGGAGCACCATTCCGAGAAATGATGAGGCGGATGAACACTAGGTGAGGTGAGTAAATCTGGCCATAGAGATTAATACTATGAACTGTGACGTTAAAGGCGGTGAGAACTCCGATCAAATCCGATAGGACAAAGGACTGATTGTGGGAGCCAAAGTGCAAAACTGTTTTACGTTTCTCATCCAGCATTTGGACTACAGTTTTACGAGTCTGATACAGTGTGTAGGCGAGTCTAAGATTGTGAGCTTGGACTTCACTGCTGACAAATTGGGAGTAAAAGCTAGGAAAACACTGATTAAAGTGGCGCATTAGGGCAGAGCGGGTGCTCGCCTGGATGACAGGACCGTCAGAGTTCACAACCATGGCACTTCCCTCGGAATGATCCCTACGCTGTACTGAGACTATCCAGTTCTCTTCTGTTATTCAAGCGACTTCGCCGAACTGATGAACAGAAAGTAATGGAACTTGTTTAATACTGGTTGGATCCTGCGTCAGTATGCCAAACAATTGTAATAGTTTAGTAAAGGAGGCGAAGCTAAGCTGAGATAAACTCAGCGAAATCTTTGGTGGCCTCGATTAAAATAACTTAAGTACTAATCTTGATTGGTCACTCTCAGGTAACCCTTAGGGTTATCACTTTGAGTTATTAATTCAGGCTACTGATTCTGGCTGGCAAAATTTGGGTTGTCAAGTGGACATTGATAGGTTTAGTGATTCCTGAGAGGAGAGAGCAGTTGGAATTAGGGCAGTTGGGAGACCCGTTAGGTGTGCTCGAGATCTTAAGTTAACCTCTGATTTGACCGAGATAGCTGGGGTTCGCGTGGATTGCTAGATATCCTATGGGTAGTGTGCGTGTGTTGGAGATCAAACCTGACGTGAGTTCGACCATAGATGTGACCTCAGTGCCCCCAGCAGCGGGATCAGCTCAAATGAATTTGAATGAAACGTGGTGGGACCTCACCGTTGTCTCCGCGCCGCATCAGGAGGATGTGGTGTTTTGGCGGTTAGAGACGTTTGGTTTTAGTGGAGTGAGCAGCCAGGTGCGTGACTCCCAGTTGCTGACTCATGCCTACGTGTTGAGTCGTCAGGTTGGTGTGTTGGATCTAGCCGCTCTAGCGTTAGCGTTGCGACAGGATGCCTTGATTGCTGGAACGGAGCCCCCTCGAGTGAGTTGGGAGCAGATGGAATCGGAGGATTGGTCCGTGAGTTGGAAGGCGCATTGGCATCCTCAAGAAGTTGCAGACAAGATTCTCATTTGCCCAGCTTGGCTAGAACCGCCTTCCCACGAGGGTCGACAGGTTCTGCGTATGGATCCTGGTATGGCATTTGGTACCGGTGTCCATCCAACCACCCAACTCTGTTTGGAAGCGCTCGAAATGCGTCTGGAAACGTGGGGGGATGAGCCACCGCCGAGTCGGATCCTTGATATTGGCTGTGGGTCGGGGATCTTATCAATCGCGGCGGTCTTGTTAGGAGCGAAGGCAGTGTCCGCGGTGGACACGGATCCGTTGGCGGTGAAATCAACTCTTTACAATCGGGATTTGAATCAGATGGGGTCCCAGATTGAGGTGGCTGAGGGCAGTTTAGAGAAACTATCAGGGCCAGCGGACGGGTTGGTGTGCAATATTTTGACGGATGTGATTTTGGATATGATTCCCTCGTTCGGCACTCTGGTGCAGTCGGAGGGATGGTTAATTCTGAGCGGGATCCTAGTGGAGCAGGCAAAATTTGTCGCCGAGACCCTAGAGGCACATGGGTGGGTCGTGTCGGCATTGTGGAAGCGAGGGGAATGGTGTTGTCTGAACGTGCGCAAAGCCAGCTAGCCCAGCCCCTCACTCAGTTGCCTCGGATTGCGATTGATCCCCAGCAGCGCCACGGTAATCAGGTTGAGCTCACCTCACCCCAGCGACGCTATCTAGAACGAGTGCGACGGTTACGGGACCAGGATCCGTTTCTCGTCTTTGATGGATCCGGTCACCAGTGGCTGGTGCGATTAGGATCCTCTGTCGCCGTGATTGAACAGAGGGTGGGGTCTACAACGCTAGAGTTACCTCTCTACACTCACCTGGGCTTAGCAGTGGTAAAGGGTGGTGGGTTTGATGAGACCATTCGGTCTTTGACGGAATTAGGGATCCATGAGCTAACGCCTTTACTCACCGCCCGGACCCAAGTGGATCCGAAGCCGACAAAGATCACTCGGTGGCAGACGATTGCCCGTGAGGCAGCGGAACAGTGTGAACGGAGTCGATGGCCTCAGATTAATCCCCCTCAATCATGGGCGGCGTGGTTAGCAGGAGCACAGGGAATGGTTTGTATGGCGGTGGCTCGGATTGACGGGCCTCATTTTTGGCATGTGTTACAGGATCCGTCTTTATCCTCTATCGCCCTGGCGATTGGCCCGGAAGGGGGATGGACAGAGGCGGAGCGGCGGCAGGGGCAGGAGGGGAGGATTCAGGAAGTCTCCTTAGGATCCCGCATCTTACGAGCAGTGACGGCCCCCATTGCCGCGGCGAGCTTGATAGCAGCCAGTGTTGACACCAGAATGACAGGATCCTAACCGAACGACCGGAAGACCTCTGGGGTGAACATGCCATGTAGGCCGTAGGGAATATGGTGTTCCAGGTAGGCCGTGGCAATAGGACCTTGCGTAATCCCGGATCCTTCAAAAATGGCCAGGAAGGAACGCTGTTGCTTCGCATCGAAAACCACCATCAAGACCCAGACATCGTCTTCCTCGGTGGATCCAGGCACAGGGACCACAATGGGTTCATTGACGTAGCCGATGGGGGCAAAGCTATAGGTTTCGTAGGATCCGGTGACGGTATCGAATTTGAGCAGACCTTGCAGAGGGGCATTGGGGCCAGGGGCATGGATTGTGGCCATGTAGATGTAGCGATGCGCTCCACCGACTTTGCTGGGGTGAACAACTGGAAACTCAACACTGCGATCATCGAGCAAGACCTGTCTGGAGACAGTGTTGTGCTCTGGATCGAGGCTGTAACGGATGAGTTTACCGGGGGGAACGCTAGCAAAGTCAACCTCGCGGTAGTCGCCAGTACCCAGAGGCGGGAAGGTGTCGTAGGCAATTAGATCAACGATGAGATGCCCCCGAGGATCCTCGTAGCCATTGGCAAAGTGGAAGATGAAACCCGGATCCGCCTCAATCGTGAAGAACTGGCCGGATTGGTGACAGCCGATGATGCGGGTGGGGGCATTGGGGTCGAGTTGGAGGGCTTCGCCGGCGGTCTTGAGCCCTAGGAGCGGAGGAAGAGGATTAAAGGAGACCGGGTTCTGGAAGAAAAGTGAGTAGTTGGGCATCCAGACAAAGTCGTGTAGGAAGGCGAACCCAGGAATAGTGTAAGTCGTCTCAGAGAATTGACCTTGCGGGGTGATGCTGAAAAGGGACAATTTAGAGCTAGGGCCGGTTTGAACGCCGAACGCCTTTAGGTCCCCTGTATTGGGATCAAACTTGGGGTGGGCGGTGAAAGATTGACCTTTGGCAAGGGATCCATTGAAGGTCTCAGTTCCCAGTGTTTCCAAGGTGAGCGGATCCATTCGGTAGGGGCGAGCCGCTTCCCAGAGAGCGAGGAGTTTACCGCCATGGTAGATGATGTGGGTGTTGGCCGGATTTTTGAAGTTCAGATCGAAGATATTCGCTAACCAGCCACCGGGTTTCATGGTCCCAAACACACCGCGATAGAGGATTTTTTGGGCTTTTTGCTCGGCGATGAACTCAGGGGTGCGAACGAACCGATTCAGGTAATGGATCCGTCCCTCTTTGAAGGTGAAGGCCGAGATCATGCCGTCGCCGTCGAAGGGGTGGCCGTACCGATGACCATTAATATCTAATTGACCCGGACCGTTGCGGAAGAGGGTGCCGGTCAAGTTAGGGGGAATGGATCCGTCTGTTGCTTCAATCCAATACTCGCCTTCTGTGTGCAGACTTTGATAGCCCAGCATCCAATCTGCATTGGTATAAGGGGGAGACACACTTGCAACCATAGTTCGCAATCCAGTCACTTCCCCTCTATTGTCTCGTAACTATTTGTAAACGCCTATGTTAAGGATCCTTAATTTAGGAATTCTAGCAATTCCACTGTGATCAACCTCACCTCGAAACAGAGCTCCGTCAGACTGATCAAGCTAGTCAGGTTAGCTAGAGAACGCTACGTTGCAGCTGGGATCCGTGCGAAGTAGTACACTAGCAATCACGATCGAGCGGAGCGACTAGAAGACATCCATGCAGCAGCCAGTGCAACGAGTGAAAGGGACACAGGATGTCCTGCCGCGAGGGTGTGAGATCAACGATTGGATTGTGGCGCGGTTACTCGAGTGCTTCAAGACGTTCGGATATCAGCCAGTCAATGTCCCTATTTTGGAAGATATGGAGCTTTACCTCCGCCGGGGAGAAGATAGTTTTCTGGGGGCACTCTACAGCTTCAAGTTGAGTACTCGGGACCTCTGTTTGCGGCCTGAACTAACGGCCTCTGTGATCCGAGCCTATGTAGAGCATTTACAACAGGAGATCCAACCACTGCGTCTGTGTTACGCCGGTCCTGTGTTTCGCTATGTACCGCTGCAACGGATCCAACAGCGCCAATTCACTCAAATCGGAGTTGAACTGGTGGGGGCAGATAGTCTACTAGCGGATGCGGAAGTGATCGCAATGGCTTGCCACAGTTTGGACCAGGTGGGGTTGCAGAACTATCAAGTGGTGATTGGACATATCGGGATCCTACGGGACTTTCTTGATCAGCTCGATGTGGATGATCGTCTGCGGAGTTTATTGCTGACTAGTGTGGAGAAGCTACCGGATAGTCGCGCGGCCGTCGAAGCAGAGTTACGGAATTTATACCTAGGGTTTCAACAGGATCCTGACGCTTTAACGGATCCGTCCAGTGTTGAAGGGCTATCGACGCTATTCAAGAGCATCAGTGATGACCAAGCCCGCCATGTGTTGATGGAACTGCTCATGGGTCTTGGGATTAACATCAAGGGCAACCGGGAACCGGAAGAAGTGGTGGAGCGCTTGCTGGTGAAGATTAGACGTCAGACAAAGGTCTCTGAAATCTACACAGCATTAGACTTCATTGGGAACTTGGCTCAGTTAACCGGATCCGTTGATGACGTGATGGCGGCGGGCAAAAGTCTGTTAGCGAGTCATCAGTTGCCCTTGGAAACGCTCTCCTATCTGGCGCAGGTGGTGGAGTTGGTGAAGGCATATGGGGTCGATGCTAGTCGGATCTCACTGGACTTGGGGTTAGGTAGAGGCTTGCGGTATTACACTGGCGTCGTATTTGAGATTCATCATCCGCAACTGGAGTCGGAACGGCAGCTGAGTGGAGGGGGACGCTATAACGAGCTCGTGGAGGCGTTGGGGGGACAGCCAACCTCTGCAACAGGCTTCTCGCATGGGCTAGAACGGATCCGGTTTGCCTTGGACTTAGAAGCCGGTGATCGGGCGATTCTGCCAGAGGTTCAGCCCCAGGCTCTACTGGTGGTGACGGATCCTCAGCGTTATACCGACGGGATCCAAATCCTCCAAACGCTACGCCAGCAAGGGATCCGAGTAATCTTGGCAGTAAAGGAGCACGATCTTGAGCGCACCCTGCAAGAGGCTAAGCAGCAAGGCATTCGATATATCCTTCTCGCCAGCCCTCCGGGACCCGAGCTAACCTTGAGAGATTTGCAAACTGGGGATGACGGATCCATGAGCAGTGTTGATGTTATTGAGCGATTGAGAGGCTGAGATGGCGGATCTGAGTCAAGCGGAATTGATCCTGGCCTTGCCCAGTAAAGGGGCTCTGTCCAAATCGACGATGGAGTTATTGGGGTTGGCGGGGTTGAAGGTCTCACGTCCAAATGAGCGTCAGTACGTGGGCTACATCTCGCCGGTACCGGATATTTCCGTAGTGTTTCAACGGGCGGCAGACATCTACACTAAGGTTAAAGAGGGCCATGCAGATATTGGCATCACTGGCTATGACATCGTGCGCGAAGAGAGCCGCAATGATGATGATGTCCTAATTATTTATGAAAAGTTGGGCTTTGGACGGTGTGAGTTAGTGCTGGCGGTACCTGATGCCTGGATTGATATCGATTCAATTGACGACTTAGCGGATCTCGCCATTGATTTCAAACGCCGGAACCGTCCGCTCCGTATTGTGACCAAGTATCACAATCTGACGCGAGAGTGGCTGAACAAAAAGAAAATCATCAATTTCGCCACAGTGGATGCTAAGGGGGCTCTAGAAGCGGCTCCGACCATGGGCTATGGGGATATGATCTGTGACATTACCAGCACGGGCACGACCCTCCGCGAGAATCACTTGAAACGGATCCGGGGCGGCACCCTGCTCTCCTCCCAAGCCTGCATCATCGCCAATAAGCACGCGCTCACACAGGCTCCAAGTAAACAGCTGCATACAAAACGGATCCTGGAGTCAATTGAAGCTCATTTGGAGGCCAAGCAATTCGCGTCAGTCACCGCCAATATGCGAGGATCCTCAGTTGAAGACGTGGGTCGGCAGGTGAGTAACGGTCAGTCGGGGTTGCAGGGGTTGCGGGGGCCAACGGTGGCGCATGTCTACACGGGGGATGATGAGACGTGGTTTGCCGTCACAATGGTCGTACATCAAACAAAGGTATCCGAACTGGTGACCCATCTGCGGGCGTTGGGGGGGATGGATATTACAGTGTTTCTGCCCAACTTCATTTTTGAGTCCGGATCCTCTAAAGTCTGCGAAGCCTTTGAACGCATGTTAACCTAACCCATTAGCTTGACCTATTAGCTTTAGATGAACAAGGATGACTATTATGAGTAATGACGTTAACTACAAATTACCCAGCGGCTTTGATATTGAACTATTGCCCGGTGAAAAAAGGTTAGAGAACCGGCTCCTGCGACTAATCCAGGACGTCTTTGAGCGCTACGGTTTTACTCCCATTGAAACCCCAGCTGTTGAACGTCTCGATGTCCTACAAGCTAAAGGAAATCAGGGCGATAACATCATCTACAGCCTGACTCCCATCCTGCCCGAGCGGAATGACGCCAGCGGTGATGACGGGAAAGAAGGCAATCGCGCATTGAAATTTGACCAAACAGTGCCTCTAGCCGCCTACATTGCTCGTCACAAAAATGACCTCACCTTCCCCTTTGCTCGCTACCAAATGGATATGGTATTCCGGGGAGAGCGGGCCAAAAAAGGTCGTTACCGCCAATTCCGTCAGTGCGATATTGATGTGGTGGGTGACGGCAAGCTCAGTCTGCTCTATGACGCCCAGATCCCGGCGATCATCACCGAAATCTTTGAAGCCATGCAGATTGGCGACTTTGTGGTCCGGATGAATAATCGCAAGGTCCTAACGGGGTTCTTTACCGCGATTAATGTTGAGGCTGACACAATTCGCCCCTGTATTCGGGTCCTAGACACCCTGGAAAAAGTTGGCCCTGCCAAAGTCAGCCAGGAGCTGCAATCGATGGGTCTTACGTCTGAACAGGTGGACCGGATCCTAGAGTTTGTAGGGCTGCAAGGATCCGTCGACGAGATCCTGATGCGATTAGAGGCAATTGCTCGTGATTTGGGAGAGGCGGCAGTTTTCAACCTAGGTATTGCAGAACTCAAAGACGTTGTATCGGGGGTCCGAGCCTTGGGTGTCGGGGATAATCGCTTTTGCTTGGATCTCACGATTGCACGCGGATTGGATTACTACACGGGTACAGTGTACGAAACGGCTTTAATCGGGTACGAATCTCTAGGTAGCATTTGTTCCGGCGGTCGTTACGAAGAGCTGGTAGGGATGTTTGCCGGTAAGACGATGCCAGGCGTAGGAATCTCAATTGGTCTGACTCGTCTGATGCGTAAGTTAATGGAAATCGGTAAGCTCCACCCTGAATCAGATAGTCCAGCAGAAGTCATGATTTTTAATAGTCGGCGTGAGCTCATCGGATCCTATTTCAAACTCTCTCAGGATCTACGCAAAGCGGGCATCAATGTCCTCACCTTTTTGGAATCTCTCGATGTGGGCAAGCAATTCAAACGGGCGGAGAAGTTAGGGATCCCTTTGGCCGTGCTTATGGATCAGGGGGATTATGAGAACGGATCCTGTCGGTTGAAAGACTTGCGCAGTGGCGAGCAGATGGATCTGCAGCTAGATCAGCTGGTAGCTCAGGTTAAAACCTGGTTGGGGCATTAGGACAGCATAGATACATGAAAGGATCCAAATGCACAGAAGGATCCTATCACTGACAGGATCCCTAACCTAATATTCAGTTGTTGAACTGAGTGCTAATCGCCAGCCCTAGATATCCACACGACCGTAGAAGAGGCCTTGGATCCGAACCGTTCTAATTTCAAGCGTACCCTGCTCATCACTAGAGGGCTGTAGGCTGACAAAGGATCCGCCAATCTCACCGGTGCGCTCATCGACCCGAGCAATATTGATGGAGAGCTCACCTTCAAACAAGCCATCCTTCTTGTTGCTAGCTTCGTCATACTCAGTCTGAGTAGCCTGCAGACCCACTGCAACGTCATAGCCTGTCGCCGACCCGCGAGCGCGAGGATCTAAGAATTGGCTAGTCCGGTAACCAGGGACTAAGAAGGATCCAGAGAAATCAGTCGCGGAAGAAATAGCATTGTCGTCATCAGAGGAAAAGGCCTGCAACTCCTTAACACTGAACAACAGAGGCACCAACTCCCGGCGAGGCATTTGAGCGGTAGTAGGCTGGAAGGTCATTCCATCAACCACATCGAGTTCCAGTCTGCGGTCGTCTAGGGCTTTAACATCCGCCTGTACGGGTCCAATCGTCGCAGCGTAGAGCATAATGGGCACAGACTTTAAGAATTCCTTTTCCCCGTTACGCTTT
>CAYUEE010000050.1:7680-31811 GCA_964443615.1 uncultured bacterium | reverse complement strand
ATTGAGACCGCTTGTAATGCCATGCTAGAGACAAGATAGAACGGGTCGGCAAATCAACCAGCGTCTGAGGTTGTCAAATCTACATATTAAACGGGCCACATATTAAATGGGCCACATATTAAATGTAAATGGGCTAAAGTAATATGCCTGCTCTAATTTGGCTAGGCATCAGGACTTGACTGAACTTAACTGGCTGGACTTGCCTGACGTGGCTTACTTGACTTTGATTTGATAGGAGTTGTATAGCGGTCGAAACTGATGACCACTGCACTGAACCCAGATTAATTATACTAAGCTCACGTCTACCTCAGCAGTTCTTCAATAACGCTAAACGCTAAAATGAAACAAACTGAAACAAACTGCAAAATTTCTATACGAAAAAGCCTGCATGTCGCATGGTCTCGTCGTTGAGAATGTTGCGGATCCTAATTTGTCCTAGAGTGCTTGTATCGATACTGTGATGACTATCCGTGTAAATACGGTGTCTTGCCTGAGGGGTTTATTGGGTTAGTTAGGATCCGTTAATTAGAATCTAATAAAAGTCTGTTGCGACGATAAGACGTCTGTCAGCTCCTGAAGGGTCGAGAACCAGCCCTAAGTTTGTACTGAATCAGTACGGGTATTGCTACGAAACGGATCCAATTTCGTTAAGATTATTAAAATCTAGGCGCGAGTACCGGGGATAGGCCATATGTCCAACCAGAGCATGTCTGACCAAAACATGTTTAGCGAATACAGGTCTGACCAACCCATGGCTGGCCAAGATATTTCTAGCCAAGACACCTCTAGCTCAGGCTTGTCTGAGGGCAGGAGCTCCAGTCAAAATGAGATTCGTGTAGTAGGCGCTCGCCAGCACAATCTTAAGAATATCAACCTGACTATCCCCCGCAATCAGTTGGTAGTCTTCACTGGGGTCTCAGGATCTGGTAAGTCCTCTCTGGCCTTCGATACTATTTTTGCCGAAGGGCAGCGTCGCTACGTGGAGTCATTAAGTGCCTATGCTCGTCAGTTTCTAGGCCAGTTGGACAAGCCAGATGTGGATCAAATTGAGGGTCTTAGCCCAGCGATCTCAATTGATCAGAAGTCCACTAGCCATAATCCCCGCTCGACAGTAGGGACAGTCACTGAAATCTATGACTATCTGCGATTGTTGTATGGCCGCGCGGGTAAGCCCCACTGCCCCCACTGTGGTCGACCCATTGCGCCTCAAACGGTGGATCAGATTGTTGATCAGGTGATGCTGTTGCCTGATCGGACTCGGTTTCAACTGCTCGCCCCGGTCGTGCGCAAACAAAAAGGATCCCATGTTAAGCTCCTGCAAAGTCTGACGCATCAAGGTTACGTGCGGGTCAGAGTGGACGGCCAGGTCCGAGATTTGAGTGAAGAAATTAAACTTTCGAAAAATAAGAGTCATAGTATTGATGTGGTTATTGATCGCCTTGTCAAAAGCTCTGATATTGTTGAACGTCTAACGGATTCTCTCTCAACCTGCTTGAAGCAAGCGGAGGGAATCGCTCTTGTTGAACTCCTTCCTCGCGATGATTCCGAGAAAGAGTCTATCCAAAAAATTGCGACAGAATCAGCGGGCCAGTATCTCAACGGTACTCCCACTGAGCTGATCTTCTCCGAAAACTTCGCCTGTCCGGTGCATGGATCCGTAATGGATGAACTGTCGCCACGGCTCTTCTCCTTTAACTCCCCTGTTGGGGCCTGTCCCACCTGTCATGGCCTAGGATTTGAACAAAAGTTTGATCCAGACCTGATCATCCCGGATCCGAGTTTACCGATTTATGCTGCTGTTACCCCTTGGACTGAGCGTGACAATCCCTATTACCTGTCGCTCTTAGTCTCTGCTGCTAAAGCCTTTGGGTTTGAAGTGAATAGTCGTTGGCAAGATCTAACGGACGAACAACAACATAAGGTTCTCTATGGATCCGAAGAGGAAATCTACATTGAAGCCGAATCACGCTATCGTGACACTAAAGGTTACTACCGACCGTTCGAAGGCGTCATTCCACAGCTAGAACGCCACTATCGAGAGACCACATCGGATTCCTATCGTCAGAAACTAGAAGCTTACCTCACTCAACGCCGCTGTTCAGCTTGCCACGGATCCCGTCTCCGTCCTGAAGCTCTGTCGGTTCAAATTGATGGCTATCGGATCAGTGACTTTACTGAAGTGTCTGTGCGGGACTGCCTGGATAAGTTGAACACGCTTAAATTAGATGTCCGTCAAGCTCAGATTGCTGATCAAGTGCTTCGAGAGATCCGAGCTCGTCTCCAATTTCTATTGGATGTAGGTTTGGACTATCTCACCCTACATCGGCCTGCCATGACACTCTCAGGGGGAGAAGCCCAACGGATCCGTTTAGCAACTCAAATCGGATCCGGGCTCACGGGTGTGCTCTATGTTTTGGATGAACCCTCTATCGGCTTGCATCAACGGGATAATGATCGCCTCTTGAAAACATTGTTCCGCCTCCGTGATCTCGACAACACCTTGATTGTAGTTGAACATGATGAAGATACAATTCGAGCTGCTGATCACATTGTTGATATTGGCCCCGCCGCAGGGGTTCACGGTGGTGAAGTTGTTGCACAGGGATCAGTTGTTAACATTGAAGACTGTGAGCGGTCCATTACAGGGCAATATCTGTCTGGAGATGTACAAATTGCTACTCCAGAGGTTCGTCGTCCTGGCAAGTCTCAGTCTTTGGTATTGAAAGATGCCCACCGTAATAATCTAAGGCATATTGATGTGGAGATCCCTCTCGGGCGGTTGGTCTGTATCACAGGAGTCTCAGGATCCGGTAAGTCGACCTTGATTAATGAGTTACTCTATCCGGCCCTCCAGCATCAACGGGGATTGAAAGTCCCGATGCCGACTGAACTGGGTGGACTCAGGGGAACAGGCCATCTCGATAAAGTGATTGTGATTGACCAGTCGCCCATCGGTCGCACCCCCCGTTCTAACCCAGCTACTTATACTGGTGTTTTCGATCCAATCCGCCAAGCCTTTGCAAGTACTATCGATGCCAAAGCCCGAGGCTATCAATCGGGTCACTTTTCTTTCAATGTAAAAGGTGGCCGGTGCGAGGCGTGTAAAGGACAGGGGGTTAATGTCATCGAAATGAATTTTCTTCCCGATGTGTACGTCACCTGTGATGTCTGTGGGGGAACGCGCTACAGTCGAGAAACACTTCAGGTTCAGTACAAAGGTAAAACGATTTCAGATGTCTTATACATGACGGTGGGTGAAGCGGTGGAGTTCTTCTCTAGTTTGCCACCAGTCCTTAAAATTATGAGAACATTGTCCGATGTAGGACTTGATTATATGCGGCTTGGGCAACCGGCTCCAACGCTCTCTGGTGGGGAAGCCCAGCGGGTCAAGCTAGCGTCAGAACTAGCCCGTCGCTCAACGGGAAAAACCTTATATTTACTAGACGAACCGTCAACGGGATTGTCTTTCTACGATGTTCATAAACTTTTAAACGTTCTACAACGCCTTGTGGATTCTGGTAATACGGTGTTGGTAATTGAACATAACCTGGATATCATCCGCTGTGCTGACTGGATTATTGATCTAGGACCGGAGGGCGGCGATCGCGGCGGGGATATTGTGGCAGTAGGGACTCCTGAAGAAGTCGCTCAGGATCCTAAGTCATACACGGGTCAATACCTTAAAAAGGTTCTAGCTCAACATGCTCCAGCGTGACATGAGATCCGTCTCCTGATCCTACATCCCGCTCCGAGCGCTGAAATTTCTATGCGGACGCAGAGACTCGAACTCTGACACCGAAGGTACTAGATCCTAAGTCTAGCGCGTCTACCAATTCCGCCACGTCCGCAATTGAAAGTAGCCTCTACCCCTTAAGGGACTAAGGCTCAAACAGTATAGACTCAAAACTGGGATTTGTCATTCTCGATTCAGGTTGACTTGACGTTGTGAGAGCCTCTGCAGAATCAGGGAATTAGCGGTAGTATAAAATCGACGTAAGAATTTGTTACAAAATCTGAAACCATGACGGGTTGGGTATGTGTTGCAAACTTATCATTTGCCATACATAGGTTCGAACCGTGTCCCCCATCAAGACAATTAGCTCTGCGTAAGGATCCTGGCGCTGATGGTTAGGTTGAGTGTGACGAGTTCCACCGATTCTCTAACAGGTTTCGATTCAAAACCGACGTCTGTTATCCGCTCTATCAGCATAACCATAGCCGGATGTCTGTCTTTGGTCACTGCACTAATGTGAGATTAATCACTGGCTAAGCTAGAGCTTCCCTTTAGGATGACATCGTTATCAGCTTCTGAGCCATTGTCAGCTGCGTCACTGTAACTGATACGAGTCGCAATTAGTTACAGATAACCACTTAGGTAGTGATTACGATTGGAGGAAGTCCTAAATGATTCAGTTTCAAGACGGTTGTCTCTTTCGAGAGATTAGTGGAGCAGAACTTATGTCTGCTAAGTCACAAAAAGTCGAAGGATTAGCTCTCTACACTGAGATTTTATTGGCACAGGCCACACTAGCTTGTGATTTGCTAGCGTCCTCTACGCTAACCCCTTCTCAACTGAATCAGTACCTCAAACCTCGCCCTGATGGGGAGTCCTTAGTTCCAGCTCAACGTTAGAGCGGTTCTGCACTGCAGACCTGAGCAAGCATAGAAGGATTGATTCGGGTATCTTGGGTCTACCTGGTTAGTCTGGGTCAAAGCTTAATAGCTTTTCGGATCCTCTAGAACGCTCTGATGGGCCTGGTAAACTAGGGCACAGGCTAACTGTTTTTCACTAACGTATCATCATGAAGACCTTGAGTCCCACATCGACCTTATTAGAGAAATATGCCCAGGGCGAACGAAACTTCTTTGAGGTGGATCTTCAAGGGTGTACATTGCGGCGCGCTAATTTGAGTGGGGTAACCCTGTCATTTGCGAATCTACGGCGATCTGACCTACGTGAGTCGAATTTGTATGGATCGAGTCTGCAACGCACTAACTTTCAACGAGCTGACTTACGTCGAGCTGAGCTCTCCAGTGTTAATCTTTGGCTGGCTAACCTGAACCGAGCCAATCTGCTAGGGGCGAATCTGACACGCGCTAATCTAGTTGAGGCTAAGTTAGCTGGGGCGATGCTGGAACTCGCTAATTTGACAGGTGCTAATCTCAAGGGGGCTGACTTAGGTGGGGCCTCTCTAGCTGAGAGTGTTTTGGTGAGTGCCAATATGAGTAAGGTCAACCTAGGCGGGGCTGATGTTGGTGGTGCCGACCTGCATGGGGCTAACTTATCGAATGCTCGTATGATCGGCGTGGAATTGACCTATGCCAACCTAACAGAGGTGGTGCTATCTGAGGCTGACATCAGTTACGCTGATCTCCAAAAGGCCGATATGACAGGATCCAACCTTGTCAAGACTGATCTACGGCGCGCCAGTTTGCTAGAGGCTGATATGAGCTTTACTGATCTGAGCCAAGCTGACTTAACTCATGCTGATTTACGACTAGCCATTTTGAACGATGCTGACTTAGGTACAGCGAATTTACGTGGGGCAATACTTAAAGGAGCCTACTATAATATCAGCACCCAATTCCCCTCGAACTTTTCACCCGAACAAGCTGGCCTTCAACAACTGGACTAGTTGGACCCAATAGGACTTAGATCAGATTTTTTAGTGGGTGAATTGCAGGATTCTACTATCTACCGTGTCGTCCTGCTAGTCGTAAGCTCTATCGATCGCGATCTCCTACGAGTTGTGATGGTCTACAGATTGTGATGATCTACAGATTGTGATGGTCTACAGATTGTGATGATCTACCGTCGCGATTTGAGTTTACTCTGCTGCATTTTTCTAGGAAGCTGTTTGAGGAACATGGGCAGAATCCGGTCTTCAATGAAGTCGAAAGCAGCTTGTAACCCCTGCTCCTCATAGACGCTGCCAATCTTAGCTTCCACCTTAGTGGGCTCTCCAAAGACCGATAAAAACTGATTTGAAGTGAACCACGTTAGGACTTCCCCTCGCTGCACACCCGGTTCTCCTAAGTTAGAGAGGATCCATCCCCGTGCATAGAGGGAGAGAACAGCATCACCGACCCAGGCTCGATCCCGAATAGTTTGTTCGCTCATCCCGGGAAACTCGCGGAACTCAGACATAGCGGATCCAGGCACTAAACTTCCTTATGGTGCCACAAGGAGAGGTCTTGGAATGAGTAACGTAGATGAGCAGTGATAGATACTAGGCTCGAGTAGGTTCAACGTAGCCTTGAATGGCTTCCAAATCAAACTGGCGCAGAATCCGAGTTGCGTGGCGAACAAGCTGCTCATTCCCTTGAGCGATAATAAGATATCGTCCTGCATTTAAGCGGTTCCGATAGGCAATCGCATCGCCGCTACCTAGAGTCCACCCCGTTATTCGGCCCACAACATAAGATCCAAGGGCTCCAGACGCGGCACCTAATAGACCTCCGACGATGTGGTTGCCCCATTCATCCGCCCAGGCGAAGGTATCCAGACCCGTTGCGAGACTGAAGGTGAATCCTGCAATGAAGCCAAAGGGAATCACCCAGAAGGATAACGACTGAGATTGCTTATCAGCCTCCGCGTCCGGGTGGACAAGACCAAAGTCGTTAGCACTCTGGTACCCAGCGCCCAGGATGGATACTTGCTGCATGGGCACGTCTTCGTGGGATAGGGCTTTGTATGCCTGCTCTGCCTGCTGCTGATTAGGGAGGACCGCAACTAGGTAATTGTTAGTCATAAAAAATCGTTTGTTGAATGCGGCACGTGCTTGTATCGTTCCTGGCAATCGTGAGAACCTTCCTCACAGCTTGAACAAATTGGACTAAACTGCGATAAGGATTCTTGCTTATTCAACCAGGTCACGTCACTCTACATGATTGTAATTCCGTGACTGTGAAGGGGGCGTGACAGTGAGGGTAGTCGAGCTTGCTCTTGTCTTACATCGGAAATCAACTCTTGTAGGATCCTACCGCCACACAAGGATCCTAGTCGGTTCAGACAACTTTCAACCTGAATTGAACAGTGAGACCTTTCGTTAAAGTATCCGAGGTGAGCAATGCCGGTGTATCAGTCCTAGTAGTATCAGTCCTCACAATACAATTGAGAAGCCACACTGTGAGTAGAACGTCTGATCGAACTTGTCTAATCGAACTTGTCTGATCGAACTTCTTGTCTGATCGAACTTAAGGATCCAAAATTTACCCCATCCGTGGCTTATGATAACGCTCAGATCCCTCTACCAGAGTCTGGTGCCTGCGGATTAAGACTGGTCACTCTATTCCTCCATTGATAGATTCAGCCGATAAGCCTATGACACCCCCCAATCATTACATCCCGCGCCCTCACGATCGCCAGGATCCTCACACATGGGATATTGTCTATCTAGACCAAGCGTTGCCGATGGATCCGCTCACCAAGGCCTGTTGGATTAAAGATCGGCAGAACTGGACACGGGCTTATGTGCTGGGTCCCATCCGAGTAATTACTAGCGTGGTGTTGGCAGTGGTGATGGTCCTCAGGCGGGTGATTCCAGTTCCGCTTCGAGCGCACGGTTTGATGCATCAGATTACGGTTTGGTTGTTCAAGGCGATAGCAACACCAGAGGCCAGTTACTTGCTGGTGCGCCATTTCTCGGTCGGCTCCAATGTGATTAACTTTCTAATTGATAATGGTCCGGATCCGGAAATCACAAAGTCTAAGCTATATCCGCATACCGTTGATGATCTGAATGGGAATACATTTGTTAATCGTGATTTAAATCTGTACAATTTCGTCTACGACTATCACCAAGCAGAACAACAGGATCCTAATTGGCTAGAAACCGTCCATCGGCGGGGGATCACATTCAATAGTATTCAATCAGTCGAAATAGATGTGCCTCTACAACGGCGGCAACGTTGGATCCAGTTTTTGGATTTAGAATCTTCACTTGAACTGCTCAAGATTATTTACGCAGCCTGTCTTACGTCAAAGGAGTTGGAACGGTCGGTGGTGTCATTTCAGTTCAATGAAAGCTTTGGGCTTTACTTTAGCCGCTTA
The DNA here is from genome assembly GCA_964443615.1 of uncultured bacterium. GTDB lineage: Bacteria > Cyanobacteriota > Cyanobacteriia > Thermostichales > Thermostichaceae > CAYSWV01. Next base: position 23,758 of record CAYUEE010000050.1, on the reverse strand, counting down.
ATGAATGATTATCGTTGGAATCATGTTGTCCGTAATGCTCACCCTCTAGTGCCTGCTAGCGCCTTTGATTTGAGTCGTCACTTTATCCTTCATGCCATCACGCTGGAGTATTTGCACCGTTACCTTGAACTGCAGAAGCTCTACCACGAGACCTACCAATCAGAAGGATCCGTAGCTGAACCCGTGAGCCGGTGGATGACTGCGATTACGATCCGGGAATAGATTTTGAGGATCCTATTCAACCGGGTGTCGACATTGTTTCCCGCTGAATCTGTATTAGTTCAACCTATTATCATCACAAAATAGTTGGTAGCATCCCATCAAGACAGGCAATGATATTATCGACCCGAGGGATCCGAGCCAGGAGACACTATGGTTGATTTAGAACAGGTTAAGTTGACCGCTGATGACTGGGTGCGGGTGCGGGCGCGGACGGATGGGGAGACTTCCTTCATTTGCTGGAAAGGGGCGATTAGTACCTTGGTGCCAGGAGAAGCGAAACAAGTCCTCTTTAATTTAGTGGGCATGAGCGCAGCTCGTTGTTATCCCCATTCGGAGGAAGGCTGGCATTTTACCTCTCGAGAAGTGACATTTTATTTAGATCCAGTCACAGATCAAAAACTCACCACGTGGACCAATCCCTGGACAGACGAAACCGTTACCGTAGTGCATGTCGCTAATAGCCCTGTTCAAGGGCACTTCAAAGGCCAGTTTCCTGCGATTGAGGCCGGTGACTTTACGACCTTCAAGTTCGACTTATTTCCGAACTATCCCAATCCATTGGCTGAGGATCCGCGATTTGCCCCCTATAGCCCTCAAGCCATCTATCAATCTGCTGAATTATTCAAACTGACGGTGCCGACCCTAGCTCTCAAGGATCCCACTATTCCTGCAATTGCAGACGTAGTACTCTCCTGGGACCGAATTGGTCAGTGGTTGCCCTGGATGAAGATGGGAGATAAACCGGGATATCTCGTCTACAGTGCGATTGGGTTGAAGGTTGAGCAGTTTGCCGAATTGCCCCCCCTAATTCAGTCTGAGGTGAAGGACCGGATCCCTAGTTATCAGAGTGCACCTGAGCAGAAAGAAGACACTCCTAATATGACATCTTGGCTTTACTTCAGACACACCTTCGATGCCTACTTGCGTGGTGAGACCTTTCCTCTGCCAGAACATTAGGATCCTGAACACGAACCTAATCGTAAGCAATCAGAGTGTGGACTGGGATCCCTGGTGGCAGATGATTACGCCCTTTCAAAAACGTTAATTCAATGAGAAACCCAATACCGACCACCTCTGCCCCGGCTTTCTGAACTAGGTTGATTGTGGCAGCAGCGGTTCCACCTGTAGCGATCAAATCATCTACAATCAAGACTCGTTCGCCTGGTTTGAAAATGTGCTCCCGAATTTCTAAGCTATCCGTGCCGTACTCTAAGCTGTAGGATTCGCTATACACGGGCGGCGGTAACTTATTGGGTTTGCGAACCGGGATGAAACCAACCTCTAGATGAAAAGCTAGCGGCACCCCGAAGATAAATCCCCGTGATTCAATGCCCACGACATAGTCGATCCGCTCACTCGCTACACACTGGGCCAATTGATGCACAGCAGCTTTGAGACCCTCAGGATCCTGAAGCAGTGGGGTAATATCCCGGAACAGGATCCCCTGTTTAGGAAAGTCAGGCACATCGCGGATGAGGGAACGCAGATCCATTCTGTAACTCTTGAGTGACGGCTGATAAGCTTCCTGATTGTACGAGACACCCTGTCGTTCATCAACGATGATCGGAAGGGATAACTGGAGTGATTAACAGGCTCAGGATCCTGGACAGAAATTTGACGAGAGCTGGATCCCTTCAATTCAGGTCACACTTACTTTGCCATTAGTCATGCTTCGTTCGCCTCAGATTAAACTTCCTCCGGGCCGCAATCAGACTTCAATTGTGAGGACCAAGACTCGCGGCGCAGTAGTTTCTGACAGCGGCGCAAGGGTTTCCGACAGCAGCGCAATAGTTTCTGACAGCGGTGCAAGGGTTTCCAATAGCAGCGCAAGGGTTTCCGACAGCGGCATAATAACTCCCGAGCATGGCTTAAAAGGATCCTTGTCTCTCATTTGAAATCACACGGCTGTAGGTTAATCAGCTTTGGATTTAGACACGTTATCCGAAAGCGTCATGATCTCAATCCAGTCTGAGCTCAAGGTGCTAGAAGGTTATAAAGAAGTAGTGTATTGTAATGCAGTTCTGTAGACGGTGCGGGATCACGCCATGGATGTAGCCAAAGCCCTAGCCCTGCTAGATCTGAAGCCCGGTGCCAACGAGCGCGAGATCCGCAGTCAGTTGTTTCAGCACTACCAACGGATCTCTGGTGAGCTATCCCAGCTAGATGATGAACGCCAGCGCCCACTGCTCGAAGCCCGGCTCGATCGATTAAATCAGGCTCGCGATGTCCTGCTGTCTCAACCAGCCCCGACCCAGCCAGACACCCCTCTTTCCCTCCTAAGCCCTGAGGATCTGCCTGAGACCGTGATGGTGCTGCTCTATCAAAGCCAGGGACAAGAAGGGATCCATACCCTCCGCATCCAAAAGCAAGATGTTGTCATCGCCTTCGAAAATATGTTTGGCGCTCGCAAGTTCGCCCAACGTCTGGCGAAACAGGGATTACCCAAGCCAGTGGCAGAACGCTTAGATACCTCTGAAATCGTGGAATTTTGCCAAGGATCCGGCTACAACCTAGTGGTCATTCCTGAGAGTGAAACCTTTGAACCGCCAGAAGCCAGTGTCGATGGGGTTGAACACTGGGATCCGTCTTAATCATCCCGAGCACTTGGTCCATCAATGGATCCGTAAACCGTGGCTAAGCTTGGCCTCAACAGCACGCCGACTCAACGTCACAGATGGTCATAATCGGATGCAGTGGTGATAATCAAGAGTGCATTAGGGCTAAACCGTGAGGCAGTAGATGAAACGCAATCGCACCCAATCGCTTCCAACAGGACGGCTCCGACCAGGATGGCTCCCAACGGGATGGCTCCAGCTGTTGACAGGGCTAGGACTGGTGTTAGGAAGCTGTGGCGATCCCAACGTCCCGCTCACTCGACCGCCTAACGATGAATTTCGAGTTTCATCTCCGCGTCCCCCTCGTCAAGATCGGACCCCCACCCCCCGGCCCTCTCCCACCCCCCGCAGTACCCAAGCCAGTCTGGGATTCATTACGGCCCAATTCCTCGATGTATCTTGGCCTGATCGCCGACCGCTATTGGACATCACAGCCAAGTTTCTCCAGATCCCTCTCCCGGGTTCTACGCCGCATCGCTCCCCCCTTCGAGGTCAACCCGGAACTCAACCGGGCAATCGACCTGGATCCGTCCCCAGTCCTGGTGCCCCTCAAGATCCATCCCAGGATCCGTTTACGATTCCACCTGACTTTGAAATACCTAGTGATCCCCAAGCCCTAGAGCAATTACGTCAACAACTAGAGGCCATCGAACAGGAAAGTGGTAGCTCAGAAGCAATAGAAGAATTGCGGCGCCAACTTGACTCGGTTCAGTAACAGCAGATTAAGGATCCTGACAGGGACGGACTCGATACCCTCGAACTCTGTGAACCGGTACAGATTTCTCTTTACCTCGGAGTTCAAGAGTACCTAAGCTATCAACTTCAAATTCTCCGTCAACATAGTCTAATGTCTGTTGGGCAATCAGGATCCGGCAAGTTTTGCGTTGATGTTTTTTCTGATAGCTTTCTAACCGAGAAGCAATATTAACACCATCCCCAATCACGCCATACTCTAGCCGACTTTTACCCCCAATGCTGCCGGCCACGACGGATCCTGTATATACCCCAATGCGTATTTCTGCTGTTGGGAGCCCTGCTTGTGCCCACGTCTGATTCAACCGATCTAAAGCTGCTGACATTGCCAAGGCACACCTCACCGCCCGCCGCGCATCAGCCGCCACTTCAGCTTCTGTCAACCGAGCCACAGGCACACCGAAAAGGGCCATCAAACCATCCCCCATAAACTTATTGATGATTCCTTGGTGCGTGTGGATTTCGTGGGTCATGTCAGTGAAATAGGTGTTGAGCCAGTCGAGTAACTGTGGAGCTTGCAGACGTTCGGAAATAGTACTAAAGCCGCGAATATCAGCAAATAAGACGGTGGCCTTAATGTTCTGCCCTGGTAAGCGACCTAACTGGAGTAATTGATCGCGTTGCTGCCATAGGGTCTCGGCAATTTCATGGGACACATTCTGACCAAACAACTGCATCATCATGTCTTGCTGTCGACGACTCAGTTGGGTTTGATACGCCAGGGTGAGCCCCCCGGATCCTAATAACCCAGCCACCGGAGCCGCTGCCGGGATCCAACCTTGATACTGCAACGCCACATAACTGATCCCAATAACAGCCAGAGTACTCACGGCTAATTCCACCCCAATCCAAAATGCCGCTCGTGTATTCAACGCCAAGAGGCCGCCCACTAGAGACCACACCAGCACTAACAGGACCTCAACCGTGTCTGGTAAGGCCCAGTACCCTAGCAAGTCTCCCGTAGCTGTATCTAATAATTGACTGACCATCTGGCCTAATAATTCCACCCCTGAAATTAAACTGTCGGGAGTATGGAGAGGAGCCGCATAGGCCGGTTCACCCAGTCGGGCAGGCTTGTAAAAATAGTCCTTCAAGCTGTGAGTAGTAGAGCCGATGAGAACCACTTTGTCTCGGACCTGGTCTGGCGTAAAGTTTTGCGTAAGGACATCAGTGAGGCTAATCGACGGAAAGCCATCCCCTAGGGTTCGATACTGAATCATCGTTTGAAATCCATTATTGTCAATGCCTTGATATCCTCCAAATGAGGCATCCAGACGCGGTATCACCGTTTGTCCCAGAGTCAGGGCAGTCTGCTGAATCTCTAGGCGCTCTATAGTCAGATACTTTAATGCAATTCTTAAGGGAAATGAGTAGTAGAGCTCATCAGACTCAGGGAGTTGTGCTAACAAGAGTTGTCGACGAACCACACCACTCGTATCGATCAAAATATCGTTGAAACCAATTTGGGCCTCTCGTAAACGGGGCGGGGGGGCAATACCATCATTAGAGGATTTCACTGAAGAAGATTGTTCTGGCCCCTCAGCCTTGTGATAGGAGAGGCTAGGCAATTTTGTAATTACGATCGTTTCAGTGTCCTGCAGCACCTCGATCAACTGCTCATAACTCTGCCAGGATCCTTGGGGTTGGTCTCTGTATAGATCCAGACCAATGACCCGAGGATGGGCCGCCTGAATCACTTGCAGGGCTGCCGCAATATCGTCATCGGATAACGGGTAGCCATATCGTTGCAAATCCGCTTCCTGAACCGCGACTAACAGCAGACGAGGATCCTGACCTCGGCTAGGGCTGAGTGTGACTAAGTGATCATGAATTGCTAATTCAGCAGCTTGAAATAAGCCCGATTGCTGACCCAAACCGACCAGGCTGGTCATAGCAACCCCAGTGACCACAGCCCGGATCCAGCCCAATTGCAGCAGAGAGGCTAACGAATCTAGATCTAAACGTCGGAAAGCCATAGCACTAGCGCTGAATGATGGCTCAATCTTGACATACTCATCCAACGAACCTGACGCTATGCTTGCAGACTCCTTGAGTTAGCCCATAGATTTCCTGCTCCACAGCTAGTCCACTAGCCAGAGTGACCCCAGCCCGGCCGCAACGAAAATTTAAGTAATCATCAGCCCGGTTTACGCCATTTCTCTGTTTTTTGATCAGGATCCATCTCCGCTGAAAGCCTCTGCTAAACCTTCGGTATGATGTGTGGGGTTCAAGCTCAGTATATGGCTACTGTAGTGCAAATCACTCTGAAAATCTGGCGTGACATAGCCTACAACCACAGGATCCTGGCCTAGGCTCTTCAGGATCCTGACTTTACACACAGGAGTATTAGTGATGACATTCAAGACTCGATTACAAACCCTCTCGGCTGGTTTTCTTCTTACCCTGGCCGCCTGTGGTTCCGCCCCGACAACCGTCGCAGAAGTAAGCTCTCCAGCTGAAGTTCAGTTGCTTGAGAGTAACCCCAACATTGTCCGCATCATGGCTGCTAACACAACGAGTGGATCGAACCAAGCCTACCAGGCCCCCGGTGTTCGAATCTTCCAAGCCCTAGAACCCGATATTGTCCTAATACAAGAATTTGATTATGACAACGGCAGCATCGATGACCTGGTAGATGACGCCTTTGGTTCCGCATACACCTACTTCCGGGAAAGCACCGCTGGAGATGGTGGTGGCGCCCTGCCCAACGGGGTGATTAGCCGCTATCCCATTGTCGCCAGTGGAGAGTGGGAAGATGACAACATCAGTAACCGGGACTTCGCTTGGGCGCGCATCAATGTCCCTGGACCAACAAACTTGTGGGTTGTGAGTGTGCATTGGAAAGCGGGTGGTGGCGATGCGTCACGCCGTAGTGCTCAATCCTCTGATTTGGTCAACTACATCAACCAAAATGTCCCCGCTGGAGATTTTGTCGTTGTCGGCGGTGATTTCAATACGTCTAGTCGGGGGGAGAACTCCCTCAACACCCTCGATCAAGTTGTAGACACTGACGGCCCCTACCCGGTTGACCAGCAGGGCGATCCAGATACCAACTCCAATCGGAATAGCCCTTACGATGCTGTCTATGTTGAACCGGCTTTAGCCAATTTTGAAGTTCCCGTTGTGATCGGTAGCAACTCATTCCCTAACGGACTAGTTTTTGATAGCCGGACCTACACCCCGCTGTCTGAAGTGGCCCCAGTTCAATTCAACGACAGTGGTGTGAGTGGGATGCAGCACATGGCTGTTGTCCGAGACTTTAACTTGGGGAGTTCAACCCCGACCCCAACCCCGACTCCGGCACCAACCCCAACACCCATTGTCTCTGGCACCCCTTTCACTGTTCCAGGGAATCAGGCTGGTTACCTATCAGTGTTCTTCGATCAGGCTAACCCAACCCGTATTGGCACTCGTAAGGATGACTACGCTTTGCAGGGCTTATCGACAGGACAATCTGTCACAGTTAATCTCTCTAGCAACCGCTTTGATGCTTATCTGCAGCTCATCAATGGGGTCACCGGATCCATAATCGCTGAGAATGATGATTTCATCGGGTCTGACTCACGTCTCACCTTTGCGGCTCAAGCTGGGACCTCATACGTTGTGCGGGTGACTCATTTTAATGGCCGTGCTCGCGGATTCTACACACTATCAGTGAATTAATCCGTCAATTTAATGGTCTGAAGCTCCGGATCCAATTTCTACTGGGACCTGTCCACCAGGATCCGGATCAAAGTAACTAGACGAGACTACTAAAAACACCATTAAGACCTACCTGTTCTTCGATACTCACACTGATTCAAGACAGCCCAGAACTAAAACCTAGACGTGAGATCTAACTCTGACTGCCGAGGATTATGCCCAAGCATAATGACCCAGGATCTTCTAACCCTCTTCTGTGACCACCCAGTCCGACAGCTGGTCTGAGATGACGTTGAGTTGATGGGCAATGCGGGCAAAATCACGGGTTGATTCAAGATCATGTTCTGCCAAAGTTGCTGCCATATCAATGAGCTCCACCGCTTCGTAGATTAAACGCTTCATGGGAGGGGGTGCGCCTTCTGCTTGTTGGAGCCAGCGTCCGGATTGATGCCGCCAGATTAGAGCTCGTTCAGCCGGTGATAGGGTCAACTCGCCCGTGTGGAGGCGTCGCTGTAGCTCTTCAGCAAATTCAATGTGCATGGGTCCTCCCTGGTGATTGACAACGCAGTAGATGCGGCGCAATCGACAAATCTTTAGTCTTTCTTAAGGATCCTGCGAGAAGGTCCCTGAATCAAGAGGATTCGCCGTATTTCTTCCCGTTCTGCTATCCTGTTCAGCTGGATCCATTTCGCAAGGTTCTGTTGTATTTCTTGATAGCTCGCTCCAGCCCTCCCGAATCCCTCTAGGATGTTGAGTGGGTAATTAAGGATCCTCATTGTTTGCAAGCTATGGATCCCAATGGATCTGATAGATCTCAAAGGATCTCAAGCTGATGATTGGGCAGAGTAGGGTTCTCCCTAAAGCTGAGGTAGGCCTATGGTGGATGCACAGCTTTGGTCAAAGGGTATGACTACTCACAACGCTCTCCGACTGCTCCACAACTGGACTTGATCGTTTCGATCTTGTGTATGACTACAAAGACCCTGCACCGCACCTCTCTCCTCGCTGATCTAATTGGGGATCTCCCACAGCTGCACCCTCAGCTTTACTTTAAGTCGTCCTTAGTAGCCCTCAGTCACGCGATGGAAGATCAGGTGCTGGCGGGTCAAGGGCGGCCCATTGTCTTTGCCAATTTCCAAAAAGAACGGTATTATCGTCAAGAAGCCCGTCGGTACCATCGCATTAGTGCTGTAGCCGATGCGGTCTATGTTCTGGCGGCGCCGGAAACAGATTTTACTCGCGAGAGTGTTCCCTACGAAACGGTAGCTTTGGATCCTGAGGATCCGCTGGCCCAAGAGTGGCATTTGATTGTGCTTGACGACAGTTATGCCACCTGTTTGGTGTGCCGAGAGCGATTTCTGCAAAAGCCCAACCGGGCCAGCGCCTGGGCTAATCGCGACACAGACGCCGCTCGCCAATTTGAGGGGGTATGGTCATTTGAGCGTCAGGTGGTCATTACTGCCGCACGTCATCTGATTCCCAAAATTACCTCATATCGCCCGGACCTAGAGGAGGCTTTAGCTAGCCTGGGCGATCGCCTACAGATGGATCCGGTGCCCCAGAACAGGAATCAATCAACGCTCTATTTTAATCCAGCTCCCTTTGCTGAGCGCTTAATTACCTATCTCCAGGCTGGTCAGTACAAGCTGCAACGCACTTATAAGGCAATCCAGTTACAGGAACGCAAAGAACGCTTAGTTAACCGAATTAGTAGTGCTATTCGTCGCTCACTGGATCCTAACGATATTCTCAATATTGCGGTTCGCGAATTGGGCCAGGTGGCTCAGGTCTCTCGCTGTCTAGTTTACCGCTGCACTAGTGACCAAGCCGAAGTCACCATTGAACAAGAGTACGTGCAACCAGGACAGCCTTCCCTCAAAGGCCACCCCTGGCCACTGCGCACCAATTCATTTTTGCTAGATGCCATTCACCAGGGTGAAACAGCTATCTGTCATGACTTGCATGAGGATCCTCGGTTTATCCCTGTAGCGTCGCAGTGGCAGCAGGCGCAGATCCAGGCCTGGTTAGTCGTTCCGCTGCTGTATCAAGGTCGAGTTGTGGGGGTACTAGAACTCCATGATCAAGAACCGCGAGCGTGGGAAACACCAATTGTTGAACTTGCTGAAGCCATCGCCCTCCAAGCGGGGGTGGCCCTAATCCAGGCGGAAGCCTACCAACATCTCGATGATCTTAACCACCAGTTGGCCGCCTTAGACCAAGCCAAGACAGACTTAATTGCGGTGACTGGGCACGAATTACGCACCCCCCTCTCCACCATTCAAATTTGCCTAGAAAGTCTAGCGTCCGATCCTGATATGCCCTCCGAGATGCGACAGGAGATGCTCTCAACAGCCTTGCAGGATGCAGGCCGACTCCGGCGATTGGTTCAGGACTTTCTCACGCTCTCAAAGCTAGAAAGTGGCCGGATCCAGTGGCATATCGAACCTCTATCCCCCGTAGAATGTGTCGAGCTAGCCCTAAGTGGGGTGAAGGCGCGGCGGCGACAAGTCGCTCTGCCTGAGGTCTCTCTCGATATCCCCTCTGCATTACCAATGGTACTAGCAGATGGTGAGTGGTTGGTCGAGGTGTTACGTAAGCTCTTGGACAATGCCTGCAAATTTACTGATCCCTCCGGTCACATCTGGATCCGGTTGCTGGCGCTGAACCGGTGTGATGTGTCTTCAATGCAGGGATCCGTTGAGGGATCCGTGTTAGGTCTACCCCAGAATGACCGATGTACAGAGCGCATGATACAGTTCACTGTTGCCGATTCTGGACGCGGAATTGAGTCAGATCGTCTGACCTTAATCTTTGATCGGTTTTACCAGGCAGAAGGATCCATGCGGCGTTCTGTGAGTGGAACCGGCTTAGGATTGGCCATTAGTCGGCTCATTGTTCAATCGATGGGTGGGTGTATCTGGGCCGAATCAGCAGGACTGGACCAGGGCAGTGCGTTTCACTTCACGTTGCCAGTTGCCCGGACTTTTGGGGGCGAGGCCGATCACAGTGAGCGGATCGGTTAGTCCAGCCTATGGAGACCATTCAAATTGAATGAGGTGGTGGAGATCTAAGCGGACCCGTCAACAGATATGATGTGCCTAATTTGCTATTGATGAGGTGTGAGTTTGCTCGGTGTACTACCCCTTCTGGCGACTGCGGTTGAGGATACTCCTCCAGCAGACGTTGCTAACCTTGGACCGATGGTCGTCATCGCTGTCCTGTTGGCCCTAGTTGTCATCCACTTTGCTAGCCGTGTGGCCGGTGAAATCTCCACCCGACTGGGGTTTCCCTCTGTTTTGGGTGAACTGATTGGAGGGGTAATCATCGGAGCCTCCATCCTCAAGTTACTCATCTTTCAAGAAGGATCCGCATCCCCCGAAGAATTAGCTGAATTAGCAGCCTCGTCACGGTTGATGGATATTCTTAGCTGGACGAGTGGGTTAGCGGGTGCAAGCCTCCAGCGTGTTTTCGCTAGTCAAAGTGAAATAGTCGAGTTGCTCTCGGAACTAGGGGTCATTATTCTCCTGTTTGAAATTGGCTTGGAGTCTGACCTCAAGGAGCTCTTACGAGCTGGCCCCCAAGCTGCCGCAGTCGCTGTCATTGGTGTTGTCTTTCCCTTTGCCGCTGGAACGCTGGGCTTGATTGCTTTATTTAATGTCCCGACTGTCTCTGCTATTTTCGCGGGGGCGGCCTTGACAGCCACCAGTATCGGCATTACGGCCAAAGTTCTAGCTGAGATGCAAAAACTTTCCTCAATGGAGGGTCAAGTCATTATCGGGGCGGCTGTTCTAGATGATGTGCTGGGGATTGTGATTCTAGCTGTGGTGGCAGGATTAGCGGAGCAAGGTGAAGTTCGCATTGCCGATGTGGCCACCATTATTTTGAGTGCAGCAGCCTTTCTCATTGGCACGATTGTGATCGGTCGATTGTTGAGCCCCTATTTGGTTGGCTTGGTGCAGCAGCTCCGCACGCGTGGCAATCCCTTAATTCCGGGATTACTAGTGGCCTTTGCTCTGGCTGTCCTCGCTCAGGTCATTCAGCTTGAGGCCATTTTGGGGGCCTTTGCTGCGGGGTTAATTCTCGGAGAAACCGAGCTCAGGGGCGAATTAGAAGAGCAGATTCGACCGCTATCGGATCTGTTCACTCCCATTTTCTTTGTGTGTGTGGGGGCGAAAACGGATTTGTCGGTCCTAGATCCGCGGGTGCCAGCCAATCAAGAAGGCCTGATCATCGCTGCTTTTCTAGTGGTCGTAGCCATCATCGGTAAATTGTTTGCTGGTTTCGGCGCTTTTGGTAAACCTGGGATCAACAAATATGCCATCGGGGTTGGGATGATTCCGCGTGGAGAAGTGGGTTTAGTCTTTGCCGGCATTGGAGCTGCCAGTGGTGTCCTCTCTGATTCCCTCGATGTCAGCTTGATTGTGATGGTGATTGTCACGACGTTTATTGCACCGTTGTGGCTCCGTAACGTACTGGTCGATCCGGATCCTTCACTCAAGGAAGTCGTAGAAAGTGTCCGAGCGGAGGATGCAGCGGTAGTCAGTGAGCCTAGTGCGAGTGCGGAAACGGATCCCTCCCAATCAAGCTAGCTCAGATTGATTCTGTAAAGTCTGAAGCACCCAAGGATCCCAACCCATGCAAGCAGGGAAGGGATCCGAGTCTATTTGAAAGATTCATTTGATGTTTCAACGCCCCAAGGCTCTCTCATCATGGCCTACTGGTTAATGAAGTCGGAACCCAAGACCTACAGCATTGATGATCTTGAACGTGATAGCAACACCATCTGGGACGGCGTGCGCAACTATCAGGCTCGGAATCTATTGATGGAGATGCAACCAGGCGACCAAGCCTTCTTCTACCACTCCAATACCAAGCCTCCAGGCATCGTGGGTCTGGCCGAGATTATTGAACCGAAGGTAGTCGATCCGACTCAATTTGAATCTGACAGTGAGTACTACGATCCTAAATCCATGCCTGAGGATCCTCGCTGGCTCACAGTTCGAGTCCAATTCAAAGCCAAATGTTCGACCACAATTGAACTTACTCAGTTACGCGCCCATTTCACACCGGAAGACCTTTGGATCCTACGTCGCGGCAATCGGTTATCCGTTGTTCCAGTGGAGGAGAGGGTTGCTCATCGGATCCTAGACTTGGCATTTCCTAACGACCAGAGATCCGATTAAAGCAGATTCAGAGTAGGATACCTAGACCATGTTCAAATCTGTCACTGCGCCTAGACTGCTACTGGACACTAACTTGGCATACTTAGCCAAGACTCCTTGGGTGTACTGAGGCTGAGGGGGATGCCAGTTGGATCGACGTTGGGTTAGCTCATCTTCTTCCACGTTTAACTGAATCAGCCGAGCATGAGCATCAATGGTGATGGAATCACCCTCTTTGACAAGGCCAATTGTTCCCCCTACGGCGGCTTCTGGAGCTACATGACCAACAACAAGACCGTAGGTTCCTCCCGAGAAACGCCCATCAGTAATTAACCCCACAGAGTCACCTAGGCCTGCTCCAATAATCGCAGACGTGGGGGATAGCATTTCTCGCATGCCTGGTCCTCCCTTAGGACCTTCATACCGGACGACAATGATATCACCCGCCCTGATTTGACCTTCTAGAATTGCCCGCAAACACTCCTCTTCAGAATCGAACACCCGCGCTGGCCCTGTAATCTGTGGATTTTTCACGCCCGTAATCTTAGCGACACAACCCTCAGTGGCCATGTTCCCTTTCAAAATGGCTAGATGTCCCTGGACGTACATGGGAGTCTCCCAAGGCCGAATGACATCCTGATCAGCAGGGGGAGTGTCTGGTACCTCAGCTAACACTTCAGCAATGGTTTGACCACTAATTGTCAAGGCCTCTCCGTGTAACAGGCCGTGGACCAGCAACATCTTCATGACCTGAGGGATCCCACCCACCTGATGCAAATTCACCGTTACATACCGACCGGAAGGTTTTAGATCACAGAGTACGGGTGTCCGCTGTCGAATCATCTCAAAATCGTCAATGGTCAGTGATACCCCAGCGGAATGAGCAATAGCTAGTAAGTGCAGCACTGCGTTAGTTGATCCACCCACCGCCATAATGACAGCCATCGCATTTTCAAAAGCTTTGCGGGTCAAAATATCTCGGGGTCGGATCCCCTTTGCAATCGCCAGTGCCAGTACCTCAGCTGCGGTCGCTGTACTATCCGACTTTTCTTGATCTTCAGCGGCCATTGTAGAGGAATAGGGTAAACTCATCCCCATTGCTTCAAAGGCAGATGACATTGTGTTGGCTGTAAACATCCCTCCACAGGATCCAGCTCCAGGACAAGCACGCTTTTCAACTTCAATTAATTCTGATTCGGGTAGCTTCCCAGCACTGTAAGCACCGACAGCTTCAAAGGCACTGACAATCGTAAGATCTTGGCCGTTGTAATGACCGGGCTTAATCGTACCCCCGTAAACAAAAATTGCCGGGATGTTCATCCGAGCAATCGCAATCATCGCGCCCGGCATATTCTTATCACAGCCACCAATGGCCAGGAGCCCGTCCATGCTTTGTCCATTCGTCGCTGTTTCAATAGAATCTGCAATGACCTCTCGCGACACCAGAGAATATTTCATCCCCTCAGTGCCCATTGAGATCCCATCACTGACAGTAATTGTGCCAAATAGCTGGGGCATCGTCCCCGCATCCCGTAGAGCCGCCTCAGCCCGGAGCGCCAATGTATTGATACCCATGTTGCAAGGCGTAATCGTGCTGTAGCCGTTGGCAATTCCCACAATAGGCTTACTGAAATCAGCATCTTCAAACCCCACAGCTCTTAACATGGCTCGGTTGGGAGCGCGCTTAGCACCTTGGGTGACGACTTGACTACGCAAACTGCTCATACTCAGGATCTCAAACAGAATTGGGCACCCATTAACCTACCACTGCTTTCCCCGGTCACGACTCGATATTTATGGATATTTAGGATCCCTGAACAATCGCAACAGACTTTGAACCCTATGGCTCCTCAAGCTTCGCCGAGGCATTTGTTTTCTCAAAGATTGGAGGGTGATGACTCGATCCCAGCAGGTTAAGATTTGGTCAACACCTCGACTTGAAGCGGTCATTTGAGTGAATTTCTGCTAAACCGGAGATAGAGATGTTGATGGATTGCATCACGCTCCGTTAAGCACACGTTAGGTTTACCTATGGTTTCCGTCTTTTAGCAGACTAACCGCTGATCTCAGGAGGATCATCATTGCATCAATTCACACCCCAAACTCAACCCCGTACTTTTATTGACCTATCCTACCGAATGGCTTTAACAGCAGCGGCAGCGGCTGATGATCGTAAAGGGGGTGAGATCACGTTACTGGATGTCACACAGGTCTCAACCTTAGCCGATTACTTCTTGATTGTGACCGGTTACTCCACGACTCAGGTTCGCGCCATTGCCCGCGTTATTCAAGAAGAGATCGCTGACCAATGGCAACGGGATCCACTACGAGTTGAGGGGATGCAAGCGTCTTCCTGGATCCTAGTTGACTATGCGGACCTGATCGTGCACGTGATGTTGAAGGATGAACGCGAATACTATGATCTCGAAACCTTCTGGGGTGATGCACAGCGTGTTGAAATTCCCTTAGCCAGTTAACTTTCAACCATCTGAGCTCTCTACGTGCTTGTGGCTTGAAATTGAGTCCTTAGGAGGAGAACCCCACTCCATCAACCCTCAGCTAAGCTGTAGGCACGCTGGCAAACAATTGTGACATCTCCAATGTGGGAATATCTGGCTTCGCAATGATTTCAACTACCTTATTCTGAGATTCAGGTAGGGTGAGGGCAGCAACACACACTTGAGCCACTTTCAGACGTGGGATCCTGCCCTCGAAAAGAGTATCGGCTGCAGCCATGACTAGAGTATCTGTACTGTCTTCATTCAATAAGCCTCCTGGTCGCACAATTGTGTAGGTAAGGCCACTATTTTGAAGATAGGTTTCGGTTTGTTTTTTCCAATAGAGAACTAGCCAGAACAGATTCAATGGATGGAAAAACTGAGATACACACAGCGACGACACCATGACAAAATGCTGGATGCCACGACTTTTAGAACTATCAATTAAGCGCCGCATGCCTACGTAGTCCACTGAGTAAGGTCCTGTTGGATCGAAGCTAGGTCGTGCCCCCAAACCAGACAGCACAACGGTGCATCCCTCTAACCCTGCTTGCAGAGCCTCAGGATCGGCAACATCAGCTTTGATGACTTCCACTCCACTCGGAAATAAGGCACGAGCAGCTTCAGGATCCCGAGCCATAGCCCGAACCGGAATCTTTTTATTGACTAGAGTTGTCACGATACGACGACCTGTTTCTCCTGTGGCACCAGCAACAAAGGCTTTCATCTTTATCCCTCAATGATCAACTCTCTCGATGGTCAATTTTTTCAAGGCTCAACTCTCTCAACAAGATGAGCAAAATAGTGTCCACTGGTAGCCTTCAGGAACGGGTCTCTGACAGCAAAGCAAGGAGAGCCGCAGCCCTCCCCACCCTTAATCAACTCCAAACTATCAGTGTCACAAACTAGCCTGCGAAACCAGCCAACAGTACAACCACAGCGCCAATCCCTGCCAGAGCCATGAGGACAGATCCAGCGTTGGGACTTCCCTTCCAAGAATAATTTTTGTCTTTCATGATGTTTAGTTGTGTTAACTTCCTACTCATCATTTTACTGTGTTTTCCGAAAAGTCGCGAACTGCTTCGGTCTATTTGCGGTAGGAATGAGAATAGTCTCCATCGTTAGCGGTTGAGGTACCTAGCTAGAATCACTCTGAAAATTAGTCTCATCTTGGTTAAGAGCTTAA